>CAYPKI010000026.1:0-4076 GCA_964411265.1 uncultured Alcanivorax sp. | reverse complement strand
ATCGTTGCCATTGTTCGACGGGTAGCCACACGCCTTCAAAATTGGTGCCTCGATTGCAAACCGGCCGGAAAGCCTGAGTACGCAACGGGTTTTTCAACAGCCTGCTAGTGGCGTTTCCTCGCACCGGGCGGCCCGTCGTTACTTAGCCGCGCTTTGACCGGCAGCCTCTGCGCCGGGCCCCTCGTAGTCGGTCATGATGAGTTCGCCGAACAAGGCCGGATTCTCGATATGTTTGGCGCGCACGACCATGTAATCCAGGGCCGGCGCTACCCAGAAGAGGGTCCGCCGCTGGCTGTCCTCGTCACGCTGTTTCTTCACGACCAGGGTTTTCAGCCGCCCGGCAGGCGTGTCCAGGGTCTCCCGGTCGGTCACCTTGATGTGATGTTCGTCAACTTCGTCGCCATAGGCGGCCTTGCCCTTGTACCGCTCGGCCCCGTTTTCCAGCGCACAGCCGGCATGGAGCAGTAGCGTCAGCTCGTCGAGCGTGTCTTTCTCGATCTTGTATTCGGTAGTTTTTTCCTGCGACTCATTTACAACGCGAGGCGGATGGCGGAAAAAATTCATGTGGTGCCAGCGGTGCCGACCCAGTCCCTCGAATTCGTGAATATAGTGATCCGTGCGCGGTTTGCAGTCGCGCCAGGCAAAAACGCTTTCCTCGCGATTGCTCAGCAGCCAGGAGTCGATGACAAGCTTCATGCGGTACATGCCCGGATATTTTTCCACGGGCTGGAGTGACATGGTCGCCTCCACCGGGGTAGGGATCTTGCTCACGCTGATCCGGTACTGAGCCTCGAAGGGCTTCAGCGTTTCGGCGGCAGTGCTGCCGGCGGCGAGCATCAAAAGCCCGGTCAGCGCGCAAGCACACCATCCGCGGCGCGCCCGCGCGAAACTCTCATGTCCTGGTTTGGTTTGCTTCGCGGTTCGCGGTGCTCGGGCTTTCCTCATCAGCTGTATTTTCCCTGTACGTCATGCGCCGGTGCGGTATCACTATTGGTTAGAGGTTGTCCTCGGTCATCTCACGGCCCAGCGCGTCCAGCAAGTGACCGTCCAGCTCCGCACCCGCATCCGTAAGCCACAACCGCTCCTCGGCGCGCCAGCGCAGTACGCGCGGGTAAAGTCTGTGTTCCCGCTCGGCTACGCGTTTCGACAGGCTCGTCTCGGTATCGTTCGCGTACACGGGAACGGGCGCCCGCGCTATCAGAGGGCCACCGTCGAGCTCCTCCGTTACGAAATGCACCGAGCAGCCATGTTCCTCATCGCCTTCTTCCAGAACCCTTGTATGGGTGTGCAGGCCCGGGTGCCGCGGCAGCAGAGAGGGGTGTATGTTCAACAGCCGGCCCTGGTAATGGGCCACGAAACCGGGGGTAAGAATCCGCATAAACCCCGCCAGTGCCAAAGTGTGCGGCTCGGCTGGGTCAATGGTTTCGATCAGGGCCTGGTCAAAGCTGTCCCGGTCGGGATAGTCGTGGTGGCTGACCACGGCCGTGGCGACACCGGCCGCCCGGGCGCGTTCCAGCCCGCCCGCGTCCGCCCGGTTGGCTACCACCAGGGTCACGGTGGCGGGCAGGCTGCCATCCTCGACGGCATCCAGAATGGCCTGGAGGTTGGTGCCGCCGCCGCTGATCAGCACCGCGATCCGGTGGCTCATGCCGGCTCTCCCGCCCAGACTACGCGCGCTTCGCCCGTGCCCGCCTCGATGCGGCCCAGAGACCAGGCCTGCTCGCCGGCGGCCGCCAGCTCCTCCAGGGCCTGTTCGGCATGCGTTTCGGGCACGACAACGGCCATGCCCACGCCGCAGTTGAAGGTGCGCAGCATCTCCTCGGTGGTCACGGCGCCGGTGTCCTGCAGCCAGCGGAACACGCGCGGCCACTGCCAGCTGTCGCCGTCCAGGCGTGCCTGGACGCCGTCGGGCAGTACCCGGGGCAGGTTTTCCTCGAGCCCGCCGCCGGTGATATGGGCCATGGCGTGTACCGGCACCGCCCGCGTCAGTGCCAGCAGCGCCGGCACATAGATGCGGGTGGGGGCTAGCAGGGTTTCCAGCAGCTCCTCGTCCGGCTGAGCGCGCTCCAGAATCCGCCGGATCAGCGAATAGCCGTTGGAATGGGGCCCGGACGAGGCCAGGCCGATAATGCGGTCACCGGGCTGAACAGCGCGACCGTCGATAATGCCGTCTTCTTCCACCACGCCCACGCAGAAGCCGGCCAGATCATAGTCGCCGTCGCTGTACATGCCGGGCATTTCCGCGGTTTCGCCACCGCTCAGCGCGCAGCCCGACTGGCGACAGCCCTCCGCAATGCCGGTCACCACCCGCTCGGCGGTGTCCACATCCAGTTCGCCGGTGGCGTAGTAATCCAGAAAAAATAGCGGCTCCGCGCCACCCACCACCAGGTCGTTGACGCACATCGCCACCAGATCAATGCCGACCGTGTTGTGACGGTCATGCTCCAGCGCCAGACGCAATTTGGTGCCCACGCCGTCGGTACCGGCCACCAGCACCGGGTTGCGGTAGCCCGCCGGCAGGCGGCACAGGGCGCCGAAGCCCCCGAGTCCGCCCATCACTTCGGGACGGGTGGCAGAGCGGGCCACCGCGCCCAGGCGGCGCACCAGTTCATTGCCGGCGTCGATGTCCACACCCGCGTCGCGGTAGCTCAGGGACGATTGGTTGTCAGTCATGCGGCCTCCCAGCAGATCAGGCGCGCCATTCTAGCAGTTTGTCGCACAACCGCCTGCCCGCCATCCGTGACCGGTTCGCGGCCCGGCGGCATTTGTGGATAATGGGCTTCGTTTTCGATAACCGGTGATTTCATGAGAATGCTGCCCCTGCTCGCGCTGCTGGTATTGTTCGTTCCGGCTCCGGCGGTGTCCGCGCCCGAGCCGGAGCTCGGCCGTGTGGAGCTGGAAGTGCCCGGCCGAACGCCCGGTGCCCGGCGGGACGCGCTTGGGGAGGGCCTGGATCGCGTGCTGATTCGTCTGACCGGTTCGGCGGATCCATCCCGGCTGGCCTCGCTGGAGGGCCTGCGGTCAGGCAGTCCGGCCCAGTGGGTATCGCAATACAGTTATCGGGAAATCGACGCGGAGAACCCAGATCAATCTTCCGGGGATGACGAAAAGACCTTGCAGTTGCAGGCCCGCTTTGACGTCTCCGGCCTGCTCGAGCGTCTGGGTGAAATCAATGCCCCCGTTTGGGACGAAAACCGGCCCGCCGTGCTGATCTGGCTGGTGGTACAGGAGCCGACCTCCGGTGAACTGCTCGGGCGTGACAGCAATCACCGCGTGCGCACACTGCTGGAAGAGGCGGCCCGGGAACGAGGGCTCCCGATTGTACTGCCGCGCATGGATAGCGACGACCGCAGCGTGATTCAGGCAGCCGATATCCGCGGTCGTTTTGACGAACCCGTGCGACAAGCCTCGGAGCGGTATGACACACCCCTCGCCGCAACAGCCGTGCTTTATACCGGGGATTCAGCCCGCCTGCGCTGGCGCCTTCTCGACAGTGGCGAAGAGCGGACCGGGAATACCTTGACGGTGTCGCGGCTGGAGCAGGGCGTCCGGGACTGGGTCAACGGGATGACCGATTATCTGGTGGGGTTGTATGCCGTGCGGGGCGAGCGCGAACGAGACATCGACATCCGTGTGAAGGATCTCGCTCGGCTGCAGGACTGGAACCGGCTCCAGAATTTCCTGGGCGGACTCGCGGGCATGCGCAGCATACAGTTGCGACATCTGGAGGGGCAGACAGCCGGGTTTCAGGCGCGCTTTGCGGGCCCGGCGACCAAGCTGGAACGCCTGGCCAAGCTTCTGCCCGGGCTGGGTAGCTGTGAAGACGATCGGGCTCTGGCGGCGGTATCGGCCCGTACGGACGAACCCGGAGCCACGGATTCCGCAGGTGCGGAAACAGAGGCCAAGCAGCGGAAGTCCACGCTGGAGTTCTGCTGGAACGGTTCCTGATGGCTTCGGAAGACACCACGCCTCAGCTGCCGCTCGCGCTGGGCCTGCGCCAGCGCCGGGATTTCGCCAGTTTTGTCGCCCGCGGCAACGAGCCCCTGGTGGGCCGATTGCAGGAAGTTGCGGACCAG
>CAYPKI010000025.1:10201-18748 GCA_964411265.1 uncultured Alcanivorax sp. | reverse complement strand
GGGGACTGATCCGGCTTACCAGCCATCATCCCCGGCGGGCTCGAATTCTTCGCCGAAATTATCCTCCCGGGGTGCAACGCCCAGCTTGCTGCGCCGGTTCTGCAGCCAGGTATCCCGCAGGAAAGTGTACCGATCCCCTACGATCGCATCTTCAAGGCTCAGCAGTCGTGCCCGCTCATCCAGCAGCGACAAGGCCGTTAGGCCATAACTGACAGGATTGTTTTCGATGTAATTGGGCGCCCACAACCAGTAATCCGGCACTCGTCCGCCGGTAGACCGTAGCGTAGCGGGCCCCATCAGGGGCAGGACGATGTAGGGCCCGCTCGCAAAGCCCCAGCGTGCCAGTGTTAACCCGAAATCCTGATCGGAGCGCGCCAGGTCGATTTCGGAGGCCACATCGAAGAATCCGCCCACCCCCAGCGTCGAATTTACCGTGAACCGGGCCATGTTCTGACCGGCTACCGACCAGCGCCACTGCAACATGCTGTTGATGCCGCTGCGCAGATCCGCCAGGTTCCCGAAAAAGCGATTGATGCCTTCATTCAGCCAACCGGGAGTCACCTTCAGATAGGCGCGCGCCGCGGGCTGTAAGGCGTATTGATCCACCGTATCATTGAAGGCGAACACCTTGCGGTTGACCCCTTCCCAGGGATCCGGGTCCAGGTCCTGCTCCGCTAAGCGATGCGCACAGCCACTGACAAGCGCCAACCCCAGCAACCCGAGCAGTGCATGTAGTAACGGTAGAGCTTTGATAAGCCGCTTGGCCCGAGCCCCGGAGCGGGCCATTAATCGCGCCACAGCCGGAAGCGTTTACGGAGCCAGTAGTCCAGGCTCAGGAACTGGCCCGCGCCCCGGAAGAACAACACCAGCAGCATGAGGAAATAGGTGACGGCAAACTCGATGCCGTTATTGAGCACGACAAAATTGCCTTTGTCGGTGAGCCAGTCATAGTTGCCGTGTTCCCGCAGGATGGATTTGGCCGCATCCAGGCGTTTGCCCACCTCCCGGGAGTTTTCCAGACTTTCTTCCGTGCCGGGCAAACCGATTTGCGCCAGCGGCTGCGCCATGCTGGTCTGGGGGTCGGACGGTGCAATGGCAAACCAGCCGTTATCCCAGTGAACCGCGAAGGTGGCCACCAGCATGGTCACCATGAGCGGCAGGGTAATATAACGTGTCGCCAAGCCGAACAACAGCAGAAAACCGCCTACCAGTTCCGAGAGCATGGCCAGAGTCGCCAGCACCTCGGGGAACGGCAGCCCCAGGCCCCATTCCGGATTACCGAACCACTGGACCGTGCTGGAGAAAGTGTTCAGTTTGTTCAGCCCTGCGCTGATGAAAACCGGAGCCAGAAAAAGGCGCAGCCCCAGCAATGCCAGAAAATCCAGTTTGCCCAGACCATCGATCCAGTCGTGCACACGATTGGCCTGCAGTATCAACCAGTTCATGATTCCCCCTGATCCGTTGAAGATACGGTGCCCGGAACAATATCACGGGCGCGAAGATTCTCCAGTGTTTCCTGACCAAAGCGGATAATGGCCTCGGCATCGGCCGCGCCCAGTTCCGTAGCGATCTGTTCCAGTACGCCACGCCCCGAGCGCGTCTGATCCTCGTCCAGCAGCGCCAGCAAGCGCGCGGTTACCGCATTGATTTCCATAAAACGAACGTCATCGGTGGTGTCGCGATACACCACCAGCCATACGGACTGCTCGTGCGGCTTTTCGGGTTGGTAGTCCACGGAGATATGATGGACGGGCCAGTTATAGGCCAGCACATGCACCAGTGGTGAAACCACGGGCACGCCGTTAAGCAAGTCACCTTCCGGATCGATCCCTTGGTCGGGTATTTCCTCTTGACTCACATCCACCACGAGCTCCATCCATTCGTAATGCGCGAGCTCATGCAGAAAGGGTGGATCGTCGTCTGCAGCTTCGAATTCCCCATCCAGAAAATCAAGGAATTCAGCCGGGATATCCACGAAATAGGGAGAACCGGAGACATGTAGGGACAGAAATTCCCGGACCAGGGCGTGCCAGCGCGCCTCGGGCAGAATGCTTCGCAGAACCGGAAAACCACTTTCGAGGAAATTGGCCACATTGTTGTAGACCAGATCCCGATAGATCTGCATCCGGCGGTCCTCGATATCCTCTGGCGCCGGAACCTGCGACGGATTCCGCAAATGAGCCGCGAATGCGCGTTCGGTCCGGAGAAAACCTGGGTCCGTCATGCGCTGATCACTCGCCCGCCCAGCACGGGTTGTTGCAGCGTGCGAATGTGGTCCACTTCCCGCATCAACTCTGGCAGTTCAGGAAAGTTGAAATCCCGCTCCAGCATGGTGGGCAGCGGACCGAAGTTGGCGTAGGCGCGCTCGAGAAGGCCCCATACGGGTTCAACCACATCCGCGCCATGGGTGTCCACCTTGAGGTCCTCGGCCTCATCGAAATGACCGGCGACATGGATATAAAAAATGCGCTCGCCGGGCAGCGCATCCAGAAAAGCAGCACTGTCGTAGCCGTGATTGACGCTATTGACGTGGATGTTGTTGACATCCAGCAGCAAACCGCAATCCGCCTCCTCCAGCACCGCTTGGAGAAAATCCAGTTCCGTCATCTGCTGGTGAGGTGCGGCATAGTAGCTCACGTTTTCCACCGCGATGCGCTCGCCCAGGAAATCCTGAACCCGGCGAATGCGCTCGGCGGTGTAGTGAACCGCCTCCTCAGTGAACGGAATGGGCATGAGGTCATAGAGATGCCCGTGGTCGCTGCAGTAACTCAGATGCTCGGTATAACACTGAATATTGAACTCGCGCAGAAACGCGCGGATATCGCCGAGCAGCTCGTAATCCAGGGGCGCCGGACTGCCCAGGGACAAGGACAGCCCATGCGTCACCATGGGATATTGTTCGGTAAAGGCGCGGAAACGGCGTTTGGCCGCTCCACCGATGCGAACCCAGTTTTCCGGAGCCACTTCCAGAAAATCCGGCGGCGTCCCGGAATAGGAGGACAGCGGGCCCATCAGGGCCCGCCGCAACCCCAAACCGGCGCCTTGTATTGTTTCACTCTTCAAGGTCATGGTTCAGGTGTCCTCTTCGGTTACAGCCACGGCATCAACCGCCGCACTTGCCTTCACCGCACTTGCCTTCGCCCTTCTTGTCGTCGTGGCCGTCCTTCTTGCCTTCGCCACACTTGCCTTCACCGCATTTGCCTTCACCTTTCTTGCCATCCATCTCCTTCTTGCCTTCACCGCATTTGCCTTCACCGCACTTGCCTTCCTTGTGCTTGTCGGCCAGTTGGTAGCCCTGGTTCAGCTCGGTGGTAGCAAAGGGGTTCTCAGCCGCCTGGGCGGAAGTGCCCATGGCTGTCGCGATGAAAGCGGCGCTGACGGTGGCGGCCAGCGGGCTGAATTTGTTCGATTTTGCCATGAGAAGATCTCCTGATGCTCGCAAAGTATTCGAACCGGCTAGAGCCAGTTTGAGACCCCGTGTCCGGGACACCCATGGGATGCCATGATATGGACTTTGTTACAATCCCGGATTTGTTAACGACCGTATCGATGCGGCCGCCTTCACGCTGCCCGCCGGACCACGACACTGCCGATCGAATAGCCCGCCCCGAAGGAGCAGATCACCCCGTGGCTGCCCGACCCCAGGTCGGCACTGTTCTTGTGAAAGGCGATAATGGAGCCCGCGGAACTGGTATTCGCGTAGTCGTCCAGAATCACGGGTGCCTCTTCACGGCTGGCGTCCCGGCCCAGCACTTTTTTCGCGATCAGTTCATTCATGCCCAGATTGGCCTGATGCAGCCATAAACGGTCCAGATCTTGCGGACCCAGGGCCAGATCCTGGATATGGCTGCTCATCTGCTCCGCCACCAGCGGGCAGACGTCGCGGAAAACCTTGCGGCCCTCCTGGCGAAAGAGTTTGTCGCGCGCACCCACGCCGGAGTCGTCACAGCGGTTGAGAAAACCGAAGTTGTTGCGGATATTGCTGGAGAACTGGGTACGCAGCCGGGTGCCCAGCACTTCCCCGGAACGGGCGGTCTCCGCATGTTCCAGCACCATGGCCGTGCTCACATCGCCGAAGATGAAGTGACAATCCCGATCTTGCCAGGCCAGATGCGCCGAACAGATCTCCGGATTGACCACCACCACGCGGCGCGCATGGCCCATGCTGAGCGCGTCCACGGCCGCCTGGATCCCGAAGGTGGCGGAGGAGCAGGCCACATTCATGTCATAGCCCCAGCCGTCGCCCATGCCCATGTAGTACTGGACCTCGGCGGCCATGGCCGGATAGGGGCGCTGCATGTTGGAGCACGCCACGAGTACAGCATCCACCTCTTCAGCCTTGACGCCGGCGTTCTCCAGGGCCGGCTCGATGGACTTGAGCGCCAGCTCGGCCTGAACCGAGATCTGGTTGTCTGATCGCTCGGGGATGCGCGGACATAGTCGCTCCGGATCCAGAATGCCGTCTTTCTCCAGCACGTAACGCTGGCGGATGCCCGAGGCCTTTTCGATAAAATCGGTTCCCGACAGTTCCAGTGGCATGGTGTGACCCGCCTCGATATCGGCGGCGTGACGCTCGTTATAGCGCCGTACATATTCGTTAAAGGATGCCACCAGTTCCTCGTTGGTAATGACTTCCTTCGGGGTCCACAAACCGGTGCCGCTGATCACAATCGCTTGCTGACTCACAATCTCTCCCCTGGTTGCCGGCGCCGACGGGCCCGGGTCCATAACAATCGGCCGGCGAATTATCGGGCAAAGAGGGGGCGCGCCGCAAAGTCCGAAACCCGGTCCGTGACGGCCGGCTCAGCAATACCAGACAAATTCCGCCTGCACGAAGGCGTGGGCGGCGAAGGGCGTAAGGCGCCGGCCGTGAAAACATCGCGCCCCTGACGGCCCAAATGGTGCTGAAACCCCTCTTCCGCAGGGTCTTGAGTGGCTTTTCTTGCGGTCGTAGTACTCCACTTTTTGAGTATCGTACTCCGCTTTCTCGATCCAGGTGATCTGCTTCGTATAGCCGGAATGCTCGCTCACCGGATAGCGCGCCACCCCGCAACATGCCAGCCCATCCCCGCAGGATTCGTCGCGCAGGTATTCGTCGTTGTACTTCTCTACTCCTGCGCGCGCATGTCGTTATACGCAAATTCACTCCCCTGAAGGCGCCGGATTTGTTCCGGGCGGCAATGGTTTTGACCCGGCGCAACACCGGCCAGTAGAGCCATTGATCGTCGTTCCGGCTCTTGTAGCTCCAGGTGAGCAGGGCCATGCCGCGCACATCCGGTGGCGAGCGGAACAGCATCAGACTGTTGTCGCGCTCCTTGTCCCCGTGCGCTCCAGCACGCGCATTCCGAGCTGGCGCTGCGAAGTTTCGCCGCCCTTGCTAATCAACACCATGCGCAGATCCGCGCGCAGATCATGAAACCCGGAACCGCGGCGGTCCTGCTGGCCGCCAATTTCCAGCCTGCGGTTGCGCGCTTCCCCGGTCGAGCCTTTTGGCTCGGCCGTCGCCTGGAGCGGGTAAGCGGCCAGGGCTGCAGTCCCAAAAACGATCTTCAATTCCCTTGGCATGGATCCCCGGATGAAGCCCTGACGATGGTGGTTTATGGCCCCATTTCATATACTGACGGAAGGCAAGAGGTGCCGGGTCCCGAGCGGGTCAAGACCGACCCATTTTCATCAGAGAGTATCAGGCAGGTTATCCGAGCGGTCGTCCGGCTGGCGGCGCCAGGCTTCAAGTACGAGGCGCACCGCCTCGTCCACGGAGTCTGTGACCTCGAACAGATCCAGATCCTGGGCATCGATACAGGCCTCGGCCAGCATACGCTCACGCAGCCACTCGGCCAGTCCGGACCAGTAGTGCGTATCCATAAGGACAATGGGAAAGGGCTTGATCTTGCCCGTCTGCACCAGCGTCAGCGCCTCGAAGAGCTCATCCAGGGTGCCAAAGCCCCCGGGAAATACGACAAAACCCACGGCATGTTTGATGAACATAAGCTTACGGACAAAAAAGTAGCGAAACTCCAGGCTCAGATCCTGATAGGCGTTGGTGCCCTGCTCCTGGGGTAACTCGATATTGAGCCCGATCGAACAGCTGCCGTGGCCCAGTGCGCCCCGATTGGCCGCTTCCATAACCCCCGGACCGCCGCCGGTAAGCACATTGAGGCCTGCTTGCGAAAAGCGTGTCGACAAGTCCTGTGCCTGTGCATACCAGTCCGAATCCCGGTCTGATCGAGCACTGCCGAACACCGTAACGGAATCCCCCAGACCTCCCAGGTGTTCGATGCCATCCACCAGTTCCGACTGCATGCGCAGAGCCCGCCAGGCCTCGCGTCCGCGCCAATCCTTCATCCCTACCACTCCTCGCCGTGCGGTTCACAGTCGCGGCGAAGCCGTTCTAGCCGCTCCAGGCAGTCGCGCATTCGAGCACGGTCCTGCGCGCCCAGAACCTCATCGTCGTCTTCGGCGCGCATGAGCAGATCATTGTTTTCACTGGGTGGGTCGGGCCGCAGGGCCATACCGGGCGAATCGAAGCCAGCGAGCATTTGCTCGTCCAGCCAGGCCAGCGGGTCGTCCGTGCTCGAGCGCGCCTGCTCCACCAGCCGAGCCTCAGGCACGTCCATGCCCGCGTCGTCAAATGCCCGGGCAAGCGCGGAAAGGCTGATGAGATCGCCGGCCTCATACACCTGGTATCGGGCAGCGGACCGGCGCATCAGGGCCACGGGGACCGCGTAGAGGTGACTCAAAACGGCGCCGCGGAGCGCCAGAAGACGGGCTCTGGAGTCCTGCTGAGCCAGACCCTGATCGAGCTCATCCAGCAACAGGCGCGCAAAATAAAGGCGTTCGCGCAGACCGCCCGACTCGGCATCCCGGGGTTTGCGAGCCATGCTCAGCTGCCTCCGGTGCCGGTTTTTCCGGCCGGCGTTTTCTTGCTGACCGTTGATTTCTTGGTAGCAGCCTTTTTAGCGGCCATCTTCTTGGATGCCCCTTTCTTTGTGGCCGCTTTCTTCTTCGATCCGGCCTTTTTCGAAGCGGCTTTCTTGCCAGCCGCTTTCTTGCTGGCCGTCTTTTTCTTGGAGGCCGCCTTTTTCTTGGCCGGCTGCTTTCGTTGTTCTTCCCGCCACTGCCCGTCTTGGTAAAAGGCGTACCAACCGGTCGGTTTGCCGTTATCCTCGGTCATGACATATTGCTCGCGCGTCTTGCGGCTGAACTTGAGCACCGCCTTGTTCCCGGCGGGATCTTCAGCGGGCGCGTCCGCAATATACCGATACGCCGGATCAAGCTGATCCTTGACCGTCTGAATTTCTTCGATCAGGGGCGCCCGTGTTTCGCGGTTCTTGGGGAACTGGCTGGCGGCCAGGAAAAGCCCGGAGGCGCCGTCGCGCAACAGATAATGGTCGTCGACTTTTTCGCAGGGCAGGTTGGGCATGGGAACCGGATCGGCCTTGGGCGGCGCGGGTTCCCCGTTGCGTAGCAGCTTGCGGGTATTGCTGCATGCCTCATTGGTGCAGCGGAAATACTTGCCGAAGCGCCCCGAGCGCAGCTGCATTTCCTCGCCGCACTTGTCGCATTCCAGCGTGGGCCCGTCATAGCCCTTGATGCGGAACTCGCCCTGCTCGATCAGATACCCCGGACAATCCGGATTGTTGCCGCAGATATGAAGCTTGCGGTTTTCGTCGATCAGGTAGCTGTCCATGGCGGTATTACACCTTGGGCAGCGTTCCTTGGCGCGCAGCGCGTGGGCTTCGGCTTCGTCGTCATCGTCCGCGTTGACCGTCTCCTCGCCGGGCACCAGATTGAGCGTCTGAGTGCAGCGCTCCTTGGGTGGCAGGCTGTAGCCCGAA
Organism: uncultured Alcanivorax sp.; assembly: GCA_964411265.1. Classification (GTDB taxonomy): domain Bacteria; phylum Pseudomonadota; class Gammaproteobacteria; order Pseudomonadales; family Alcanivoracaceae; genus SLJS01. Next base: position 10,910 of record CAYPKI010000025.1, on the reverse strand, counting down.
CAACCCAGAAAGACACCGGTAGAACCATTGCGGATCTGCATGGGGCGCCCGCAGCTCGGGCATTCGATGTCGGTATCCGTGGGCAGGTTCGCGCGCATGCCATCGCGCGCCTGTTTGCCACCACCCTCGCCGTGCGCGGCTTCCAGGCGCTGACGGAAGCCCTCATAGAAATCATCCAGCACCTCGCGCCAGTCCAGTTCCCCTTCGGCGATGCGGTCGAGTGTCTCTTCCATGCGCGCGGTAAAACCATAGTCCATGAGCCCGGGAAAGCACTCGGCCAAACGATCGGTGACAATGTCCCCCATCTTTTCCGCGTAAAAGCGCCGGTTCTGCAGACTCACGTAACCGCGTTCCTGAATGGTGGAAATGATGCTGGCATAGGTCGAGGGACGCCCGATGCCGCGTTTTTCGAGCTCCTTGACCAGACTGGCTTCGGTGTAGCGCGCTGGCGGCTTGGTGAAGTGCTGATCGGCCGCCACATCCTTAATTTGTAGCCGCTCGCCTTCGCCGATATCCGGCAGCTGGGTGTCTTCCGGTCCCTTGCGTCCAGCGGGCGGCAAGATCCGCGTCCAGCCATCGAACTGCAGAATCCGCCCGCGCGCCCGGAGTTCGTGTTCGCCGGCGCGGGCGGTGATCGTCGTGCTGAGATAACGTGCCGGAGGCATCTGACAGGCAATAAACTGGTTGCGGATCAGTTCATAAAGGCGCA
>CAYPKI010000025.1:4163-10191 GCA_964411265.1 uncultured Alcanivorax sp. | reverse complement strand
GGCGTCCGGTTCCATGTCCTTGAGCTGCTCGGGCGAACGCTGCACATCCGACGGGCGAATCGCCTCGTGCGCTTCCTGAGCACCTTCTTGGCTGGCGTACCGTCTGGGCTGATCGGGCAGATAGGGCTCACCCAGTTCCGCGCTGATCCACTCACGGCAGGCTACCAGGGCGTCCTCGCTGAGATTGGTGGAGTCGGTGCGCATATAGGTGATATGCCCGGCTTCGTAGAGCCGCTGCGCCATGGTCATGGTCTTTTTAACCGTGAAGCTCAACCGGGTGCTGGCCGCCTGCTGCAATGTGGACGTGATCAGAGGCGCGGGTGGTTTGGAGCTGGTGGGCTTATCCTCGCGGCTAACGACTTCCAGGCTGGCAGCGTCCTGGAGGGCCTGCTGATGCCAGCGCGCGTCGCTTTCGTTATCCGGGCGCACATTCTCGCCCTGGTACCGGTGCAACTGGAGCCGAACCGGGTCATGCGCTCGGCGCGTGTCAGCGTGGATCTCCCAGTATTCCTCGGGTTTGAAGGCGCGGATTTCGCGCTCGCGCTCCACCACGAGTTCCACGGCCACCGACTGCACGCGGCCTGCCGACAGCCCGCGAGCGATCTTTTCCCAGAGCAGGGGCGACAGCATGAAACCCACCACGCGATCCAGAAACCGGCGGGCCTGCTGCGCGGACACATAAGCCATGTTGGGTTCGCCCGTTTTCTCAAAGGCCTGTTGGATTGCGCTCTTGGTGATCTCGTTGAAAACCACCCGGGCGAACTGCTCGTCGTCCCCGCCGATGACATCGCGCAGATGCCAGGCAATGGCTTCGCCCTCCCGGTCCAGGTCCGTGGCCAGATAGACCCGGTCGGCTTTGGCTGCCAGGCGCTGCAGCTCCTCAATGACCTTTTCCTTGCCGGGCAGGATCTCGTAGCGCGGCTCCCAGCCATGATCCGGGTCCACGCCCATGCGCTCAATCAGCTTGCGCTGCGCTTTCTCGGCCTTGTGCTTTTCGCGCTCTTCCGGCGGCAGCGAGCGCGTATAGGCCGCTTCCTGGGCGCGCTCTTGCGGCGTGGTTCGGGAGCCACCGCCACTGACCGGCAGATCGCGTACATGGCCGACGCTGGATTTCACGATATAGTCATCGCCCAGGTATTGGTTGATGGTACGCGCCTTGGCGGGCGACTCGACAATAACAAGCGACTTGCCCATGGGATTCGGTTATCCGATGCAATTCAGCGAATCAAAGGTCGCCTATTTAGACAGCGCCCCATAACCCGGGTCAAGGCCGATGACCCCGCTTCCGACACCGACCAGCGGCCACACGGCCGCTTTGCGCACGCTTCGGGGATGTGATACGGATGCGGGCGCGTGACCGGAAAGTACGGGGAGCGCGGCCGCCCAAGTGATTGACAGAGGACGACACCATGAACGGCAACTACGACAAGATCCTGGTCGCCATTGACTGTACTGAGGATTCCACCGCCCTGATGGAGCGCTCGGCCGCGCTGGCTCACGGTCAGCGCGCCGGACTCCATCTCATTCATGTAATTGAGCCCCTGGCGCTTGCCTATGGTGCCGACGTACCCATGGACGTGACCGACCTCCAGGGCGGACTCGTGGAGCAAGCCCGCAAGACCGCGCTGGACTATGCTGAACAATTTGAAATCGATCCCGCCCATGTGTATGTGGAACTCGGTGCCATCGAGAAGAGCATTCGGGAAAAAGCGGATGAGCTGGGCGTGGATCTTATTGTGATCGGCAGTCACACGCGCACGGGTCTGTCGCTTTTGCTGGGCTCCACGGCCCGGGGCGTGGTCCCGGGTGCTCACTGTGACGTCCTTGCCGTAAAGGTGGATCACCACTCGGGCCAGGACGCCGAAAGCTGAGGTATAACGGCTATCAGGTCATTTGCATATTGGGTGCCTGTGGCGGCATCTCGTTCCACTCGCAAAGAATATCCGCCAGCGTATTGCTTTGCTCGTAAAGCGACTCCAGCTCCTCCGGGGTCCCCTTGGGCCCGGTAAAAACCGGTACCTTGCGCAACTTGCCCACCAGCTCGTGATCCGGATTCTGGATCTTGTTAACTTCCAGGGTCCAGCGGATGTTGTTCATCACCATTCGATAAAAGGCCAACTTCGTATCCAGGGAGAAGGTGGAAAAGTCCCGGATATTGTTGAAAAAGACATAGTCCAGCCGAGCGAAAATGGCCTCCCGGGCACTGTCATCCACCTTGAGTGTGGCGCTACGGGCCGTGCCCCGGACCATGGCCAGGGTGCCGAAAACCTCGCCGGGCGAGACATAGTTGATGACCTGATCATCATGCTCGCTATCCGGTGCCACCACGGCCAGCTGGCCGCGCAGCAGGAAATACAGATAGGTGTCCGAGTCGCCCTGCCGGATCACGGACTCGCCAGGCTCCGCCAGCAGGACTTCGCATAACTCCATGAGCCGGTCAAATTGTTCCTGGTCCTCGCGCAGCACCTCGTTGAAAAAGGGGATGCCGGACACCAGGCGCTGGATGCGCTCGGGCGGAAAGTCAGTGCGATTGACTTGCTCCATCGGGCTTTGCTCCTTCCTGTGATCCACACCAATCGTATTGCCTGTCGTCGTCGCGATCAATCTCGGATAACTGGCCGTAAAAACACTGTTCAAAGAAACAGCTTTCAGTTAGTATGAATCTAATTGCTGATTGGGAGAGACCTCATGACCATGCCACTAACCGCCCGGCAAAGCGAGGTGCTGGACTCGATCCGCGCCTTCCAGCGCGAAACCGGCCTGTCCCCGACCCGGGCCGATCTGGCCGGGCGCATGGGCTTTCAGTCCAAGAACGCAGCGTCCGACCACCTGCGTGTGCTGGCACGCAAGGGTTATATCGAACTCTACAATGATCGCTCGCGCGGTATCCGGCTGCTGGACGCGGGCACGGACGATGACGAACTGCCCGTGGTGGGCCGTGTGGCCGCCGGTTCACCCGTTGAAGCGGTCGAGAACATTGAAACCCGGGTGCCGGTGCCGCCCAACCTGTTCCGGCGACGGCCAACCTACCTGCTGCGCGTGCAGGGCGACAGCATGATCGACGCCGGGATCTTCGACGGCGATCTGATCGCCGTGCGCAAGACCGGAGAAGCCCGCTCCGGACAAATCGTGGTGGCGCGCATGGACGACGAAGTGACTGTCAAAACGCTCAAGCTCAGCGAGAACAGCGCCACCCTCCTGCCCGCCAATGAAAGCTATCAACCCATAAAGGTCGCAGCGGACGATCTGGTCGTCGAAGGGATCTTCGTGGGGCTCATCCGCGACGCCGGCTGAGCGCGTCGCACCGCTAACGGCGGCGCAAGGCCCGCCGTACGGCTCCGCGCTCACGCCGGAGACGCCGGCGCGCGGCGCGATCGCGCTCCGGGTCGGGGCCATAGACCAGATGCTCATAGTCCCGGCTCCAGGCCTCGAGCACCTCCGCTGCGGGCGGATTGCGCTGCGCCACTCGAGTCACCAGCTCCCGGGGCGGCAGCCCGGAGTGGACACGAATGTCATGGTGGCCCAAGAGATTCAGCATGCGCCAGTACTCGCGCTGCCAGGTACTCAAACCAGGGGCCCGGCGTTGCAGCAGGATCCAGGCCGCGAGGGGCGTCAGAAGAATCGCCAGCCCCGCAGCCAGTGCCAGCCCCACCCGCACCGGGTTCACCTTGCCCAGCCAATTCGCCAGCAGCTCAAGCCGCGCGCTCTGGTCATAGCCCCGAACCCACTTATACCAAGCGAATTCCACATAGTCCGACAAATACCCCATTTGCAGAATCAGAGGCAAATCGCCCAGGTTATCCAGTACGCCACGGCCGGATTCACCACCCTGCTCTTCCAGAGCCCGATCAAGGCCATACTCGATCCGGGACGGCGCTACGGCGGCGGTGGGATCAAGGCGCACCCAGCCCTGGCCCATCAGCCAGGCCTCTACCCAGGCATGGGCATCGCTCTGGCGCACGCGCAAATGATCGCCCAGTGGATTGATCTGGCCCCCGTGATAGCCCGCTACTACGCGGGCCGGTATCTCCGCCGCACGCAGCATGACCGTCAGGGCCGAGGCATAGTGCTCACAGAAACCCCGGCGCGTTTCGAACAAAAACTCGTCTACACTATCTCGCCCCAGCTCAGGGGGTTGAAGCGTATACTGAAAGTCGCCGCCCTCCAACCAGTCGAGGATGCGTTCGATATAAGCCTGATCCGTACTCGCGGCTGTGCGCCACTGCCGGGCGCGCTCCCGGGTGCGCGGATTGAAGCCCTGCGGCAGTTGGAGGGCGCGCTCCCGCTGGCGCTCGGTTAACCGGATATCGCGGGGCATATCCGGATAGCTGGTGACGCGATAGGCAAAGGTGCTATCGATCTCCTCCGAGCGCAACAGTCGAAAATCCCGCGCCGCGCCCACGCTTTCGCTATCGGAGAAAGGCACAGCCAGGGCATAGAGCCACTTACGTCTTGAGGGCTCCATGACTACCTGGTAGTCGTAGCCGGGGCCGGTGCGCTGATCGCGCCATTGCGCCCACCACTCGGGACGCGGACCACGGGCCGGGAAATACAGATCGCGATTGCGCCAGTTGTCGCCCAGTGCAGCCTGCCTCCACCGGCGGCCATTAAAGCGGGTGTAGGTCATGCCGCGCCAGTACCGCTGGGCTCGGGGCGGCGCCTCGTCGTCAAAGGTCACGCGAAATGCCAGGTCATTGTTTTGCGACAGATCACTGACTTCACCCGGCGCCATGGAGTCACTCATCCCGGTGCGGGCCTGCGATTCCTCGGTCTCCATGGACCACAGCGGCGCGATCCGGGGCATGACCAGAAACAGCAGTACAGTCAACGGCAGCGCCTGGACCAGCATGACCGCAGCCAGCTTGATATGCTCCCGGGCTCGCCCTCCGGATTCGGGCTGATTGATACCAATCAGCGCCGCCGTCAGTGTAGCCAGCCCCGCCAGCACATAGAGGGCGGCGGCAACACCGCGCTGATGCAGAAAGATCGTGGCCAGCACGAAATAACCCAGCAAAACCACCACATAGGCATCGCGCAGGCGGAACAACTCCAGCAGCTTGAGCGCGAAAGCGCCCACCAACAGCGATACTCCGGCGGTCGGCCCGAACAGGGTGCCGAAATGATAGAAAATACCGCCGACCATGGCACCCAGAAGAGTCAGCCGCACCACGCGGGGCGGCATGCGCAAGCGGCCGCGATGAATCAACGAGCGCCAAAGCACCGCGCCCAACAGCAGACCCCCGAGCCAGGCCGGGCCGGTGATGACATGCGGCAAACCGGCCAGAACGACAGCCAGCATCATCCAGATCATGGCGTGCCGGGGAACCTGGTAGACGCGCGCCATCAGTCGTCCTCCCCCAAGCCGTACAGTGCCAGGGTCTCGAGTAGCACGCGGCGATGATTGGGCCCCTGCCCGGGGTCCAGAAGTACACCGGGCAAGACAAGTCCGTACGGTGAATTCTGGCGATCCAGTTCCAACGCCCACCAGGTCAAACGCTGAAGGCGGTATTCCGGCGCCAGATCCGGGAGCTGGTCCCAGTCCAGCCAGCGCCGACCCTCCACCGGATCGGAAAAGAGCTTGGTGTTGAGGCCCTGGCCCCGGGCAAAGGCTTTCCAGTCCACCAGGCGCAACGAGTCGCCCTGAACATAGGTGCGCAACCCCCGAAAATCGTCACTACCGTGGTCGGCGTTGCGCTGTCCCTGGTCGGAATCGCCGCCCGAAGCCGGACAGCTGCCACCGGCAAGGGGGCGTGGCCAGGCAAGACAGCGGTGATCCAGATCCACCAGCGACCAGGCCCGCAACAACCCCAACGGGTAGCGCGTCTGGATGCGCAACCGGCCCGGATCGATGCGCCCGCGCCGTGCCAATGGCAGATCCAGCTGCATGCTGATCTCCTCGCCCGGGCTCACCGACAGTTCACGCTGATGCCCGCCCGGCCAGCGCAGCCAGAGACTGCGATGCCAGCGCCGGTCCCCGGCATCGATCACGACTTCCAGACTACCCCGCCCCCCCGCAAACCCCGGCTCC
>CAYPKI010000025.1:1762-4153 GCA_964411265.1 uncultured Alcanivorax sp. | reverse complement strand
GCGCGCAGAACCACACCGACAAGGTTGCGGTACGTATGCAGGATGGCCATGAGAAAAAGACTGGTGAGCAGGAAGGAGAAAGCCATGACGAGATTGTTCTCGTAATTGATGCCGCCGATGAAAAGCATGGCGGCCATCGTTACGAAAAGAAAACCATAGCCTGTGGGGAAGATGAAAATGCGGCGACGGTCAAGGGCCACGCGCTGGGCGGGCGGTATCCTGCGGCGCAGCCAGAGGTCATACCATTGCCGCAGGCGTGTGCGCATCAGCTACCCCGTACGACGGGCACGGCCTCCAGAAGCTGCTGCCCCGCCCCGAGCGCCGAGCCACCAGCCACGGGTTGCAGACGGTGTTCGCAGACCGGTCCCAGCACAGCCTGGACGTCCTCGGGAATGACGTAGTCGCGCGAATCCAGCACCGCCCAGGCTCGGGCCGCCCGCAATAGCCCCAGTCCGGCCCGGGGCGACAGCCCGGAGACAAATTCGCCGCAGGCGCGACTGTATTCGAGAATCCGCTGGACATAATCGATCAGATCCTCGGATACGTGGACCCGCTCCACAGCGCGCGAAAGCTTGACCAGATCCTGCGGCTGCAACACGCCTTCCAGGCGCTCGCCAACCTCGCGCCTGTCCCCGCCGGCAAGCAGCTCGCGTTCCATGTCCGGGGCCGGGTATCCCAGAGAAATGCGCATCAAAAACCGATCCAGCTGGGACTCCGGCAACGCGAAAGTGCCCGTCTGGGTCACTGGATTCTGGGTAGCAACCACAAAGAAGGGGTCGGGTAGCGGCCGCGTCACTCCGTCCAGGGTCACCTGACGCTCTTCCATGGCCTCGAGCAATGCGCTCTGGGTCTTGGGCGTGGTGCGATTAATCTCGTCGGCCAGCAGCAACTGCGTAAAGACGGGGCCCTCTTTCAGCTGGAACTCCCGGTTGTCAGGGTCATAGACAGACACACCCAGAATATCTGCCGGCAGCATATCGCTGGTGAACTGAACCCGACGATACTCCAGGGAAAACACCCGGGCGAGGGTCTGCGCCAGCGTGGTCTTGCCTACCCCCGGAAGATCCTCGATCAGCAGATGGCCCCGCGCGAGCAGACAAGCAACGGCCAGCCGGACCTGCTCGTCCTTGCCGAGCACAACCTCGGCCACGCTGGACAATGATTGGCGCAGTACTTTACTCATGGACGCGGGTCACCTCCCAGGGCCTTGATGCCCCGCGCCAGATCCCGCTTGAGATCGTCCACGTCTTCCAGACCTACGGCGATACGCACCAGATTCTCAAAAATGCCGCTGCGCTGTTTTTCGTCATCCGGCACACGCCCGTGCGTCGTGGAGGCCGGATGTGTAATGGTACTTTTAACATCGCCGAGGTTGGCTGTAATCGAGAAAATTTCGGTGGAATCGATGAAACGCCACGCTGCCTGCCGATCAGAACGACCATCGCTGTCCTCCACTTCGAACGCCAGCACGGCCCCATAATCGTGCTGTTGCCGGGCCGCGAGCTCGTGCTGAGGGTGATCGCCGAATCCGGCATAGTGGAGCCGACGCACACCGGGTTGTTGCAGCAGCCAGTGGGCCAGCTGCCGGGCGTGGTCGGAATGTGCGCGCATGCGCAGGCCCAGCGTCTCCAGGCCCTTGAGAAAGACCCAGGCATTAAAGGGGCTCATGCAGGAACCTGCCGAACGCACGAAACCATGCATTTCCTCCATGCGCTCGACACTGCCCACGGCCGCACCCCCAACGCAACGTCCCTGTCCGTCGAGATACTTGGTGGCACTGTGAATGACGATGTCCGCACCCAGGTCAAACGGCTTCTGCAACGCCGGCGTGCAGAAGCAGTTGTCTACCACGAGTTCAGCATCCTGCTCATGTGCCAGTTGCGCCAGTGCCGCAATATCACCGATTTCATTCAAGGGATTCGACGGCGTTTCCATGTAAAGGAGCTTGGTTTCAGCTCGCATGGCCGAGCGCCATTGATCCGGATCAGCGAGATCCACCAGGGTCACATCAATACCGAACTTCTTCAGGTACTTGTCAAAAACCACATTGGTCGTGCCGAACACACTACGCGAGCTCACCACATGATCGCCGGGCGCAAGCAGCGCCAGGAAAGTGGCGGTAATGGCCGCCATGCCCGAGGAAAAAGCTACCGCCCTTTGACCGCCTTCCATCATGGCCAGACGCTCTTCAAACGAACGGATAGTGGGATTGGTGAAACGCGAATAGATATTGCCCGGTTCATCGCCGGCAAAACGTGCCGCCGCCTGGGCGGCGTTGTCATACGTGAAACTGGAGGTCAGAAATAGCGCTTCCGAATGAGCCTGCTCTTCGGTAGGTAACTGGCCCGTGCGAATAGCCAGGGTATCCGTATCCCAGCCGGGGTGATCCGG
>CAYPKI010000025.1:1252-1752 GCA_964411265.1 uncultured Alcanivorax sp. | reverse complement strand
CCATGTACCGCATCGTGAGTTCGTCGATGTGGGCCCGCGCGCCCTCGGTCGTCACCTCGTCGACTTCGCCAGTGACCGAGAGAAAGCGGTAAGGGTTATCCGGGTCGGTCATAGATTTCAGCTCGCGTTGTGCAGGTCAATCACTTCGTCGTCGCTCAGTGCCGTATCATGCTTCGCCTTGGCGGCCTCGTTGCGCTGCTGCTCCACATGGTCCAGATATTCCTGAGTGATATTGCCCGTAACATAGCAGCCGTCGAACACCGAGCAATCAAAGCTTGCCACCTCGTGGTTCCACTCGCCCGCCGTGGAAACAAGGTCCACAAGGTCTTGATAAATCAGTCCGTCCGCGCCTATACGCTCACAGACTTCATCGACGGTGCGCCCGTGCGCGATCAACTCCGAGGCCGAGGGCATATCGATGCCGTAAACATTGGGATACTTCACAGGCGGTGCCGCGGAAGCGAATTAGACCTTGCGTGCACCCGCCTCTCGAGCCATCT
>CAYPKI010000025.1:0-1242 GCA_964411265.1 uncultured Alcanivorax sp. | reverse complement strand
TCGTGGCAGGTGGTGCCGCGCACAATGGAGTCATCCACCAGCAGGACATTCTTGCCCTGGAACTCCAGGCCGATGGCATTGAGCTTCTGGCGCACGGATTTCTTGCGCTGTTGCTGGCCCGGCATAATGAAAGTGCGCCCGATGTAGCGGTTCTTGATAAAGCCTTCCCGATACTTGATTTCCAGCCGGTTGGCCATCTGCAAGGAAGCCGTACGACTGGTGTCGGGAATCGGAATAATGACGTCAATGTCGTGCTCCGGCCACTCCCTGGACACCTTTTCCGCGAGCTTTTCGCCCATCCGCAGGCGTGATTTGTATACCGAGATATTGTCGATGATGGAATCCGGGCGCGCCAGATAGACATGCTCAAAAATACAGGGGTGTAACTCGGGGTTGTGCGCGCACTGCTGGGTATGCAGGGTTCCATCCACGGCCACATAAAGCGCCTCACCGGGCGCAAGATCGCGCTCGAGTTCATAACCCAAGGCCGACAGGGCAACACTTTCCGAAGCCACCATGTATTCCGGACCCTCGGGCGTGTCGCGGCGGCCGAAGCACACGGGCCGGACCCCATTGGGATCACGAAAGGCAAGCAAACCATATCCCGTAATCATGGCCACGGCTGCGTAGGCGCCGTCCACGCGTTCATGCACACGGGTCACCGCATGAAAGATATCTTCCGGCTGGGGATCGAGCTTGTGCAACACCTGGAGTTCATGCGCAAGCACATTGAGCAGCACTTCTGAATCCGAGGTAGTATTAATGTGTCGCAAATCCGCTTTAAAGATATGCTCGACCAGCTCCTCCGAATTGGTCAGATTGCCGTTGTGCGCGAGTGTAATGCCGTAGGGCGAGTTGACGTAGAAGGGCTGTGCTTCAGCGGAGCTCGATGATCCGGCGGTGGGATAACGCACATGGCCGATGCCCATGTTGCCCACCAGACGCCGCATGTGGCGATTATGAAAAACATCGCTCACCATGCCGTTATCTTTGCGCAAGAAAAGGCGCTCACCGTCGCACGTGACGATGCCGGCGGCGTCCTGCCCGCGGTGCTGCAGCACCGTCATGGCGTCATAGATCGCCTGATTAACATGGTAGTGGCCTGCGATGCCGACGATACCACACATGGCTTGCGTCCTCTTTTGTTGACGATGATCCCGGACCCCCTATTTCACGGGGTCCACATTCATGAGCCAGTTCATGAAATCCACGGCAAGTTCGCGGGTGCAGTCCTCCTTCATG
>CAYPKI010000024.1:18542-18875 GCA_964411265.1 uncultured Alcanivorax sp. | reverse complement strand
AGAGATCGCCGTATGCATCGAAACGCTGCCGAATAAAGGCAAAGGGACCACGTAGAAAGTGCAGGTAATACCGCAGCGCCGGCACCAGCCCCCTTTTCCGCGGCTGCGGGCCCGGCGGCGAGACGGCTTCGGACAGGTCGGTTTGGGTCATGGCGCTCTCGGTCACAGCGATGGGCGGCCGGCAATCCGGACGACAGGCGTCAGCCTAACAGGTGGCGCTGTCGCAGTGGATCAAGCCAGGGGATCCACAAGCGCACTGGCATGATCGCACGCGGCCTTAGCGGAGCAACTACCCGATAGCGCCGTCAGGCTTGCCGTACCCCGGGGTTCCTA
>CAYPKI010000024.1:15556-18532 GCA_964411265.1 uncultured Alcanivorax sp. | reverse complement strand
GACTACAAACCCCGGTCTCCCGAACCGCACATCCGGGCAGGTTCAGGTCGACGGCGTGCACACTGGGCTCGTGCTGATGGGGAAAAGAGGCCGTTGCCCCCTGGGTGACGCGCCCGTATTGGTGTAACGACACCGGAGACCGGTAGACGGCGTGACGGTCTGCTTCGGCCCGGGGATCACCCATGACCCACCGCGTACGGAAGCTGTCAATGGGTTCGCGTCCGCGGAAGATCGCTCGGGTCTCGGCCGCCGGCACCAGCACCCGTCGGGCGCGGGCGAGCAGTTCCCTGGCCTTCTGCGCGCGGAGGAAACAGCCATTTCACCGGGACGCTTGGCGTTAGCGGGGCTAGTGCTGCTCAGCGCCGTTGTATACCCAGCCGAAGGACTCACCCGCCCGGTGGCCATAGCCATCCGAAAGGGGCCGCGTAAAGACCAGTACGCCGTCATCGAGCTTCTTGTATCGCAACAACCGCAGATCGAGCAGATAGTTCTGGTGGACCCGCCAGGGTTCCTTTTGCGCCTGGCGCGGCAGCTCATCGAGGGCGCGCAGGACATAGCCGGCGGTCAGATTAACAAAGGGTTCTGGACGCAGATCCGGGTCGTGATTGCGCGGGACGCAGATGGAGTTGCCATTTTCGTCCATGTAGCGCAGTACGCGGCAGGCGTACTCGCAGATGAGATCCGCCTTCAGGGTCCAGGAGGAATTGGTATAGCCGAAGACGGTCACGAAGTTGGGTACGTCTTCCAGCATGGCGCCCTTGTACATGAATTTTTGAGCGATATCCACGGACTGGCCATCGAGGCTGAGCCGGAGACCACCCAGCATCTGCATACGTAGCCCCGTGGCCGTGATAATGGTATCGGCCTCCAGGTGCCGGCCGGACTGCAGCTGGACGCCGTTGCGGGTGAAGCGCTCGATATGGTCGGTGACCATAGTGATCCGGCCTTGGCGTACGGCCTCGAAGAAATCACCGTCCGGGGCAGCGCAAAGGCGTTGATCCCAGGGTTTGTAGTCCGGAGCAAAGTGGGTCATGTCCACCTGGTCTCCGACCCGGCGTTGTACATGCTTCAGCAGAAATTGGCCGGCCGCTTGCAGAAACAATCGACTGATGTTGTACGTCACCATCTGGAAAAGCAGGTTGCGGGCACGGCCCAGGGCATAGACGGTGCGCTCCGGCAGTATCTTGCGCAACGTCTCGGAGATGGCGTCGTACTGCGGCAGGGAAAAAATATAACCCGGCGAGCGCTGCACCATGACAACCTCGTCCGCCTTGGCTGCGAGCGACGGCGCCAGGGTCACGGCCGTGGCACCGGAGCCGATCCCGACCATACGCTGGCCACTGTAATCGAAGTCCTCAGGCCAGTGCTGGGGATGAAGGATGGTGCCGGCAAAATCCTCGCGCCCGGCAAAGGTCGGTGTGTAACCACTGTCATAGCGGTAGTAGCCGGCACAGCAGATGACGAACCGGCTCTCCAGGGTGATGGTATCGCCGCGGTCGGGCCGATCAATGGTCAGGGTCCAGCGCGCGGTGCGGCTGCACCAGTCCATATGCCGCACCCGGTGCTGGTACCGGATCTTGTGGTCCACGCCCTAGGCCCGGGCAGTCTCGCGAATGTATTCGCGAATGGAGCCGCCGTCGGCGATGATCTGCTTGCGCGTCCAGGGCTTGAAGCGGTAGCCCAGCGTCAACATGTCCGAGTCCGACCGGATACCGGGATAACGAAACAGATCCCAGGTGCCCCCCAGGTTGGCGCGTCCTTCGACAAGGACCACTTTCTTCTCCGGGCAATTCTTGTGCAGATAGACCGCTGCGCCAACCCCGGAAAGACCGGCACCGATGACAACCACATCCAGCTCTTCAGCCGTGCTCATGTTCACCTCTTGTATCCGCTTTCCCGGCGGCCTGCTTGCGGACAAAGGCCACCATCAGGGATTGATGCGCCGCGGGCGCGAGGCGCTGTATCAGTTCGAGGCAACGGGCATCCAGACCGACCAACAGCCGGCGGCGGGGTTTGACCAGGGTTTGCACGATCTTGCGGGCCGCCGCTTCAGGTGTGGTCCGGGCGAGCTTGCGGAAATCCCGCATCGTTTCCTCGTGCGTGCCGAGACCCAGGGCCCGACTCGCCGTCACGCGACCGCGCGCAATAATGTCGGTGTCGATCCCCCCCGGGTTCACGCAAGTCACCTGCACCGGGGCGTTTTCAACGCGCAACTCCGCGCTCAGGGATTCGGTGAACCCGCGCACTGCAAACTTGGACGCGTTATAGGCACTGGCACCGGGCATGGCAATAATGCTGAAGAGACTGGCGACGTTGATAATCTGCCCGTCGCCACTGTCGCGCAAATAGGGCAGGAAGGCGCGGCAGCCATGGACCACGCCCCGGAAGTTGATGTCCATGATCCATTCGAAGTCTTCGTAGGCCAGATCATCGACAGCCCCGGAAACGGACACACCCGCGTTGTTAATGATGGCATTGACCGGACCCAGGACCTGTCGGGTGGCGTCCGCCCATGCCTGGACTTCATCCGGGTCAGCCACATTGACCACGCGGAAAAAGGGTTCCGCACCCACCTCCTCGCAAGACCGCGCGGTGTCCGCCAGCGCCAACTCATCCACGTCCGCTAACGACAGGCCGGCCCCCAGCTGCGCCAGCTGGATGGCCGTGGCCCGGCCCATGCCCGAGCCGGCCCCGGTGATCGCGACCACTCGATTCTGTAATACCTTCATAGCAATACCTTCGGTGCACGGCCGGTCCCGGGCGGACCAGGATGGGCCTTGAGGGTCGATCAGGCGCTGGCCGGGTCCGCGCTCAGGTACGCACTCTTGGCTTGTTCCAGCGCTTCACGGTTGTCGTGCTGCCAGGGATGAAAGTCCAGTTGGTAAAAAGATTTGTAGTCATCCCAGGTTTCACGGCCGATCGTGCGCGCCAGCGCAAAAAGCTCTTTCCACTTCTTCCAGTTCTTCATCTGCCCGG
>CAYPKI010000024.1:11840-15546 GCA_964411265.1 uncultured Alcanivorax sp. | reverse complement strand
CACCCCGAGCGTTGATGAGCAGGAACTCCAGAGTTACGCCCACCATCACCCGGCGCAAGTATCTGCGATCGCCCACGGTCTGGTCATAGACATCGAAAGCGACGGCCTTGTGCTCCGCTTCCTCAATGGCGTGCCAGGCCCAGATGGTGCGCGCCTGGGGTGTCATCTGCTCGAGCAGTTCCGGTCTTTTGCTCAACAAGAGGTCCGCCAAGAGCGCGGTGAAATGCTCGGCGCAGACCGTATGCGCCAGCTGGTATTTGGGCGAGCGTTTCTTCCAGCGCCGCACGGCAGCCGCCATCCGCTTCTCGACCGTCGTGATAGCCACGCCCTTGTCGCGCATGGCGTTATTAAAGGTATCGTGCTCTCGGGAATGGTGGCCCTCCTGGCCGATAAAGGCACGGATCTGGGCTTTCAGGACCGGATCCGTGATCGCGTCCTGAAACAGACGTACACTGTGAATGAAGTGGCTCTCGCCCTCGGGCAGGGTCGCGGAGAAGGTGGTCAGAAACATGCTGACCAGCTCATTGTCGCCAAACCAGGCGAGCGGCAGGTCGTCACCGTATTCCAGGCCCATCTTGCGCACCGGCAAGCCCACGTCCTTGCCCTTGAGCCGCCGGGCTTGCGCCTGTTGGTCCTGTGCGTTCGCGTTCGGCGTAGCTGTTTCGATCGACATGAAAAACCTCCTGGCGTTGTTATCCGGTATTTTTTGTAGTCTAGGCGGCCTGCCCGTACGCCGTGAGACGCGCACCGGACTCATTGCTTGTCATTTGTGGCCATCCGCATCTAGACTGCAAAGGCGATGGCTAACGCCAGGCTTTGACGGTTGCCGCGGACGCCGGCGGAGAGGCTCCCATGATCAGCCACGAAAACCACTGGCCGGATAATGTATTCGTGCCGGCCGCTGTGCCGGCCACCTGCCTGGCCTATGGGGAGGAGAAAAACCTGCCGCAAGACCAGATTCTGCGGCAGGCGGATCTGGAGCGGGAACATAAGGCCGCGTTTTCTTCCGGGATCAGCATGCACAAGTTCCAGCGTTTGTTGGCGGCGCTGCATGCGTCTAGCGGCGATGACCGAGTGGGCTTTGATATCGGCTGGCGCATGCCGCCCACCAGTTTCGGCAGTCTGGGGAATGCCCTGCTGGCCAGCCCTGACCTGGGTAGCGCGCTCGCGATTCTCGAGCAGCATTGGGCGCTGGTGGTACGCGGCGTCAAGATGAATGTTATTACCGACAATAATCTATGCCTGCTAACGCTCTGGCCCGAGGATTATCTCACCGGCCCCATGCGGACCATCGCCATGGACTCCATTGTGGCCAGCCTGTTCCGGGGCGCGACACTCCTGGTTCCCGGGCTGGGCGGGCGCATCGAGGTGTGGCTGGACCACAGCGCACCACCGGGCGAGAATGAATTCTTTCAGCACGTACAGACGCTGCGTTTTGACAGGCCGCTGGTTCAGGCGCGGTTTGCCACGGAACTGCTGACGACGCCGTTGCCCATGGCCAGTGCCACCGGGCAACAGGAGGCGCTGCGACAATGTGAACAGCAGGCGCGGCTGCTGAGCATGAACAATCCGGTCAGTGCGCGGGTGCAGCAACGGCTGGGGTATCAGGCCGCCGGTTACCCAACCCTCGCATCGATTGCCGACCAGCTCGGCATGACCCCCCGAACCCTGCGCCGGAGGCTGCAAGCCGAAGGCAAGGCCTATTCTTCCCTGGTGGAGGAAACGCGCCTGCGTGATGCCGTGGTGCTGCTGGATAAACCGGAGCTGGGCATCGCGCAGATCGCCGGCATCCTGGGCTACGACGAAGCCGCCAATTTTACGCGCGCCTTCCGCCGGAAAACCGGTATGGCTCCGTCCGAGTACCGCGCAACGCCCCGGGCATAACCCCGCCGCCCACGGACGCCCGGCACCCGGCAATGTCGGTGTCATCCCCGGTTTTCCCGGCTTTCCTCCAGTAACCCCCGCAGGGTCAGCGTCAGCGTCCGCTGGAATTGCCGCGCGAAGTCCGGCTGGAAGGGGGCGAACTCAGGCCTTGCCATGACCTGGCTGACCGTCTCCGAGGGGTGGCTCAGGGGCCAGAGGCCGGCGATCAGGGCCAGGGCCGGGTTGAGGAAATCCAGCCACTGGTTGGGCGTGATGGACGGCAGGGCCGCGTGGAGACTGTCGATCATGCGGGTGGCGAGGGCCAGGCTTTCCTGCTTGAACGCCCAAACGGCCTCTTCCGAGAGATTCTGCTCGAGCACCGAGGACAGAGCGCTGACGAGCCGGCACAAGCGTGGTTGCGCCACTGTGGCGCTGGTGAGCGCATCCGCCACGGCCACCGGGTCATCGCTGCCCGCCAGCGGCTTGAGCGCGTCCTCGACTGCCGCCAGCCAGGTGCGCCAGTCCCGTTCCAGGATGCGCAGAAAGATCGCCTCCCGGCTTTCGAAGTAGCGGTAGACCGCGGATTTGGCGAGTCCCGCTTCCCGGGCGATGGCGTTCAGACTGATGCCGCACAGCCGGTACGCGTCCAGCAGCACGGCCGCCGCGGCGACGATTTCCTCCTCGCGCTGGGCGATCTCGTCCGGGCGGCGAGCCCGGGTGAAACTGTCTCGGCGCTGGGTCAAAAGCCACTCCCGTAGCCGTAACTCACTGATCGAACCAGGGCATTTCTGTCTCGCACCGAATAACCGCGCCAGTGCGCGAATACTGCCAGAAAATGTTGACTGGAGACCAGTGGTCTCTTAAATTAGAGACCAGCAGTCATTTAAGCAACCGTTTTCAAGGAGGTCATCATGGCCCGCGTCACCTGGACCCCGGAGCAGATGCCGGCACTGGCTGGGCGGAGGATTCTCATCACCGGCGCCAACAGCGGCCTGGGCCTGGAATCCGCGCGGCTGCTCGCCGGCCGCGGCGCGGAGGTGATCATGGCCTGCCGCAACCCGGACAAGGGCCAGCAGGCGGCGGAGCAAATCCGGGCGGAGTATCCCGAGGCGAACCTGGCTGTACTACAGCTGGATCTGTCGGATCTGCAATCCGTACAAGCATGCGCCGACAATGTTCGTAACGGCTACGACAAGCTCGATGTGCTGATCAATAACGCCGGCATCATGGCGCCGCCTTTCCAGCGCACAAAAGACGGCTTTGAAATGCAGATGGGCACCAATCATCTGGGGCATTTCGCGCTGACGGGCCGGCTCCTTGATCTGCTGGAAAAGGCTGACTCGCCACGCATCGTCACCGTGTCCAGCTTCGCTCAGTTCATGGGCCGGATTAATCTGGCCAATTTGAATGCCGAAAAGGGCTATTACCGCTGGACGTTTTACGGTCACAGCAAACTGGCCAATCTGGTCTTCGCACGCGAGCTGGATCGTCGCCTGCGCGAGCGCGGCTCGAAAATCCAGTCCCTGGCCGTTCATCCCGGCTACTCCAGTACCAACCTCCAGCAGGGAACCATCTTTAGCCGGACCAACAGCTTCCTGGCCCAACCCCAGCACATGGGTGCTTACCCCAGCGTCTACGCGGCCACATCGGACCAAGTTGAACCGGGCGGCTTCTACGGCCCCAACGGGCTCTTCGGGGCCGCCGGCTACCCGGGACCGGCCTATGCCCGCAAGATCGCGGATAGCCGGATCGTGGCGGACAAGCTCTGGAAGAAATCGGAAGAGCTGACGGGGGTGGAATACCTGGACGCCGCCTGAAAGAAGCTTGAAGGGGCAGGTCGAAA
>CAYPKI010000024.1:11411-11830 GCA_964411265.1 uncultured Alcanivorax sp. | reverse complement strand
GAGGGTGCGCAGGGCGTATATGCCCTATGGGCGCGCCCGGTCCTTGCTCCTACGTATCGCCCTGCCCCATGAATTGCATGCCTTGCTCGGGGGCAAGAGCCCGCCCGTCGCGATTGTTGATCCGGAAGGGCACGGATTCCGTACGCAAGCCGGTATTGCGGCGGATGACGAAATGCAGATGCGGGCCGGTGGAATAGCCCGAGGATGCCGAACGGGCGAGACGGTCGCCCGGCTCCACGCGCTCGCCCGGTTTCACCACGGTGGAGTCGGGCAGGATGTGCGCGTAGATGGCATAGGTGCCGTCGTCGTGCACCACCGCCACATGATTGGCCTTGTCGGCAAAGAATTTCGATGTGCCGCTGTGGTGATAGTCCTCCTTGATGCGGGCCACCACGCGTCCGCGGGCGCCGGACGGCCAG
>CAYPKI010000024.1:9587-11401 GCA_964411265.1 uncultured Alcanivorax sp. | reverse complement strand
CACATCCATGGCATGAAGGTTGGGCCGTTGGTCATGAGAGAAACTGCCCCGGAAACCCTGGGTGATCTCGAACGACTTGAAGGACGCTACCGGGAAGCGGTAGACCGCATCAGAATCATGGCCGGCTTGCGGATCGCCCATGACCCAGCGCACGTCAGGGGAATCGATTCGGTTCGAACCCCGATAAATCTCCCGGGTCGTCGACGCAGGCACCAGGACATGCAAGCCGCCCTGTGGTAGCCCGGACGCTTGCACCAACAATTCGACGGGCAGATGCCAGGGGTTGGTAGCGGACAGCACATGATCGTCGCCCTCGCGGCTCCGGGTGACCCCGGGCTTGCGCTTGCGCTGCGACTGCGCGCGTACTTCGACTTCTTCCACGCCGTCGGCGCCCGCGGGCTTTTCATCGGAAAAAACCGGCCGGCCCTGGTCATTGTTGTAGCGATAAATCTCGGCCGCTGCCGGCGGGAGCAGCACGAACAAGCACAAACTGAGCAAAATCCGGGCCATAAAGGGTCCCTGTCGTGTTGATGCGCGACCACACCTCTGCCCCCGAGCATAGCGTGTTTCCTGGTATGTCGTCGTCGGGGCCAGTGCGGTCCGCCCGGTCGCGGCAGGCTATTGAAGCGCGTCACCCTGCACCTCCTTTCAAACTGCGCTTTCCGAGTCCGACATAAGGGGCTGGCTACGCTGGACGAAATATGCCTTCGCAGCTTCATTGATCAAGGTGTGGCGCCCGGGCGACATCCGCGACTCGGCAGCGAAGACCGCCCCTGTCGCTCCCCGTCACGACGAAACCCCTTTTTCCCCGGCACGCGCGAGGCGGTTCCACCATGACTTGTTGCCGACAGCCATGGCGGCGACACTGACGTCATGAGCATTCTTCAGCTACCCCGGTCTCGCCCTGCCGCGATCCTGTTCGACTGGCACGCCACCCTGGTGGATACCCATGAGGCCATGTATCACGCGGTAAACGACATGCTGGCGCAACTGGATGAGCTGGGCCTGACGAATCGACTCATGGACCCGGCCGGGTCCAAGACCGAGGAGGATGCTCGGCTGCTGACCTATGTGCGAGAAAACAAACAGCTTCACCCCAAGGTGGTGGCCGAGAAGAAGATTTCGCGCACGGATATTTTCGAACTGCTCTTCGGCCCGGATGACGACGCCAAGGCCGAGGCCCATGAGGCCTATGACGCCGCCTACCGTAACCATACCGAGGATGTTTTTGCCCTCGAGGCGGGGATCCCGGATCAGGTACAGCGCCTCCAGACGCTGGGTCTGCCTGTAGGCGTGATCTCCAACCGTCGCCGGGAGTTCTTCGAGCGGGAAGTGGCGCTGCTGGAAGGTGGCGCCTGGGCGAACCTGTTCGACGTCACGGTCTGCGGCACGGATATCCAGCGGCGCAAGCCGGCGCCGGACGCCCTGCTCAAGGCCCTGGACGGATTACAGCGCCCGGCGAACGAACGGATCTGGTATGTGGGCGATTCAACCACGGATGTAATCGCCGCGCGGGAGGCGGGCATAACACCCATCTTCTACAACGGCGCCGGCTGGAGCCGGAACTGGATCGACCGGATCTTTCCCGGCTCGCGGCGTTATCCCCATCGACCCGAGGCCGTCGTGGACACCATTGCCGAGGTCACGGAGCTCGCCCGTTGGATGATGGCCCGAAGTTTACGAGCAGATAGAGCGCGGACCCAGGAACACAACTGACAACCAGCACGTGGATACAGGCTGCGCGATACCGCAGCGGGTAGGCTTTTTGTTCGAGCACGCCTAACCTATAGGGAAAGCCCGGGCTTGCGCTTTTC
>CAYPKI010000024.1:0-9539 GCA_964411265.1 uncultured Alcanivorax sp. | reverse complement strand
GGCAAGCGCGATCCGGGGCAGCTTGGCTGCTGGGTCGCTGCCGGATGGCGCTATAGCCTTTCCAGCGGCCCCAGGCCCCTTTATTGTGAACGACTGTACACAAAGAAAAGAATAAACGCAGGAGCACAACGCATGAGTCTTGAGGAGCCTGAGCAAAGGTCCGGCGGCGGCTGGCTGGCGAAGTTGTCCGCGCTCACCGACATGTTTGCCTATCCACTGCGCACCTCCCATTACGTCGAGCTGGTGAATCCGCTCTGGACCACCCACCGAATGCAGGCGCGCGTGGTGGACGTCTGGGACGAGACCCGGGACGCACGCACCATAACGCTGCGGCCCGGCGCCAACTGGCGCCGTCACCGGCCGGGCCAGCATATCCGTGTGGGCATCCCGGTAGACGGGCGCCACTACACCCGCACCTACACCCTGTCCTCGCCGCCGGAGCGTGACGACGGTTGTTTCACCATTACGGTCAAGATGATCGAAGGCGGGCGGCTGTCACACTATATCGTGCGCAATCTCCAGGTGGGGGATCACATTCCCGTGGGGCTGCCCCAGGGCGATTTCTATCTGCCCGACGCCTCCCCCATCCAGCCCTTGTTCATTACCGCCGGCAGCGGCGTTACGCCGGCGATGAGCATGCTGCGCAGCATGATCCTGCAGAAAAAGTTGCCGGACTCGGTGCACATGCACTATGCGCCCCACGAGTTCGATACGGTCTTCGGCAAGGAACTGCGCCGGATGGATGCGGAGCAGGAGCACTATCATCTGCATGAGATCCACACGCACAAGGAGGGCAACACCCGCTACTTCAGCCGCGAGACGCTGGAAGAGCTCTGCCCCGACTGGCGTGAACGGGACTGCTATGCCTGTGGTCCGCCCGCGCTGCTGGCTGCGGTCGAGGACACCTTTGCGGAAGCAGGCCTGGCGCACAAGCTGCACATCGAGCGCTTCCGCGCGGACATGGCGGGCATTCCCGATGACGCCTCGGGCGGGCAGGTGCGCTTCGCGCACAGTGATATCGACATCCAGGCGGACGGTCAGACCAATTTGCTGCGCCTTGCCGAGGACGCCGGTATGAACCCGCCCCACGGCTGCCGCATGGGTATCTGCCACACCTGCAATACGAACCTGAAATCCGGCCGCGTGCGCGATCTGCGCAACGGCGAAACCATTGATGAACCCGGCTCCACCGTGCAGGTCTGTGTCTGCGCGGCAGCGGGCGACTGCGAGCTGGAGCTTTAGAGTGCCAAGTTTATGTAATGGGTTCATCTCCTGAGCTTCCAAGCGCCTTGAGAGCAAGGCGGGCTGGCGCAGATTGGGTGGTTCCCGATCAAACCAGTGCAAAGCTGCTATCAAGGTGCTTGGGAACTCCCGAAGGGCGAGAATCCGCACGCCTTGGGCCTGCGTTACCAGTCCTTGATGTGGCATCACCACACCGGCGGACTGGCGAATTGTCCAAGGCGCGCGGATTCACGCGGAAAATTAACTCATTTCATAAACGGGGCACTAACCATGAGCAACCGACAACCTCTGCCGGTGGATCTCACCGACGAGCAGCTCGAAGCGTTCGGCCGCGAGATGGACGAGATCTATTACGAAACCATGGCTTCCCGGGGCGAGAAGGATCGGCTCTATATCCTGCGCCTGATCCGCACCCAGCGCTCCATGGCGCTGGGGGGCCGATTGATCATCTATGCCGGTCTTTTTCTGCTGCCGGCCTGGCCCCATGCGCTGGCCGGCTGGGCGCCCGCGCTCATTGTCATGGCACTGGGCGCCCTGATCCTGGGTCTGGCAAAGATCCTGGAAAACATGGAAATCGCCCACAACGTGCTGCACGCGCAATGGGACTGGATGAAGGATCCGGAGATCCAGTCCAACACCTGGGAGTGGGACACCATGAGCCCGTCTGATCGGTGGATGCATTCGCACAATGTGGTGCATCACACCTGGACCAATGTGGTGGGCAAGGATCTGGACGTCGGCTACGGCATCATGCGCGTAACGCCTATGCAGGAATGGAAAGCCCGCTATCTGCTGCAACCGGTGTATTTCCTGCTGCTGATGCTGTTCTTCGAGGAAGGCGTCGCCCTGCACGAACAGGATCTCATCGATGTGAGCGAAGGCCGCAAGAAGCCGCGCGAAATCAAACCGTTGATGAAACACATCGGCCGCAAGGTCTGGGGCCAGGTGCGCAAGGACTACATCATGTGGCCGGGTTTGGCGGCCCTGGTGACGATTCCGATTGCGTTCTTTATTCCGCAATCGCCAGTTACCGTCTTCCTGCTGGTCGCCGGGGCCAATTTCGCCGCCAACATCATCCGCAACATCTGGGCTTTCGTGATCATCTTCTGCGGCCACTTCCCGGATGATGTCTATAACTTTACCGAGGAGCAGGTGGAAAACGAGTCCAAGGGGCAATGGTATGTGCGCCAGCTGCTGGGCTCGGCCAATATTTCCGGCGGTCCGCTTTTCCATGTTATGTCGGGCAATCTTAGCCACCAGATCGAGCACCATCTCTTCCCGGATCTGTGCAGCAATCGCTATCCGGAAGTGGCGCCGCGCGTACGGGCGCTGGCGGATCGCTATGGCTTGCCCTACAACACCGGTTCGCTCTGGCGCCAGTTCGGCACCACCTGGCTCAACAATCTGCGCCTGGCGCTGCCGGGCGGCCAGGTGCCCCCGGAGCCGGCGCGAGCCTGAACGCTCGGGGGCGGCGCGCACCCGGTTGGAGCCAGCCGGGGGCGGCTCCGGCGGGCGCCCGTCCCTGAACAGGCTGTTGTCCGGAAATAGCAATAAAGGGAGGTGTTGGTCGCCTTCATGGCCCGGCGCGATCTGCTAGACTTTGTCCGAGTATGACGGTTACTGAACCGGTAACGCCGGCAACCCTGTGTCGCACCTATGGAACAAACCGCCCTGCAAACACTGTCCGATCTTGCCGAAACCGCCCATGCACGGCTCCAGCAAGAATACGCGGACATCAATCCCATGGTGAGCTTGCGCAGTGGCATGCGCGACGTGGGCATTCCCGCGGACATGATCAATGTCGACTGCATGCAGACGCGCCGCCGCATCCTGCTGATTCTGCATGACGACTATCCGAACAGCCTGCTTTATCAGTTCACGGATCTGGAAGCGGGCGACGATTTCCAGCAAATGCCGCTGGATGAGGTAAGCGTCGATACGGTCTTCGCCTGGATGCGGGATCATTTCGCGCGCTATTCATAGCATAAAAGCAAGGCCAAGCGCACAAGATCCTGGCAGGCTGGCCAGGGCGACATCGCTACAGGAACAAGAATGAGCTGCCCCGTCAGCTTGCCCTTTGTCTGATCCTGGAGCATCCGTGGCTGCTCACGCCCTAGCAGGCTGTTGGTGAGCATCGCCCGCATACCGATCTCGCGCATATCGAAAAGAAGTGCCAGCGGGCGTAGCATCATGGCCTGCATCTTGCCCCGGAACGAACTGCGCAGGGCAAAGCGCCGGTGCGCCTCGGCAAGCGGATCGGCCACCATGCGGACGGGCCGGGGGCGGCGAGCAATGAACCGGTTTACCTCGTCTTCAGGCGAGCTGAACACTGTAACGACGTCCAGACCGTGACGCGTCAGGTGCGGATAACACTGGGTCAACTCGTAAACCCGAAAGTTGCAGAATGGACAGGTGGCCTCGCGGAAAAGCGATAACAACATCTTCCGGCCGTTGCCAGGCGCACAGGTTGGCCCTGGATATCCGGCCTCTGCGATTCATTGCTGGTAAGGCGGTTCGCCTGATTCATGCTTTTGTCGTCTTGATCTGGATGGTTCAAGCACGGAGTTCACAGAGCCCGCCCGCGCTCTTCATGAGAGGCACGTGGTCCTGTCCTCCTGGTTACAACGACGCCGATCGCGCCCGGATCAGAGCCCTTCCTTCAGACACAGGGCTGAACAAGTACGTGCGGCTGAATCAAAGGCCCGGGCACCCGGTTCGCCGGCCCCGGGAAAACGTGCAGCTGTTCTTTGAAACCTACACCAGATCAATGACATACTCCGCAGAAATCATTACCGGAGGATGACCGTCATGCAACGCTCATTGATTGCCGGGCTGCTGTGCCTGGGGGTGGGACTGGCGCCCACCGTATACGCTATTGGCGCCCCGGGCGTGGACGTGAACGCCCGGGCCTATGGCTGGGAGGCCCAACCCAGCGGTACCTTTTCCACCACCACCGGGAACGACACCAGTGTTGACGTCGAGGACGATCTGGACTTTGACAGTAACCGGAATAATGTCTTTTCCGTCGCGGTCGAACACCCGGTCCCGTTGGTACCCAATGTCCGCGTGGCCGCCGCAGGGATCTCGGATGAGCAGGATTCCACGCTCACTCGAAAGATCACTTACAACAACCAACCCTTCAGCGCCAGCTCTGACATCGCGTCCGAGTATCAACTGGATTACACCGAGGCCACGCTCTACTACGCGCCCTGGGAGATTGTAGCCAAGCCCGAATTCGGCCTCACGGCACGCCGGCTGGATGTGAAATTCGCCATTGAAAGCCGCGGCAGTGGTACCTCGGAATCCGTAGAGGCCACACAGACGCTGCCCATGCTCCACGCGGGCGTTCGGGGGGATTTGCCGCTGACCGGCTTCTATGCCCAGGGTCAGGTGGATGCGGTCAGTTATGACGGTAATTCGCTCACCGACGCCCGGGCGGCACTGGGCTGGCGTTCGGACTTCAATCTGGGCCTGGAGCTCGGCTACCGGCAGATGGACCTGACACTGGACGATGTCAGCGACATTGACGCTGAATTCGACCTGGGTGGTCCCTTCCTGTCGCTAACCCTGGCGATCTGAGGCCGCGTTCAGGACCCCGCCTGTTCGGGCGGGGCCTGACGGCTTGGGTGGCGCAACCGCCCGCTTCGGGTGCGGCGCTTGAGGTGATTCAGGTGGGTGCGCACCAGCTGCGGTGTGGGCACGGGTGACGGCACGGGCCGCAACTCCTGTCGGTCGAGCATGCCCTGGACTTCCTCGGGTGAACCGTGCAGCACCCGGCGGCCGAAGAGATCGAGGGAGAGACAGTCCTCCTCCGTCTCGTCGCTCAGCAACCACATGCGCTGCGCATCTGCGGTGCGCTCGAACCACTGAGGCCTCGCCCCCGACTCCTGAGCGAAACGGTTAGCCGCGGGTTCGGTTTCATCCAGTGGCGTTACCGGCTCGCGCTGTACCTGACGGCCGTGAATAATGGAATAGAGCGCCACCTCGATGCGGTCGATGAGTTCTTCCCGGCGTTCATCATTTGGCATGGTTTCCGCAAGCACACCGGGGAGATCGCGGCCAATATTTTCGGCTACGCGGTGCAATTTTTTCAGGTCCCGGGCAACATCGTCACGGGGTTGCAAGGCCCAGATGATCAGGGCCAGCGCGCGCACCAGCCGGGAAGCCAGCTCGCTGGGCTCGCCTTCGTGCATAAAAGCCTGTTGCAGGGCGGGCCACCAGTCCTGATGCAGGCTGCGCGCCATGAAGGGCGGCTGGGGCCGCCCTGCCAGCTGTTGATTGATAATCTCGGCGGCGCGCCGACGGGCGGCGGCCGCGCTCAATCCCTGGTTTCGGCCCCGGACGCCGGCCACGCGCCGTTCGCGAATCTGGTCAAGATCCGCTACGCGCGTCCGGGCCGTGCCCACGACCTGATCACTTTTGTCCGGCTGGCCCATGGCGCGTACCCAGCTGCAGAGCATGTCCCGAGCCTCGTCGGCACGCCGGTCCCCCGGTGACCAACCCAGGCCCACCCGACCCACCAGACTCAGCAGTTCATGGACCGGATCACGGCCGTGTTGCATGAGCCAACCACCGGGCGTGAGCGCACGCGCCAGCAGACCGCTGGACTCCGCCAGCAGCGCCCGGGCCAGATCGGGATGAAAGGCCGGTTGCTTAAAGTAGGCGCGCAGCACATGCCGGGCCAACTGAATCCGCCCCTTTTGCTGGGCCGTCAGGCGGTTCCCGCCCAGAACACGATCCAGCTGCGCGAGCTGATGTTCTCCGCGGCACTGGCGCAGCGCGTCTTGTACCGTCTCGTCCGCGACCAGCGTTGCCGCTTCCTGGTCCGCGAACAACGTCTGGAAGACACGCTCCAGGGACTCTTCCCGGGCCTCATCAATGCGTTTCAGAGTGGGTGTTGCGGTCATGACCAACCTCCTCCGCCGCAGCTTTGGTCCGGCGAAAACGTGATGCTCGTCACAAAATATAGTGGCTCGACCGAGACAGGAGCGCCAGTGCTGAAGGGATGAACGGCCTGCTTGAAGGGGTATGCGGTCGGACGTGAACAAATAAGTCTCTGTTCATGAGGAATTTTGGTACAAAAGTACGAAAAAATCCGGGCGCGGCCACGTAATCCGGCCCCGTTTGAGGTACCCGCCCTTCGGGCACGGACCAGGGTCGCGTTTGCCCATTTTTTGAGCTGGGTAGAACCGGCTTTCGAGCTTGCTAAGCGGCTAAGGATGCCGTCATCAAGGCTTTTGTGCGGAATTCGGCAGGTCTTGAAAATGATTTCACAAGACGGTTGCATAGCCCTATATATCGGTCTATCTTTCCCTCTAAACCACAATATATTGTGCTTCAGGGGGATAAGCCGGTGCACAAATTGTGGATAACTAGAATAAGTCGCTGAAACGGCGGCCCTGTCGATCACCGAAACCTTCAAGGAGTGCACAGCATGAGCCAGGCAGCCAAGGTGCAGACGCTGCACGATGCGGTAACCGAGATTCCGATCCAGCCCGCCTCGGAGGACATCTGGGATTCGAAGTACCGGCTGAAGACCAAGGACGGGGAAATCCTGGACAAGACGGTGGACGAAACCTACCAGCGCATAGCCTGGTCTCTCGCCCAGGTGGAAGACGAGGCGCTACAGCAGGAGTGGTTTGACAAATTCCTCTGGGCGTTGCGCCACGGTGCCATTCCCGCCGGGCGGATCACCTCCAATGCCGGCGCCTGGGAGCACAAGCCGTCGACCTCGACCATTAACTGCACGGTGTCGTCCGGCATTCGCGATTCCATGGACGACATCCTCGACAAGGTTCACGAAGCCGGGCTGACGCTCAAGGCCGGCTGCGGCATCGGTTACGACTTTTCCACGCTGCGCCCGCGCGGCGCCTATGTTACCGGGGCGGGTGCTTATACGTCCGGGCCGCTATCCTTCATGGATATCTACGACAAGATGTGCTTCACGGTCTCGTCTGCCGGCGGCCGGCGCGGGGCCCAGATGGCCACCTTCGACGTGGGTCATCCGGACGTGCTGGACTTTATTCGCGCCAAGCGCGAGGACGGTCGGCTGCGTCAGTTCAACATGTCCTTGCTGATCACGGACGAGTTCATGCACGCGGTGGAAAACGGCGAGGACTGGCCTGTGGCTTTCCCGCTAACTCAAGAGGAAGCGGACGCTGAGGGCATCGGTCTTCATGATCCGGACCAGGTAATCTGGCGTCCGTGGCCCGCAAAACAGGGCTACATAACAAGCGAGGACGGTCAAGTAGCGTGCCGCGTCTACCGCACGCTCAAGGCCCAGCGCATCTGGGACATGATCATGACCTCTACCTATGACTACGCAGAGCCGGGCTTCATTCTGATCGACCGGGTCAACGAGATGAACAACAACTGGTTCTGCGAGGAAATCCGCGCGACCAATCCCTGCGGCGAGCAGCCCCTGCCTCCCTACGGCGCCTGCCTGCTGGGTTCGGTTAACCTCACCATGTTCGTGCGCGAACCCTTTACCGAGAACGCCTGGTTCGACTGGAACGAATACTGCCGGGTGGTGGATGTCTTCACGCGTATGCTGGACAACGTGGTGGAGTTGAACGGCCTGCCCCTGGAGAAACAGCAGCGCGAAATCATGCGCAAGCGTCGTCACGGTATGGGCTTTCTGGGGCTGGGCTCGACGCTGACCATGATGGGCCAGAAATACGGCGAACAGTCCTCGCTGGAATTTACCGAAGAGGCATCCAGGCAGATGGCGTTGCAGGGCTGGCGGACGGCGCTGGACCTGGCCGAGGAAAAAGGTGCCGCACCGGTCATGGACGAGGACTACGACGTAACCCAGGAAATGCTGGCCAAGCGCCCGGAAATGGCCACGGACGGCTACCAGCCCGGCGATATCGTCAAGGGCCGGGTGCTGTGGGCGAAGTACAGCCGCTACATGCAGCAGGTGGCCCATGAGGACCCCGAGCTGGTGGACCAACTGGCCAAGCGCGGCGCGCGCTTTACACACCACACCTCGATTGCGCCCACGGGCACGATATCGCTGTCACTGGCCAACAATGCCTCCAACGGCATTGAACCCAGCTTCGCGCATCACTACAGCCGCAATGTGATCCGCGAAGGCAAGAAGTCCAAGGAAAAGGTGGACGTGTTCAGCTTCGAACTCCTGGCCTATCGCCATCTGGTCAACGAGGAGGCGATGCCGGAAGCCGCCGCGGGCGAGCAGCACTTGCCGGATTATTTCATCAGTGCCGAAGACGTGACCCCCATGCAGCACGTGGCCATTCAGGCGGCAGCGCAGAAGTGGATCGACTCGTCCATTTCCAAAACGGCCAATGTGCCCACAGACTATGCCTATGACGACTTCAAGAACATTTACCGGTATGCCTATGAACAGGGTCTGAAGGGCTGCACCACCTTCCGGTTCAACCCGGAGGTTTTCCAGGGCGTGCTGGTCAAGGAAAGCGATCTCGCCAACACGACGTATCGCTTTACCCTGGACGACGGCAGCACAATCGAAGCCCAGGGCGGCGAGGAAGTGGAATACGACGGCGAGGTTCATACCGCCGCCAACCTCTACGATGCCCTCAAGGAAGGCTACTACGGCAAGTTCTGAACCAGGGCGTTACGACCAACAAACAAGAGCCCGGCGCGGCCGGGCAAGGACAGAGGCAAATGGCGATCAAAATCGACAGGAACATTATCGACTACGAGGTAGCCAAGGCCAACGCTGAGGCGGATAAGGCCACGGAAGAAAACGAGGCGTACGAAAATGCCATCGAAGAGATGCATGAAAAGATCGAACGCCCGGAGATGCTGGAAGGCACCACCTACAAGATCAAGACGCCGGAGTCCGAGCACGCGCTCTATGTGACTATCAATGATGTGGTGCTGAACCCGGACAGTGATCACGAGACCCGACGGCCGTTCGAGATTTTCATCAACTCCAAGAACATGGACCACTTCCAGTGGATCGTGGCATTGACGCGCATCATTTCAGGGGTGTTCCGCAAAGGCGGCGACTGCACCTTCCTGGTGGAAGAACTGCATAGCGTCTTTGACCCCAAGGGCGGTTACATGAAGCGCGGCGGGCGCTGGATGCCGTCCCTGGTAGCCGAGATTGGTGATGTCGTGGAACAGCATCTCAAGAAGATCGGCATGCTATCCGACGAGATGGACGAATACCAACGCGCCTGGCTGGAACAAAAGCGCGCCGAATTCGATGGACAGCCCTCGGGTGACGCCGGCGATCAGGCCCAGGACAGCGGTTTCCCCGCCGGTTCCGTGCTTTGCACCAAGTGCCACACCCAGGCCATGGTGCAAAT
>CAYPKI010000023.1:2506-18999 GCA_964411265.1 uncultured Alcanivorax sp. | reverse complement strand
AACCGCTCCACGCCCGACACCCGGGTGCTCTCCTTACTGCCTGCGTCAGCTCGGTCCACCGGGGTGACATGCTCGCCCGTCTCGTCGCGGTGACGGACCAGCAGTTCCATCCGACCACCCACGCCTTTGCGCCGAATCCAGGACGCCATATTGCGATTCCCAGTTACGGGCATGGTCCGGACGTCCCTCGGGCCAGATGCGATGCGGAACGCGGGCAATGCGCTGCTCATTCCTGTTGGCTCTCCTGTTGGATGGTCCGTGGACCAGTCTGGAAGTGCCGGCATGAGGACGCCGTGCCCCACTTGGCCTGGATTCATTGATATTCATCACAGCATCACAAGAGTGTTTAGCACCAAAGTGCTAGCGCTTTACTTCTTCCGCTCTCCCATGTCCTGTTGTTGAACAATATGGGACCGAATCAGGAAACTGCTGAGTATGCTTTTCAGCGTTCAATAACGGTATTCATTCACTACGGCAAACAGGATGGAAATAATGGGTGAGCTGAAGAATCTGCGCGAACAGCAGGAAAATCTGGTCTCCAAGGCACGCGAAGCCAACCGCAAGCTGTACCTTGCCGGTCTGGGCGCCTACAGCAAGGCGGAAAACTCCTCCTCGGAGTTGTTGGACAAGTATGCTCAGACCGGCACGGAAAAGCTCGGCGATAAGGCCGAGGGCAAACCCAAGGCTGTTTTGGCCGGCCGCGGTCTGCTGGAAAGCGCACGCGAGGTGGTGGAGAACGCGCCCGACAAGCGCGAGGAACTGTATAACCAGTTCGTTAAAGCAGGCACGGAAAAGCGCGGCGAACAAGCCGAGTCAACCAATGAGTATCTTCTGGCCAGTCTGGGCGCTGTCGTCACGGCGCGCGAAGAAAGCGAGAAGTTCTTCAACGAGCTGGTCTCCGCGGGCGAACAACGCGGTTAGTTCCGCATTGCGGCAATAATCCGGCTGAGCGATCAGGGCCCGTTTCGACGGGCCCTTTTTCGTCGGCGCCGCGGAAAGCGACCTTCGCCGTCTCCATGGCGCCCGCTGAGCACAAGCGTGTACCATGGCTTGCTCCCGATGCCTGCGGAAACCTGGACATGGCCCGAAAAACCAGACGTCGCCCCACCACCCAGGCCGGTCGCTTCATGCGCCTGACCGGCATGACCGCCTCCATGGCCACGCGCGTGGCCGGGCAGCGTTTGCGGGGCAGTTTTCAAACGGACGCCGATCGCGACCAGACCCGAGAAGAACTCATGCGGGATATTGGTCAGGAGGTGGCCGCCACCCTGGGCGAGATGAAGGGCGCGGTCATGAAAGTGGGGCAAGTGGCCTCACAAATGCAGGACATCCTGCCCGACGAGGTGGCCGAGGCACTCAGCGTGCTGCAAAAAGCGTCCACGCCCATGCCCTTCTCGGTCATCCGCAAACAGTTGCGTCATGAACTGGGCGACGAGTCGGAGAATCTTTTCGCGCGCTTTGACGAGGAACCCTTCGCCGCCGCCTCCATTGGCCAGGTGCACCGCGCACAACTACTCGACGGCAGGGAGGTGGCGGTCAAGGTGCAGTACCCCGCCGTCAAGGAATCCATTGATTCCGACATGCGTCATCTGCGTCGCATCCTGCGCCTGGGCGGCCTGCTCAAGGTAGACGCCGACACCCTGGATGCTATCTTTGACGAAATTCGTCAGCAGCTCGCCGAGGAGCTGGATTACCAACAGGAAGCAACTCATCTAACCGAGTTCCGCCGCTTTCACCAACATCAGCCCTGGCTGATCATTCCGGAAGTGGTCGAAACCCGCAGCACGGACAAGGTGCTGACACTCACCTATGAAACCGGCGATGATCTCGACACTGTTGCAAGCAGCGAACGCTATGATCAGCACATGCGCAATCTGCTGGGCCAGCGTCTTTTTGATGTAATTAGCGAACAAATCTTTCATCACCATGCTGTTCACGGCGATCCTCATCCGGGCAATTTCGCATTTCGGCCTGATGGGTCGCTGATTATCTATGATTTCGGCGCTATCAAGCGCATTCCGGAAGAAGACGCGGCCACTTTTCGGAACCTGATACGCGCAGCACTTGACCGGGACTTCGTGACCCTGGAACAAGCGCTGAAAGCGCTGGGGATTCGCAAGGAAGGCGGCCCGGACGTGGAGCCCGAGTTCTATGCCGGTTGGGTGGATCTGCTCCTGCCGGTCTTTGGTGAACAGCCTTTCAATTTCGCCGACTCCAGGCTTCATATCCATCTGGCAGAGAAAACCCGGGCCACCCCCTGGCGCTATCTCGAATCCTTTCAACCTTCGGCCGGACGTTGCTGATCGACCGCGTTCTGGGGGGCCATTATTGGACCCTCAAAAAACTCGGGGTTAACACCGCCTTCCGCCCTCGGCTCGACGGCTACCTGACTACGGATTCGGATGACGTCAGCTGACCGTCCGGGTCTTGGGTCACGACGCTTGTGCGGATTAGCATGAAGTTCACGGAGAGTCACTTCACGAAGGTGGCCACACCGCGTCCTGTTTGACGGAGACATGCCATGGAGGCCCGGTCCTTACCCTGGTACATGCTGCTAGGCCTGATACTGCTGGTCGTCCACCCCCAGGCCAGCAGTGAGGTATTGTCTCTGAGTCCGTCAGTCGATAGCCGCTCCGTTGCCCAGAATATGCGTTATCTGGCACCGGAAGAGGACCTGAACGCGGATCAGGCTCTGGAACAAATCCGGGATGCTGGCCGCCCGGTCGAGGACAGCTACCCCCACTTCGGTTTTATCGATGAACCCATGTGGTTCCTGCTCAGGGCGCGGGCGCCGGCGGAACCATCCCGTTGGTACCTGGAAGTCGCAACGCCCATCACCGACGAAGTAACCCTTTACCGCTTCAATAACAACAATGAACTCGTCGACCAATGGCGAAGCGGCGAAAGCCGCGCCCGGAACGAGAGACCCATTCGCCACCCCCACATTGTTTTCCCCCTGGAGCTGGCGGACCGGGAAGCGACCCGGCTACTGCTGCGCGTGGAAAGCGACAATATTGTGGAAATGCCCGCAACTCTCTACTCGACCCAGGGCTTCCGTCAGCATCAGGCGAGCAGCAATCTGGCGTCCGGGCTCTACTTCGGCATTGTCGCCATCATGTGTCTGTACAACCTGATGATCTTCTTTTCCATCCGGGATCGCAGTTATCTGTTCTATGTGTTGTATCTGGCCACTTTTGGTTTGATGATTCTGCACCGCCAGGGCCTGGGCCTGCAGTGGCTCTGGCCGGAGGCGGCCTGGTGGAATCTTCACATCCAGCCGGTTCTGCTGCTGGGCACGCTGGCGTTCTCCACCCTCTTCGCGCATTCCTTTCTGGGATTGCGCCGGAGCCATCCACGTATTGCCCTTGTCTTCCGCGGTGTGGCCGCTGTCTTTCTCGTAACCGCGCCCATCGCCATGTTCAACGTGGACCTCTGGCTGCGCTTCGGATCCTTCGTGCTGCTGCCCTGGACTTTGCTGATTATGGGCATGGCCGCGGCGCGTGCTGTTCAGGGTTTTGTTTCCGCGCGCTACTTCCTGCTCGCATACTCGGCCGTGGCCGCGGTGGCCATGCTGTTCTGGCTGCGCGCCATGGGTGTTGTCGAAAGCAGCCCGTTTCTCGAGTATTCGCTGCAGGGCGCCACGGCCCTGGAAGCACTGCTGTTGTCCTTTGCCCTGGCCCATCGCATGACCGCTCTCAAGGCGGAAAACGAACGTATCCAGAAACACGCCACCGAAGAGCTGGAAGAACGCGTACACGAGCGCACCCGCGAACTGAACAAGGCGCTCAATGCCCGCAGTGAATTCCTGGCCACCATCAGTCACGAAGTGCGGACCCCGTTGAACGGCATCCTGGGTAACATTGATCTGATTCGGGACAAGGGGCTGGACGCGGATCAGTCCCGACAGCTTCGCGTCATCGAACAATCCGGATACACCCTGCTGCACCTGATCAATGATGTGCTGGACTACGCCAAGATCGAGGCGGGCCGGATGGAGCTGGAGCAACACAGTTTCGATTTACGCGCGCTGGTCAATGACTGCCTGCAATTGTTCGAACAGAAAGCGCTCGACAATCGCGTGGAGCTGGCTCTGGAGATGAATAACGATGGCGATGATCCGGTCAGCGGCGACTCCCTGCGCTTGCGCCAGATTCTGTGCAACCTGATCAGCAATGCCATCAAGTTTACTCTGGACGGCGAAGTAGGCGTTCGGGTGCGCCATGAGCCCGACAATACCGATTATATTCTGTTCGAGGTCATCGACACGGGCACGGGCATTGACCGCGAGCACGCGGCGCGGCTGTTCGAACACTTCTACCAGCTGGATGCCTCCACCAGCCGCCGCCACGGCGGTACAGGGCTGGGCTTGGCCATTTCCCGGCAATTAGTGGAACTCATGGGCGGCGAGATTAACGTGGACAGCGAACCGGGCAAGGGCTCACGGTTCTGGTTCCGCGTTCCGCTGCCACCGGCGGAGCGCGCCGAAGTCGACCGCGGAGACACCCCGGAACCGGTGGCTAGCTATACGCCCGCTCGCGTGCTGGTCGTGGACGATAACCATACCAATCTGATGGTGGCGCAGGGGCAGTGTCAGAAACTCGGGCACGAAGTTCTGACGGCGGAATCCGGCACTGAGGCGATCGCGGTTCTGCTCGGGACCGCACGCATGCCGGACGTCATTCTGATGGACTGCGAAATGCCGGACATGGACGGCTTTGAAACCACAGCTGAGATCCGTCGCTTGCAGGTCGATGGCCAGGTACCGGAGATCCCGGTGGTAGCACTGACCGCTCATGCAGTGCCGGACAAGATTCGCGCCTGCCACGACGCCGGCATGGTTAGCCATATTGCCAAGCCGGTCAGTCGGGACAAGCTGGGGCGCGAAATCGAGCAAGCCCGTACCGGCCCGCACGCCAACCCGGACCATTCGGCCCGGGCCCGAGCCAGAGCTGGCTAGCAGCCTTTTGAATACCGGCGCCGGACCCAAGTGAAGGGAGACCGCATGAATCACGACTATCAGGCCGTTTTCTGGGATTTCGGCGGCGTCCTCACGGAGAGCCCGTTTGACGCCTTTGCCCGGTATGAGCATGAGCAGGGGCTGCCGGCGAACTTCCTGCGCGGCACTAACGCGACCAATCCCCATGGCAATGCCTGGGCGCGCTTTGAGCGCGGCGAGATTGACACCCAAACCTTTGACGAGGCGTTCCGCGCTGAAACCGCCGCGCGGGGCCACCCGGTTAACGGACGCGAGCTGTTGCCTCTGCTCGCCGGCCCGATTCGGCCCGGTATGGTGCGCGTGCTGGATGAGGTCCGCGCGCGCTACCCGGTCGCCTGCCTGACCAATAACAGCCCCGCGGGCATGGGCGTAGGTATGAGCCCGAATCCGGAGCATGCGCGGGCGGTGGCAGCCGTGATGGAAGTTTTCGGTTTTGTCATGGAAAGTAGTCAGGCCGGTGTGCGCAAGCCCGAACAGGCCTTTTATGAACAGGCCTGCGAGCGGGCCAGTGTCACGCCTGATAAAGTCATTTTCCTGGATGATCTCGGCGTCAACCTCAAGCCGGCACAGGCTCTGGGAATGACCACCATCAAGGTGGATGCCCCGGAAAAGGCTGTAACCGAGCTGGAACAGCTACTGGCAATGCCGCTGCGCGCCGCGTTCAACCCGGGCTGACAGGCGTCAGTGCACCACCGTATTGTCGGCTACCTGGACACGGCTTTGCTCAACGGGCTCGTCGCGAACATCACCACCGGTTTCGTCACTGGTTTCAGCGCGGACCTCGAAGCGTTCGGAAATGACCTGGCCGTCGATATAGTCCGGGATAACATCCAGAAAGGCGTCGACATGATCCGAGGCAAAGTGACTCTCCAGCGCTTCCAGCGACGACCACTGCTGCCAGAGTACCACGGTGTCAGGATCCTCAACGCTGAGGTAGACCTCATAAGCCAGGCAACCGGACTCGCGGCGCGAGCTATCCGCCATCTCCCGGATCAGCGCCACCGCTTCTTCGCGGTCTTCCTGACTCAGCGGAATGGTTCCCTTGACAATGATCATATCGCTCCCGGCTCGACTGGAAAAAGGGCGAATAAGCGTAACAGAAAGCTGTGGACAAATCAGCCAGTTCGTGACAGCTGTTCGCGGAAGAATGCCAGCACACGCTCCATTGCCATCCGTGTGGGATGACCCTCCGCGTCCACCAGATCCTTGGTCAAGACCGAATGGGCCGTGGTCGCAATGCCATGCGAGTTGCCCCGGTAAGAATTGATCTCCTCCGCCTCGAAATGATCACCGAACTCCTCGCGCAGGCGTTCGAATCGCGCCCCCGGACAAGCCGGATCGGCGCTGAAGCGTAGCCCCAGAATACGCAGATCTTCTTCCTGGGCCCGACGCCTGACCTCTGCCAGGTCATGAGGATCGACATGCAGCGCCCGCCGCAGCCGCGACGTGACAGGAAAAGGCAGCGAAGGCTGGCTCAGATCGGGTGCGTCCACAGTCGCGTCCGCGGCGAGCGACAGCGCAAAGTCGCCCGTCAGGCACATGCCCAGCGCCCCCACCGGACCACCGGTTTCGGCATGGGCGGCCCGGCAGAGTCCGCGCAGGAAATCCACCACGGGCGAGCTACCGTTCGCTTCGAAGACCGCGAATTCGCGGCGGATACAGGCGCGCAGGATCTGGGCGCCGGCATAGGCACCCGAGAATTGACGCCCCGGTGTGCCGAACAGGGAAGGCAGGAAGACGGTGAAACCGCCGTCGGCTACCCACCGCGCGAACCGGCTCACCTCCGGAGTAATGCCTGGTACCTCATGGATGATCACCACACCCGGCCCGGTCCCGGTACGCAACACCGGATAGGTATAACCGCCATGGGTGAACTCGTAGCACTCGAAACCTTCCAGCGTCATCCTGCCCCCGATTTTAGGCTCAGAGTTTGTCCCGGAACATCACGCTCTCACTCAGCGGTACCCGGCCCACCCGGGTCTTGTTGGCGGCCACATCCGGATCCTCGTAGCCAAAGCTCATGCCGCAGAGAATGGCGGTGGAGTCTGGTTCGCCGAACACCTCGCGTACATCATCCGGATAGTAACGCATGCTGCCCTGAGCACAGGCCCCGATACCGTAGGCGGCCATGGTCAGCCACAGTGATTGCAGATACATGCCCACATCGACGGCCACCGTGACACCGAAATCGCGTTCCATGCCAAAAAACGCCACGTGCGGCGCATCGAAGAGCTCGAAGTTGCGCAGGCTGGCGCGGGCCCGGCCCTCCTTGTCGTCGCGGGTAATGCCCATGTTCTTGTACAGCTCCACGGCGCAGTCCACCTGGCGCTGCCGATAAGCGCCCTGGAAACGCGGTAATTCGTCATAGTCCGGACGCACGGGCTCACCCGTGCTGGCGCGCTCGACCATGCGCCGGCGCAACTCGTCCCGGACTTCGCCCGAAGCGACAAACACCTTCCACGGCTGCACATTGCAGTTGGAAGGCGCCAGCTGAGCGAGCCCGAACACCTCTTCCAGCGTCTTACGGGGTACGGGCTCGTCGTGAAAGCCCCGGACCGATCGGCGCTCATTGAGCGCCTGCTCCAGAGTCATCTCCGCTGCCGTCATGGTCACTCCTCGCCGATTCACAAAAGTCGCCACTATAGGGCTTCAGCGAGCCTGGCGCATTGATGATTCCGCTCGCGCTAGAAGGCTGCTGCAAAGGCCGTTGCGCGCTCAGGCTTCCCGGGTGGTTCACAACTGCGGCGCCCTTTTACAAACGTGTGTCCAACGGCCGAACAAAGGCAACGATGAGTGCGCCAGGTTTTTTTCAACAGCCTCTTAGTCGTAGCGGGCTGCCAAACGACGGATGTCGGGCTTGAGCGCGTTCTCCAGCACCGCGCTGATCACGGGCGCTGTCCAGAAACGTGCATCCAGCTCAATGGAGTAATCGAGCAGAGTTCCCCCGGCCTCGGGGCGAAAGTGCATTTCGCCGTAGTGATGGGTCATCAGGGGCACGCCCGAAATGATTTGATAGCGGATTTGCTCGGGCCGCCGGAACCCGGTCACCTGTTCGCGAAAACGCAGCCCCGGCAGACGCACCTCGCGGACCGAACCCGTGCCGTCCGGTTCGTCCTCGCCCGCCCGGACCCGGACAAACCACCCGGGCCAGAGCTCGCCCAGTTGTTCATGCCGGCTGAAACAATCGAACACAGTCTCAACCGGTGCGCGGAACCATTGGCGAATCCGGATAACCTGCATAGACGGACCCTCCCCGTAAGGACCGTAACCCGATTATCATAGCGGGGACCAAGGGAGGTTTTCATGCGCAAGCTCAAGACGCTCATAACCGGCGTAATCATTGGCCTGCTCGCGGGACTATGGTTCGGCTTCAACATCGGCAAGGGGCGCACGATCTACGCCAATCCCTTCACTGATCCACAGGTCAGTGGACAGATCGAGCAAACCGGCGAGAGAACCATAGAGGAATCCGGGGAGCCACTGGAGAAAGCCGGCGAAGAGCTCAAGGACGAGGCGCGCGACCAGCGCCCCTGAGCCCGGGATTCACGCCGCCAGTCGCTCCTGCTCCGCAAGCCGGACTGCACGACAAATCTCGTTGATAATCCGCGGCGGCTGGTCCGCATAGCCCGGCGCCACATCCGAGAGCCCGTAGCGCCGCGCACAGTTGGCGCACAACACCAGATAGGAAACCCCCTCTTCGTCCTCCGGGGGCTCCTGTTCCACCACCAGCCAGCCCTCGGCTTTCGCCTTCTGCCCGATATCGTGGTAGTAGTCCAGCCCAAGGGGCCGGCCCGGTTCGAAATCAAAGGTCTCCGGACAACCATGGCAGTTCAGCCAGATGTCATAGAGAGCGGCGGCGTCATAGGGGTCACGGGCATCAAAGGTCATGACAACTTCCTTTTATTGAAAATCAATAATTTACATTATATTTTTAAAGTAAAAAACAAAATGATGACAATACCGGGATTCCCAAAATGTTAACCAGTTCAACAAGTTGTATCGAAAACTTAAAGTAAGTTTGCGCTTACTTAAAAATACGATCTTCGTGTCGGAAAAAATGCGCCATGCTGTCGCCCAGAATGTAAATATTATTGATCTATAAGTTTACTGGGTGATAATGCTCTGGGCCCGCCGGGCGCGCAATGGGCTGCGCGGCCATCGCGCTTTGGTGCACACTTGACGGGCGTTTCCGGGGCGAAGGCAACGGGTTCGCTCTCTCACGGGTTGCAAGGAGGTTATCGATGAACTACTTCGTTACCGGTGCCACGGGCTTTATCGGTCGTTTCCTCGTGGGGCGTTTGCTGCGCCGTGAGCAGTCCCGGGTCTTTGCCCTGGTCCGGCCCGGTTCCGAATACAAGCTGGACGCGCTGCGCAAGCGCCTCGATGTGGATCCGGACCGGCTGGTGGCCATCAAGGGCGACATTACGCGCAAGAAACTGGGGCTGAGCAAGCGCGACCAGGATGATCTGCGCGAGCAGATCGACCATTTCTTTCATCTGGCGGCCATCTATGACCTCACCGCGGATGCAAACCGCCAGCGCTACGCCAATATCGAGGGTACCCGCCAGGCTTTGCAACTCGCCGAGGAGTTGAACGCAGGCTGTTTCCATCATATGAGTTCCGTAGCCGTGGCGGGGCTCTATGATGGCTGCTTTACCGAGGCCATGTTCGACGAGGCAACGCAGCTCGACGATCCCTACCTGCTGACCAAGCATGAGGCGGAGGGGCTGGTGCGCGGGGAAGCCGCCATCTCCTACCGCATCTATCGGCCGCCCATGGTTGTGGGTCACTCGGAAACCGGGGAAATCGACAAAGCGGACGGCCCCTACTATTTCTTCAAGCTGATTCAACGCTTGCGGGACTGGCTGCCGCCCTGGATTCCGGTGCCCGGCATCGAGGGAGGCCGCTTCAATGTCGTGCCCGTGGATTTTGTCGCGGGGGCCACGGACCATATCGCTCACAAACCGCATCTGGACAAGCTCTGCTTTCATCTGACCGCTGACCGCGATTACAGCGTGGGCGAAGTCTTAGACATACAAACTCGAAAACGTCTTTTTTATGTGAAGTCTTCGACATCTTCGCCGGCTGCGCCGACGCTCCGCGCATGCCCCTGCGTCTGAGCAATGGTCGATTCAACGGTTCGGTGCAGGACGTGGTGCGCAAAGGGGTGACCCAGCTGCCGCCCACGCGCTTTCTGCTCAAGCAGGCACTCAACGAGCTGGAGATTCCGGAAGGGGCGTTGCGCTACATTACCTACCCCACCACCTTCGATAACACGGGAGCCGCGCAGGCCCTGGCGGACTCGGACCTGGAGGTGCCCGAGCTACAAAGTTACGCCCAGCCGCTGTGGGACTACTGGGAAAACCATCTGGACCCGGAACGCGATCAGCGAGAGGACGAACTTCAGCCCGCGCGCGCTCTGGAAGAAGCCGTCGAGGACAGGATAGTTCTGATCACGGGCGGCACGAGTGGCATTGGCAAGGCCACGGCGCTCAAACTGGGGCGGGCCGGCGCCACCGTGCTCATTGTGGCGCGCACGCCCGAAAAACTGGAAGAAACGCTGCATGAAATCGCGCGTCTGGGCGGCCATGCGCGCAGCTACCCGTGTGACGTCTCCGACATGGGTGAAGTGGATCAGCTGGTGGAGCAGGTGCTCGCCGATTACGGCCGTGTCGACATTCTGATCAACAACGCCGGTCACTCCATCCGCCGCTCCATTGTCCACAGCTTCGAGCGCTTTCACGATTACGAGCGCACCATGCAGCTCAACTACTTCGGGGCCTTGCGGCTCATCATGCGGCTGCTCCCCAAAATGCGCGAGCGCGGCAACGGTCAAGTCATCAATGTCTCCTCCATCGGCGTGCTCACCAATGCGCCGCGCTTTTCCGCGTATGTGGCGTCCAAGGCGGCGCTGGACGCCTTCACTCGCTGTGCCAGCAGTGAATTGGTGCACGAGGGCATCGATTTCACCACTATCAATATGCCGCTGGTACGCACGCCCATGATCGCGCCCACGAAACTCTATAACCATGTGCCCACGATCAGCCCCAACCAGGCCGCGGACATGATCTGCCACGCCATGGTTCGTCAACCCAGGCGCATCGCCACGAGCCTGGGCATCTTGGGCTCGGTGATGCATTTCCTGACGCCCCGGGTAACGCAGCGAATCATGAACACCGGCTATCAGCTGTTTTCGGACTCCGCCGCGGCGCTGGGCGATAAGGAAGACACGCCCAAACGCATCAGTCGTCAACAGCGCGCCTTCTCGCGGGTGTTCAAGGGGATCCACTGGTAAATGCTTTGACCAACAAATCGGTTCCGGGTGTTTACCCGAAAGCCGGGACGGGCGCGCTATAGTTGACGGCCCTTAATTCGGACAACATCCGGGAGAGAAAAGAAGATGCAATACCTGGTGACCGGCGCCACCGGCTTTATCGGCCGTTTTCTGGTGGAGCGACTGCTCCGTCGAAACGGGGCCATCGTGCATGCGCTGACGCGGCCCGGCTCTGAGTACAAGCTGGAACGGTTGCGTGAGCAGCTGGGCGTCGGCGCGGACCGGCTCAAGGCGGTGCACGGGGATCTGCAAAAACCGCTGTTGGGCCTGGACGAGCATCAACGCAACGGCCTCCGGGGCCAGCTGGAGCACTTTTTCCATCTCGCGGCCATTTATGACATCACCCAGGATGCCGCCCGCCAGCACGAAAGCAATGTTGAGGGTACGCGTCAGGCCCAGGCCCTGGCGCATGATCTGCAGGCAGGCTGCTTTCAGTACGCCAGCAGCATTGCGGTGGCGGGCGCTTATCCGGGCACCTTCACGGAAGAAATGTTCGGCGAGGCCAGCGACTTTCCCAACCCCTATCTGCTGACCAAGCACGAAGCCGAGCGTGTGGTACGCGAAGAGTGCCGGGTTCCCTACCGGATCTACCGACCGTCCATGGTCGTGGGTCATTCCGAAACCGGTGAAATCGACAAGGCCGACGGCCCCTATTACATGTTTCCGGTGGTGCGTTTCCTGCGCAAGGCGGTGCCGCCCAGCGTGACCCTGCCCGCGCCGCGCACCCAGGGGTTGATGAACCTGGTGCCGGTTGATTTCGTGGCCGATGCCATGGACTGGATTGCGCATCTGTCCGGGCGCGACGACCAGACTTTCTTCCTCACAGACTCGCACCATTACGGCGTCCACGAACTGCTGAACATGTTCTCGCGTGCGGCGGGCGGGCCGTCCATCAGCGCGGGTCCGGACGTCTCGCCGCTGCTCGATAACCGCGCCGCGCGCGGCCTGCTGGAACAGCCGTCGGTGCGGCAGAATCTGCAACGCCTGCTCAACCCGCTGAGTATTCCGGTGGAAATTCTGGACCTGATGGAACTGCCGGTACGCTTCGACAACCGCAATACGCGCGAAGCACTCGCCGGCAGCGGGATCGAAGTACCGCCACTGGAAAGCTACGCCGGTCGGCTCTGGAACTACTGGCGCGAACACCTTGCGCCCGAATCGGCCCAGAAGGACAAGGCCATTGAGCTGGGCGTGCCCGATGTCATCCCGCACTTCCGGCGCGCCGTGGATAACTCGCTCGCCGGGCTGCGCTACCGGGTAACGCCGAAGCGCGCGCTGCGCCGGCGTGTTGATGGCAAGGTCGTGGTCATCACGGGTGCGAGCTCGGACATCGGCTCGGGGCTCGCCCGACGGTTGGCACGCGCAGGCGCCACCGTGGCAGTCACCGCGCGCTCGGTGGAGAAGCTGCAGGATGTCGTCGACGATATACGTGCGGAAGGCGGCAGTGCTCACGCCTATCGCTGCGACA
This sequence comes from uncultured Alcanivorax sp., assembly GCA_964411265.1. GTDB lineage: Bacteria > Pseudomonadota > Gammaproteobacteria > Pseudomonadales > Alcanivoracaceae > SLJS01. The sequence goes on along the minus strand of CAYPKI010000023.1, from coordinate 6,201 downwards.
TCGCGGACCCGGACAGCGTGGACAGCTTTTGCCAGCAGGTGTTGGCCGACCACGGCCAGGTGGACATTCTGGTCAATAACGCCGGTCGATCCATTCGCCGTTCGATCAAGCGTTCCTTTGATCGGTACCATGACTATCAACGCACCATGCAGCTGAATTACTTCGGCACCATCCGCATGGCCATGAATCTGCTGCCGCAGATGCGCGAGCGCCGCGGCGGGCATATCATCAATGTCTCGACTGTGGGCGTGCAGAACGCGCCGCCGCGCTTTTCCGCCTATCTGGGGTCGAAGTTCGCTCTGGAGGGCTGGACCATGGCCGCGGCTACGGAGTTCGTCCACGAGAACATTCACTTCTCGCTGGTCAACTATCCGCTGGTGCGCACGCCCATGATCGCCCCCACCAAGATCTACGACTACTTCCCGGCACTGTCGCCCGAGCAGGCGGTCAACTGGCTCGGGGAGGTTATCGTCAAACGGCCCAAGCGCAAGACCACCCCCTTCGGCCTGTTCTCGCTGTTCATGTACTACGCTTTCCCCAAGACGGCGGAGTTTATCGTCAACACGGGCTACCAGGTGGTGCCGGAAACCTTTGGCAAGGGCAAGCCGGACAGTAACTCCGGCTCGCAAGACCAATCGGTGCCTGACAACGTCAAACCCTTGAAGCGCAGGAGCGGCTGACCCGCATGTCCGCGCCCGGCGGCCCCGGGTGCGGGCGCTATACAGTCAAGGGCTTCCCGTATCCCCATCGGGCTTCGTTTCCGGTATCCTAGGAGGACTGGCTGTTGCCCTGCAGCGCAGTCTTTGCTGTGGAGCAGGACAAGCCATTCTGGTCAGGATTGCTAGACTCAGGGGTTGCCCGCATCGGCGGCCCCAATCCTCGATAACAAAGAGCGTCGGAAGTATGAACGCCACTGTACTGACATCGCGAACGCGACCCATTGCCCTGGCCCTGGCCGAAGCCATGTTCCCCGCCGGTGAACGCGAGCCGGCGGGAGACCCGCACTATCTGACTGAAACAGCCTCGGGCTATGTCGAGGGGCACCCCTGGCTTGCCCGGGCTTTCAATTCCGGCCTTTTGTGGCTGGAGATGCGGTATCTGAGTACCCACGGCAAGCGTTTTTCGCGCGCCTCGGTGGATGAACGCGACCGCTTTCTCAATCGACTGAGCCCGTCCATGGTGGGCGGCAACCTTCTGCGCGCCGCCACCACGCCCTTCAAGGCCGCCTATACCCTGGACGAGGACCGTCAACGCAATAATGGTCAGCGCCCGTCGGTGCAGGTGCCCAGTCAGATCGAACACTTTCGCGGCCAGGCTCAGGTCACCACGCCGGACGAGCTGGACGAGGACCAGGAGCTGGAAGCGGAAGTGGTGATCATTGGCACCGGGGCCGGCGGCGCGTCGGCCGCCTATGAACTGGCCAGCCGCGGGCTCGCGGTGGTGCTGCTGGAGGAAGGTCAGTACTACAACCGCACCCATTTCAACGGTAAGCTCACCGAGGTTATCCCCAAGCTCTACCGCGCCTGGGGTGCAACCGGCGCCGTGGGCAATGTGTTCATGCCCGTTCCCATCGGCAGGAATGTGGGTGGCTCGACCACCATCAACTCCGGCACAGCCATGCGTCCGCCCAACGAAGTCTTCCGGCGCTGGCGTCAGGATAAGGGCCTGAGCGAATTCACCGAGGAGGAGCTGGACCCGTGGTTCCGCGGTGTCGAGGAAGTACTGGGCGTGGAATATGCCCAGTATCAGTACATCGGCGAGATCGGCAATGTGATTGCTGACGGCGCCCACAAGCTGGGGTTCGAGCATTACCATCCGCTGCCGCGCAACGCACCTGGCTGCGATGGTCAGGGGCTGTGCCAGTTTGGCTGTCCCACCGGCGCCAAGCAGTCCACCAATGTCAGCTATATCCCGCGTGCGCTGGAGCGGGGCGCTTTCCTGTTCACCGGCTTCAAGGCCGACGAGATTCTGCACGAAGACCAGACAGTGTCAGGTGTGCGCGCCCGGGGCATCACCTCGGACGGCCGCTCCGTGCGGCTGACGCTGAAGGCGCCCCAGGTAATCGTGGCCGCCGGCACCTTCCTGACCCCGCGCCTGTTGCAGGATAACGGGGTCAAGAACCCCCACCTGGGCAGGCACCTGACCGTCCATCCCGCGGGCGCGGTCAACGGCTGGTTCCCGGATAGCAATTTCGATAACTCACGCCACATCCCGCAGGGCTTCGGCGTGTCGGACCTCTCGCCGGACGGCCCCATATTCGAGGGCGGCACCATTCCTTTTCATGGCCATGGCTTGCTGAACAGCCTCTACGGCAAGGACTATGTCCAATTCACCGAGCGTTATCAGCAGACCGCGTATTTCGGTTTCATGGTGCGTGATACCAGTGAGGGGCGCGTGCGCAAGGGGCCCCATCCGGACATCCCGCTGGTGACCTATCACATGAACAAGCGGGATTTCGCCACCTTCCTGCAGGGCGTGGAATGGTTGGGCAAGATGTATTTCGCCGCCGGCGCCAGGGAAGTCTATATTCCCGGTACGCGGTCGCTGATTACCGTGCACAACGAAAAGGAATTGACGGACTTCCTGCGCGGACGACGCAAGCCCATGGAATTCATGATGACGGCCTATCATCCCCTGGGCACGGCGCGTATTGCCCGGAACCCGGAAGACGGCGTTTGCGACACGGATCATGCCGTGTTCGGCTGGCAGGGTCTGTACGTAATGGATGGCAGCAATGTGCCCACGGCGCTGGCGGCCAATCCGCAGGTGACCATCATGGCTCTGGCCTCGCGGGCGGCCGCGCGGCTAGCCGAGCGTATTGCCCGGGCGGACGCCGCCTGACATCCCGCGTATTACAATGGAGACACGGCATGACAACCGGAGTGGCGCTGAGCGAGACCATGCGCGGCTGGATGCAGCTCTACGGCGAACAGCAGAGCCGCGATTTCGCCTTTTCGCTGCGTGCTTTCACGGCGCGTATTTTCCGCTTGTCCGTGCCCCGCAGCTTTCGCGGCCGGATCAAGTTAGATGGCGTCGAGATGCATTGTCAGGGTGAACTAACCCTCAAACCGGCTGGCCCCCATTACTGGCTGGATTTTGAACACCCCGAACTGGGTCAGTTGCATGTCGCAGGCCGGAAACGATATAGCCTGCGACACTTACAGTACTCGCTCACGACCTGCCCCATGACGGTCTACCGAGGGGGCGAGCCGGTGGGCACAGCGGAAGTGCGGTATCAGGACTCCATGCTCGCCTTTCCTTTCAAGGCGTTGCGTCTGACCCGTTCGGACAACGCGTTCGGACCATACGGAGCTTCGTTTTGATTCCCTTTCACGGCAGCCAATATCCCGGCCAGGGCGGGCATTACGAGTCCTGGTTCCTGCGCGGCAATCATCCCCGCGAAGCCCGGGCCTTCTGGATTCGATACACGCTCTTTATCCCGGGGGATGGTTCGCGCAAACGACTGGGCGAGCTCTGGGCAATCTATTTCGACGGTCGTAGTGAACGGGTGGTGGCGTCCAAGCAGGAACACGACATCCAGAGCTGCCATTTCGGTCAGCACGAGATGAACATCGATATCGGCCCGGCCCACCTGGAAAGCGGTCAGGCGGAAGGTAGCGCGCAGAGTGAGCACCACGCCATTGACTGGGCGCTGGCGTATGACGATGGCGATCCGTCGCTGCTGTTGCTGCCGG
>CAYPKI010000023.1:0-2496 GCA_964411265.1 uncultured Alcanivorax sp. | reverse complement strand
CGCCCTTCCCCAAGGCCAAGGCGGTCGTCAGCCGGCCTCATGTGCAATTCCGGGGCCATCTCACCGTGGATGGCGAAACCATTGATGTGACCGGCTGGCATGGCAGCGAAAACCATAACTGGGGCAGCGAGCACACCCATCAGTACGCCTGGGGTCAGGTCATGGGCTTCGACAACGCGCCCGAAGCCATGCTCGAGTGCGCCACGGCTCGCGTGAAAGTGGGCCCGGTGCCCACGCCCCGGCTCACCATTGCCTGTCTGCGCCTGGAAGGCCGCGAATACCGCTTCAATCGAATGACCACCGCACTCGCTGCGCGGGGGCACTACCGATTTTTCCGCTGGTCCTTTGCCACCCGCACGGGCAGTGCTCATCTGCGCGTGGTGATCGAGGCGGACCCGGCCGCCTTTACGGGGCTGACCTATTACAACCCGCCCGGCGGTAACAAGACCTGCTTGAACACCAAGATCGCGCGCTGCCGCGCCGTGCTCACCGACGGCGGCGAGCAATGGGAGCTTGTCAGCCGCAACGGTGCCGCCTTCGAAATTCTGACCGACCGCAGCGACCACGACGTCGATATCTCAGTCTAGAAGGCTGTTGAGACCCCTTTGCGTACTCAGGACGAGGGACCGGCAGTCCCCTGAGTCAGCGTTTCAACGAACTCTATCAGCAGGCTCGTAACCTGTGCGGGCTGTTCCATCTGCGTCCAGTGGCCGCAAGCGTCCAGTAGCCAGGTGCCGCGGTGATCGTCCAGATAATCCGGCATGCGCTCCAGCGCCTTGCGATTCAGGGCAATCACCGGATCCCGTCGGCCCGCTATAAAAATGGTGGGTGGTTGAATCTGCCAGCACTGATCCTGACGCGTCTGGCGCCAGTGCAAATCCAGCGCCCGGTACCAGTTTAACGGGCCGGTAAACCCGTGTTCGCGGAAACGCGCGACGTAATACTCCAGATCCACTGCGCGCATCCAGTTCGGGGGCTCGGCGGGCCGCGGCATGGTGTCGAGAAAACCACCGCCCTTGCGGGGCGCAAATACCTGGTTCATGTCGGCATCAGCAGAGTACGCATGAAAGATGCGCCGCAGACTGTCACCCACATCCGCCTCCAGTTCGCGCTCGGGGCGTTCCGGCTGCTGGAAATAGAGCATATAAAAAAAGTGATCGCCGAAGCGGCGTTTCATGGTCTCGGTGGGCGGCTCCGGGGCCGGGCCGCCATAGGGTACGGACAGCGCCACGAGACCCAGCACCTGGTCCGGGTGCTCGCGCGCCACCTGCCAGGCGAGGGCACTACCGAAATCATGACCCACCAGCACGGCCCGGGAATGGCCCAGCGCCTCAATCAGCGCAATGACATCCCGGACCAGTTCGCGCAGCGAGTAGGCGGCCACGCCCTCGGGGGCATCCGTGCCGCCGTAGCCACGTAAATCCGGTGCCACAGCATAATAACCGGATTCCGCCAACGCCGGCATCTGAAAGCGCCAGGAAGCCCAGCATTCGGGGAAGCCGTGAAGCATCAATACCAGGGGCTGTTCGGGGTTACCAGCCTCGCCCAGGTAAAAAACCAATCCATTGGCTTCGAGACGATTTTCACGGATAAAACTCATGGACCTCTCCTTGTTTGAATCCGGTACCGGGCCGCAGGCTCGACAGGCTCTCCCGAGGAAGTACGAGAGTGTGGCGCAAAGCTGGCATCGCCCCGGCTTTGACCCCATGGAACGCGGTCCCGAACAAGCATAACAAGATCTCCCGTGGGACCAAGGCTGCATGCACGAATTCCTGACAGGGGAAACCTCGCAATATCAGCCGAACCCCGGGTGGGCGGCGAGCTCCACCAGCTGCGCACCCTTACCCGCGAGGACGGCGGCCAGCAGCTACGGGAGACAATCACGGCGGGGGTGAAAATCGGGCCTCGAGCGCTTCCGGACCGCCATGGCCAAGGGGAATCAGCGCTATGCACGGAGTGATTACGGCCAAGCCCGGGCCATCTGGATGCGGGGCCAGCACCTGGCGCCGCCGGACTCCGACTATCCCGAAAAACTGGTAGGCGTCGAGCGCGTCCTCGACCCATTAAAGAACCTGGAGAGCAGGGACGACTGAGTCAGCGGGCTCAGCCGCCACCCTGGCTGTCTGGACCCGTGCCCTCTTCCCCCGATGCCGAATCCTCTTGCGCGTCATTTTCCAGCTGGGACTCAAGGCGCTGCCGCATGCCCTGCGGGACCCCTTCGCGTCCCTGGAAAAGCTCGTCGGGACTGGCCGGCAAGGGCTCATCCACGGTGCGCTCCAGCTCACCGCGATCATTGATCCGGAACTGCAGCGAAGAGATCCCCAGGTACTTGCGCCGCGTCAACTCCACCAGGCGCTCGCCGTCCGCCAGAATCGTGGGCCGGAGAAATACCATCAGATTCTGCTTTTCATGGCTGGTACTGGTGGAGCGAAAGAGCCATCCGAGCAAGGGGAAATCACCCATCAATGGCACCTTGTTCACGGTCCCGTTACGGCG
>CAYPKI010000022.1:16550-19024 GCA_964411265.1 uncultured Alcanivorax sp. | reverse complement strand
ACCACCACCAGATCCAGCGCCAGGGGTTCGGCTACGCGAACCCGTAAAGGCGGACGCGTAAACAACCATTGCCCCGCCTCTTTGCGCTGAGCGAAGAGCGCCTCGTGACTCGCGATCTGCACCGGATCCCGGTAGAGCAGGCCCACATCCATGCCAGAGGGATCATGCCCCTCGCGCAAGATCACCCGGTACTCCCGGCCGTTTTCCGCCAGCACTGCGGCCAGGCGCTCCAGCAGAGCCCGGTTCTCCACCTCCTGCACCGCCAGCAGATGGGGCGCCCCGAGGCGCTCCCTGATCATCCGGGCCAGGGCCTGTAATCGTGCCTCGACGCGCTCCGGCGGCAGGGGGTCGTCGTAGCGCGCGTCTTTTTGACTGTCGCGCAACCGCCACAGGTTGAGTGTTGCCAGGCTCAGCTCACCGGCCCCGGCCGCCGGCACCGCTCGCACGGCCGGCGGCGGTCCACAGTCCGCGCGGGCCCGGACGGACGGTAGCGCCAGGAACAATGTCAGCAGTAGGGCGCGCGCAGCCATTATTCCGGAGCGGAACGACGCACGGGCAAATCGGTGCATTGACGCTGCTCTTCCACCCGGATGCAGACCGACACGGAGGCCCCCGCCCGGGGCACCGAGTCCACGCCAGTAAACATCAGGTGCTTTTGCCCGGATCGCAGCGTCACGCTACCGCCGGCCGGCACCGTGACCGATTCGAGGTGGCGCATGCCCCGGGTGCCGTCCTGCCCTTCCGTAGTGGCATGGAGCATGACTTCGTCGGCCCACTCCACGGGCGCCGCCTCGACGGTCACCGGCACAGCGCCCTGGTTAACGATACGCCCGTAGGCAGCGGTGGTATCGGCTACCGATGGCATGGCCCGCACCCAGCCGTCCTCAAAACCTACCTCGGCGGCCGTTGCGGCCATGGCCGCCAGCCCCGCCAGCACAACACTCAGCAGTCCACGCATTGTTCGCTCCCCTTATCTGGACACCTGTATTCTAGCAGGCTGCTGAAAAACCTCTTGCGTACTCAGGCTTTCACGCTGGTTCACCATCGAGGCGGCATTTTGAAGGCGGGGTATGCCCCGTCGAAAAATGGTCCCGACGAGTGCGGTCCGGTCTGGAAGCCCCGCAGGGCGCTTCCGGCCTTGCTGAATACGCAAGGTTTTTCAGCAGCCTGCTAGCCCCTTCGCAGCCGGCCTGTCCGGCGGGTACAATCCAAGTCTCTTTTCGGCAAAACGAGCAGGCGCCATGGCCCGCAAACTGTTCATACAGACCCACGGCTGCCAGATGAACGAATACGATTCGGCCCGGATGGCCGACATCCTGGAGGACAGCCATGAACTGGAACCCACGGATGACGTCAATGAAGCCGATGTGGTGCTGCTCAACACCTGCTCGATCCGGGAAAAGGCGCAGGAAAAGGTATTTGACCAGCTGGGCCGCTGGAAAAGGCTCAAGGAACACAAACCCGAGCTGATTATCGGCGTGGGCGGTTGTGTGGCCAGTCAGGAAGGCGAGGTGATCCGCAAGCGTGCGCCCTGGGTGGATGTCATCTTCGGCCCGCAGACCCTGCACCGGCTGCCGCAGCTGATCAGCGACGCAGCCGGCAACCGCGATCTGGCCATGGATATCAGCTTCCCGGAAATCGAGAAATTCGACCGGATGCCCGAGCCCAGCGTGGACGGCCCCACCGCCTACGTCTCCATCATGGAGGGCTGCTCCAAGTACTGCAGCTTCTGTGTCGTGCCCTACACGCGCGGCGAGGAAGTGAGCCGGCCGGTCGAGTCGGTGCTGGACGAAATCCGGCATCTGGCGGACATGGGCGTGCGCGAGGTGAATCTGCTGGGCCAGAACGTCAATGCCTACAGGGCCACCGGCGCCGACGGCGAAGTGCTCGATTTCGCCGACCTGCTGTTGCTGGTCCGTGACATCGAGGGCATTGACCGCATTCGCTACACCACCAGTCATCCGGTGGAGTTTTCGGACGCGCTCATCGAAGTCTACGCCGAGATTCCCGAACTTGTTGATCATCTCCACCTGCCGGTGCAGTCGGGGTCCGATCACGTCTTGACGCAGATGAAACGCAACCACACGGCGCTGGAGTACAAGGCCGCCATCCGCAAGCTGCGCAAGATCCGACCGAATATTTCTGTCAGTTCCGATTTCATTGTGGGTTTCCCGGGCGAGACGGACGCCGACTTCGAGGCCACCATGAACCTGATCAATGATATCGGCTTTGATCATTCCTTCAGCTTTGTCTATAGCCCGCGCCCGGGCACACCCGCAGCCGAGTTGCCGGACGACACCCCGGAAGCAGTCAAGAAAGAACGCCTCAGCATCCTGCAAAACCGCATTCAGCAGCAGGCCCTTGCCATCAGTCGTTCCATGGTGGGTACGCGCCAGCGCATTCTGGTAGAAGGCGTGTCCCGCAAGGACCCGGGCGAGCTATGCGGACGCACGGAAAACAACCGGGTGGTGAAC
>CAYPKI010000022.1:0-16540 GCA_964411265.1 uncultured Alcanivorax sp. | reverse complement strand
CGGTGAGTTCGTGGACGTGGAAATCAACGAAGCGCTGCCCAACTCTTTGCGGGGCAGTCTTCCGGAACCCGTCCCCGCTTGAAAGGCTTTTCCGCGTTAATACTCGCTTACCAACCTTGACGACCGGCGTCATCTTTTCGCGTGCGGGTGTTTCGTTATATGCTGAATTCAGGACAGTAAAGCGAACAGCTTGCGCACCGGCATCACAGCCGACAGTCAGTCAGAACCAGGGACTACCGCGACCGCGTCACAACAGCTCAGTCTCGAACCCTATGATTCGCGCCGTCTGGCCAGCCTGTGCGGCCAGCTGGACGAGCATATTACCCAGATCTCCGACAGCCTGGGCATCGAGATTCGCAACCGGGGCAATCTTTTCCACCTGTCTGGCGATGCCACCGCTGTGCAAATGGCACGGCATGTGCTCAACGACCTTTATGCCCAGACCGGCCTGGGCACCGAGATTACCCCCGAAGTGGTCCATCTCCAGCTCCAGGGCTCGGTCGAGGACGCCGAACCGGAGCCGGTGGGCGGCGACAGCCGCGACCACGGCCGTATCCGCACCAAGCGTGTGCAGATCCGTCCGCGCGGGCGCAATCAGCGTGACTATGTCGAGCGCATCCGCAACCACGACATCAATTTCGGCATCGGCCCGGCGGGCACGGGCAAGACCTGGCTCGCGGTAGCCTGTGCCGTCGAGGCGCTGGAGGATCAGGACGTCGAACGCATCCTGCTGGTGCGCCCGGCGGTGGAAGCCGGGGAAAAACTGGGCTTCCTCCCGGGCGATCTGGCGGAAAAGGTGGATCCCTATCTGCGCCCGCTTTACGACGCGCTCTATGAAATGCTGGGTTTCGAGAAGGTCAACAAGTTTCTCGAGCGCGAAATTATCGAGGTGGCACCGCTCGCCTATATGCGCGGCCGTACCCTGAATAACAGCTTCATCATTCTCGATGAGGGTCAGAACACGACCATCGAGCAGATGAAGATGTTTCTCACCCGGATCGGCTTCGGCTCGCGTGCCATGATCACCGGCGATGTCACCCAGGTAGATCTACCGCGCAATCAGCAATCCGGACTGATACACGCTATTGATGTTTTGGGCGCCGAAGAAGGCATCGGCGTGACTCGTTTCGACAGCGGCGATGTCGTGCGCCACCCGCTGGTGCAGCGCATCGTGGAAGCCTATGAACGACACGAAAACGAGACCGACTCCGGCCGTTGAACTACAGCTCGCCCGCCACCAGCTGCGGGCTCCGGACGCGGACTCCATCGAAGACTGGGCGTGCCGCGCTGCCCGCGCCGCCGGCGGAGCGGACGGCGCCATCACGGTGCGCGTGGTGGATGAAGGCGAGATGCGCGAACTGAACCAATACTGGCGCGGGCGAGACTACAGTACCAATGTGCTGTCATTTCCCTTTGAAATGCCCGAAGGGCTGCCCGCTGAAGCTGTCGAGCCCATTATCGGTGATATCGCCATCTGCGCGCCCGTGGTGGAGCACCAGGCGGCTGAACAGGGTAAGTCCATTCAGGCACACTGGACCCACATGATGGTCCACGGCGTACTGCATCTGCTGGGCCATGACCACGAGCAAGCGGGGGAAGCCGAAATCATGGAAGCACTGGAAGTAGCTATCCTGGCAGAGCTGGGGCATGACGATCCCTACCGCGCGCCTGACACCGGAACGCAGGGCTGATGATGCCGGACGACAACGGGGCGACCAACCGAAACTGGCTGGAACGGCTTGGCAATTTCTTCAGCACCGGCCCCTCGAACCGGGACGAGTTGCTGGCGTTGCTGCGCTCGCTGCGTCAGCACGAGGTGATTGACCTGGACACGCTCGGCATTATCGAGGGTGCGGTTCAGGTGGCGGACATGCAGGTGCGCGAGATCATGATTCCGCGCGCGCAGATGATCGCCATTCGCGCCCCGGGCAATCCGCGCGATTTCCTGCCCACCATCATCGAATGCGCGCACTCGCGTTTTCCCGTGCTCGCCGATGATCCGGATGAGGTGCAGGGCATCCTCCTGGCCAAGGATCTGCTCCCCCTGGCGCTGGACCCGAGCCGCATGGAACGCTTCAACATCAAGGACCATCTGCGCCAGGCCATGATCATCCCGGAGTCCAAGCGCCTGGACTCGCTGTTGCGCGAATTCCGCGCCAGCCGCAACCACATGGCCGTGGTAGTGAATGAATACGGCGGCGTCGCCGGACTGGTCACCATTGAGGACGTGCTGGAACAGATCGTGGGCGAAATCGAGGATGAAACCGATATCGAGGACACCGATTATCTCATCAAGAGCCTCAACAACCGCGAGTACACGGTCAAGGCGCTAACACCCATTGAGGACTTCAACGACTATTTTCAGTGCCAACTCAGCACCGAGGATTTCGATACGGTGGGCGGACTGGTTATGCAGCAGTTCGGCCGCCTGCCCGAACGCAATGAATCCGTTCAGTTCGGGCAATTTCGCTTTACCGTGCTCAGTGCCGACGGCCGCACCATCCGTCTGTTACAGGTGCATCCCCTGGAAGAAACCGAATAGCAAACCGGGAGCGACAGCATGATCCCACTACCCGATCCGGATCAGCGGCGGATACGATCCCTGCCCTGGGTGGTCCTGGCGATCATGCTGGTTTATCTGCTGGTGCTGCTCACCTACCAGAGCCAGGAACAAGAGCAACGCCGGGCCCTGCTGAACTGGTATCAGGAAACAGGCCTTTTCAGCATGGAATGGGACCAATATCGCTCCTGGCTGCGCATCAATGGCCGAGGCGACCGGGCCGCCGCGCTGGCCCAAGAGCGCGAAGCGGGCAATGAAGTCGATCCCTTTCTGGATATGGCCTTCAATCCGCGCTTCGAGGCCGAAAACCGTAGGCGCGGCAGTGACTACTGGTCGGCGCAAGCCTTTCGGCAGTGGAAAGATAAGCGCGAGCAATTCCGGCAACGCGCGCGCACGCTGCCGCGCTACTTTGCCGGGCTCATTCCCTCCGATCCGCGACCGGGCCGTTTTCTCACCTGGCACTTTCTTCACGACGGCTTGGTCCACTGGGCCCTGTGCCTGCTGATCCTGGCGCCCTTCGCCTGGCCGCTGGAGGCGCGTCTCGGCAAGGCGCGCGCGGTCGTGCTCTGGTTACTCGGCGGCGTTATGGCGGGACTGGGCCCGGTCTGGCTCTTTTCCGGCCACTACCACCCGGTGATCGGCAGCAGCGCCGTGGTCTCCGCCTGGATCGGCGCTTTTGCGAGCCTGTTCGCGCGTGCGCGCATTCCCTTCGGTTACATTCATCCGCGTACCCGACAACCGGCCATAGTCGATCTCCCGGCGCTCATCCTGCTGCCCCTGTGGCTGGTGTTACCCGCCTATGCCTTCATGGGCACAGACAACGGCCTGGTACTGTTGAGCGCCCAGCTTTTCGGCCTTTTGGGCGGCGCTGTGCTGGCCCAGCTGATTCAGGACACGGGGATGCAGCAACGCGACACCAACGCGTCCGACGATGACCAGGAACGCGCACGGGCCCGCACATTGACCGAAGGCTGGGACGCGCTGGCACGGTTCGAATTCAGCGAGGCCGAGAAACAGTTTCTGCAAATCCGCGCGGACAGGCCCGAGGACTTCGATGCTCTGACCGGCCTTTTCCTGGCGCGCAAGGTCGAGCCGGAACAAGAAAAATTTCAAACTGTGCTGCGCGAACTGTTGCAACTGCGTCCGGCCGGCCCGGACCAGGCCCGTCAGCGCGAACGGCTGCTGCGTCAGTTCATGCGCGAAGAACGCCAGTGGGCCCTGCCGGAAAGTGTGCAGCTGGAGATCGCCTGGGTGTTTGCGCGCGCGGGGGATCCGCAACAGGCCGAACCCCTGGTCGCCGAGGCGCTCGAACGCAAGAGTGACGTCCCCGAGCTCGGGCGGGCGTTGCATGCGCTCGCCGATGCCTGGGACAAGAAAGGCGATGCCGCTCGCGCCGAGGGCTTCCGGCAGAAGGCAGAGGGCAACTAGTGCCCTGTTTGGGTCAACCGGTCAGTCCCAGCTCTCGCCGGCATTCCGCCACCTCATCCTGCACCTGCTGGTCCCGGAAACGTTGCTCCACGAACTTGATGAACTGATTCGCCTTGCCGGTCAAACTGAACTGCTGCACCAATACACGAGCAACGAAGAGATAGGCTTCGGGCACGCCCGGCCAGGTCGGGGCCCGCTTGTCCAAATCCTGGAGCATTTGCACGGCTTCCTTGTAACGGCCCTGATCCGCCAGCACACCGGCGATATCCCGGCTCAGCTGGCCCGTGTCGGGTTTGAAGGCCGGGTCCAGGTCGCGGTAGAAGGACACCAGCGACGGCAGACGATAGTCCTGCCCGCTCAGATGCACCGCGTTGAGATACTCACAGGCGTGATCCAGCAGGGCCTGGCGTTCATGGAGCGCACTCAGCAGCTTGAAATAGTCGTCATGGTACTGCAGCGCCTTGCTGTTTTTCTCCAGCAGCTGAGCATAGGCCTTGACCACCTTGTTGTACTGCCCCGCCTTCATGAGCACCTCGCGGCGCCGCTCCGCCTCGGGTCGGGCGGCGGCACGGTTGCCCCGGCCCTTGCGCCCGCGATTGAAACCCAGCGGCCCGGCATACTGGTAGCCCAGGTAGCCCAGCAAATGCATCAATGAAAACCAGAACCACAGCACCAGCAGCACCGATAGCGGCCAGGCAGCCGCGGCCGGCAGCAGATCCACCACCACACTGATGAGCGCACTCACCGCCAGAAAACCCGCGAAGAGGAACGCCACCAGAATCCAGTAACTGATATTGAGCGCCAGCATGGTCGCCCCGGCATTGCGCAGATCCAGAATGACGGCCGAATTCTCTTCCTCCTGAACGCCCAGCAGCATGGCCGGCAACAGACACCAGAGCACCAGCGCCAGCGCCGTACCCGCAATCAGGCCCAGATACCACCAAGCCGCCCCGATGCCGGCCGACGAAACGGCGAAAAGAGCCCACTGGGCCAGCCCCTGCGACCAACCTCTGGACTCGGCAAAAGCGCCGGCCCCCGGCGGATTAATACTGCCCCGAATGCTGTCCGCGATGATGCGATGGCCCAGCTTGCCGCACAGCAGGCCGGCAACCAGGATGGCCCCCACACCCACGAGATCACGCGGCGCCACCACGGCGACCAGCATGGGCAGCAGGGCGGCCACCAGGGGGCCGGCAGCCAACGGGTAGCGCACGAAATGCGCCAGAATGGTCCAGAACCAGGGCCCCTCGACCCCGGCACTCACCGGCTTGAGCCAATCGTTGCAGACAAAGCACCAGGCACTGCGCTCGTCCTCGGACGGCTGTACCGCGGCACAGGCATCGCACAACAGCAAGCCGTCGTGGGCGCAGTGCCAGCTCGCCTCTTCGCCGGGATGGTACTTGCAAACCTGTTTCATTATGATTCTCCCGGTGCGTTTGCCGCCCCGTCCGTCGGCATAAGCCGGGGCCTGGCACTCATTTCTTATTCTTCACGATTCCCGAGGCAGACTCAATGCAGACCCAATGGCGCGGCCGCTTGCTGGCCCTGATCGCGGGCCTGATCTATCCGCTGGCCTTTGAACCCTGGGGCTGGTGGCCCCTGGTGTTGCTCAGCCCGGCACTGGGCTGGTGGAGCCTGCGGCAGGTATGGGTACGCGAAGCCGTGTTGCGGGGCTGGATCTATGGACTGGGCCTGTTCGGCCTGGGCGTGTCCTGGGTGCATGTAAGCATTCATGTTTATGGCGCCACGCCGTTGTGGCTGGCCGTGCCCATGACCGCGGTCTTTGCTGCCGTGCTGGCGCTCTATGGCGCGCTGCTGTTCGGATTGACGCGGCGCCTTGGCGGTGGCGCTCTGGTTTTCGCCGGACTCTGGGTGCTGGTGGACTGGGTGCGGGGCTGGTTCCTGACCGGTTTCCCGTGGCTCTATCCCGGCTATGCACTGGTGGATACGCCCCTGGGTGGCCTGGCACCGCTGGGCGGCATCTGGCTGATGTCGCTGGCGGCGGTACTTACGGGCCCGGGGCTGTTGCAGCTGCTGCTCGAACGCCGCCGCGCCTGGATGACTCTGATTCCAGCTCTACTGGCCTGGACGGGAGGTGCAGCACTGGTGCCCGGGCTATGGGTCGAACCCACTGGAGAAAAGCAGCCGGTGGCGCTGGTACAGGGTGACATTCCACAGAACCGCAAATGGCAACAGACCCAGCGCGCAACGACGCGGCGGATCTATCAAAATCTGAGTCAGAATCTGCCCGAGGGTTCACTGGTGATCTGGCCCGAATCCGCCATCACCGAGTTCTATCAGGATGCCCGGGCGTTTCTCGGCCGTGCGGGCGAGAAGCAGCGCGCCAACGAGGGCGCTTTGATCACCGGTGTCCCCTGGCGTCGCTTCGCCGCGGGGAAATGGCGCTATCACAACAGCATTACCGTGGTGGCCGGCGGCGAGGGCCAGTACCACAAGCAAAAGCTGGTGCCCTTCGGTGAATATGTGCCGCTGGAAGGCTTGCTGCGCGGGCTCATGCCGTTCTTCAATCTGCCCATGTCCAGCTTTACGCCGGGCGAGCCGGATCAGGGCAATCTCCAGGCCCTGGGGCATGAACTGTCGCCCTTCATCTGCTACGAAATTCTCTACCCGGCGCTGGTAGCTGATCGCAGCCGGGGCAGTGATGTGCTGTTGACCATCAGCAATGACGCCTGGTTCGGCACGTCGGCCGGACCCCATCAGCACTTCCAGATGGCGCGCCTGCGCGCGCTGGAAACGGGCCGCTGGCTGCTGCGCGGCACCAACAATGGCATTACCGCCGTGGTGGGCCCGGACGGGACCACCCGGGCCCGCGCGGAGCAGTTCGAACGCACCGTGCTGGCGTCCGCATTCCGGCCCATGGAAGGTACCACCCCCTTCATGCGATTCGGCGGCACGCCCTGGCTGGTGCTGGCGGCAGTCCTGACGCTGGCCGGCGCCTGGCGGCACCTGCGCCGCACGGGCTGAATCCGGCCTTCCGGGTACCTCCGGCACGCGCTCACGCCCCCGTCGGGACAGCCGGCGGGGGCTTTTTGTGCGCCCATGCTCCATGCCGAGTGGTACCGGCTCTTTAGCGTTATATGTTATATAATTATAACCAAAAGTTGACTTCTCGCTGGCTAATCCTTACGGTCAAGGGCAGTAAAAATTGCGTTGATTCAGGAGGTACGCCATGTCCCGTCCCCGGGTTGAAGCCTTCTTCGATGAAGACACCATGACGATCAGCTATGTGGTCACGGACCCGGCCACCCAAAAGTGCGCCATCGTCGACTCCGTACTTGATTACGACCCCAAGGCCGGCCGAACCAGCAGTACGTCCGCCGACCGCATCATCGACCATGTAAAAAAACAGGGCCTGGAAGTGGAATGGCTGCTGGAAACCCATGTCCATGCCGATCATCTGTCCGCCGCGCCCTGGTTGCAGGAACAGCTGGGCGGCAAACTCGCCATCGGCGACAACATCCGCGTTGTTCAGGACACCTTCGGCAAGGTATTCAATGCCGGCACCGATTTCGCCCGCAACGGCAGCCAGTTCGATCATCTGTTCACCGACGGCGAGACCTACAAGGTCGGCGAGATCGAGGCGAGGGCGCTGCACACGCCGGGGCATACGCCCGCTTGCATGACCCATGTGATCGGTGATGCCGGTTTCGTCGGCGACACCATCTTCATGCCGGATTTCGGCACCGCACGGTGCGATTTCCCCGGCGGCGATGCTCGCACCCTGTTCCGGTCCATCCAGAAGATCATGGCTTTGCCGGACGAAACGCGTTTGTTCATGTGTCATGATTATTTGCCCGACACCCGGAGCGACTATGCCTGGGAAACCACGGTGGGCGACCAACGCAAGAACAACATCCATGTGCATGAAGGCGTCGCGGAAGAAGACTTTGTGCAGATGCGCACCGAACGCGACCAGAAGCTGCAGATGCCGCGCCTGATCCTGCCTTCGGTCCAGGTCAACATGCGGGCGGGCCACTTCCCGCCAGCCGAAAACAACGGCGTCAGCTACCTCAAGATTCCCGTCAACGCCCTTTGACCGGCGGCAAGAGGAGACCCGATATGGTAGAACAAGCGAAGATCACGCCCTTTCTCTCCGTCTCCGGTCAAATCCGTCCGGAGGATCTCCCGACCCTGGCGCAGGCCGGGGTCAGGACCGTCATCAACAACCGTCCGGACAAGGAATCGGACGAGCAGCCACTGAGCACCGAGCTGGAAAAAGCAGCGCGCCAACAGGGGCTGACCTATATTCACCAGCCCGTAATCTCCGGTCAGCTCACCGAGGACGATGTAGCCGAATTCAACCGGCTCTTCGGCGACGTTCAGGGGCCGGTGCACGCCTTCTGCCGCAGCGGCATGCGCTCGATCAGCCTCTGGGCCCTGTCGCAGGCGCCCCAAGAGTCGGCCGATTCGATCATTCAGGCGGCGGCAGACCAGGGATACGCTATCAGTGGGATCCGCGAGCGACTGGCATCGGGTTCGGGTCGCGCCGCCGAAAAGGCCGCACCCTCCGGCCGGGGCTCCGGCACCGATGCGCCCTATGACGTGCTCGTCGTGGGCGGCGGTGCCGGCGGCCTGGCTTCCGTCGCCAGCCTGCTCAAGCGGCGTCCGGGGTTATCGGTGGCCGTGGTGGAGCCCCGGGACCAGCATTATTACCAACCCGCCTGGACCCTGGTGGGCGGTGGCACCTTTGACCCGGGCGACACCGAGAAAGCCATGACCGAGGTAATGCCCGCCGGTTGCAAATGGGTCCGCGCGGCCGCTGCCGCCTTCGAGCCGGACAACAACACCCTGGTGCTGGAGGACGGTGAACGGGTCAGCTACCGCACACTGATCGTAGCCCCGGGCTTGAAACTGGACTGGGACGCGGTCGAGGGCCTGCGCGAAACCCTGGGTCGCAATGGCGTAACCTCGAACTACCGCTTCGATCTCGCTCCGTACACCTGGGAGCTTGTGCAGAACCTGCGAGGCGGCAAGGCGTTGTTCACCCAGCCACCGATGCCCATCAAATGCGCCGGCGCGCCCCAGAAGGCCATGTACCTTTCGTGCGACCACTGGTTGCGTCAGGGCGTGCTGGACAACATCGAGGTGGAGTTCAACAACGCGGGTGCCGTGCTTTTCGGCGTGGAAACCTTCGTCCCGCCCCTGATGGAATATGTACAGAAGTACGGCATCGACCTGGCCTTCAAGCACAATCTGGTCAAAGTGGACGGCGAGGCACAGAAGGCCTGGTTCCAGGTCACCGATGACCAGGGCGAGGTCCAGACCGTGGAGAAGGACTTCGACATGCTTCATGTGTGTCCGCCCCAGACCGCGCCCGATTTCATCCGCAGCTCGCCCCTGGCCAACGCGGCCGGCTGGGTCGACGTCAATCAGCAAACGCTGCAGCACCCGCAATACAGCAACATTTTCGCCATGGGCGATGTCAGCGGCTCGCCCAACGCCAAGACGGCTGCGGCGGTGCGCAAGCAGGCGCCGGTGGTGGCCGAGAACCTGCTGGCGGTACTGGACGCGCAACAACCCGAGGCGCTCTATGACGGCTACGGCTCCTGTCCGTTGACCGTGGAAAAGGGCAAGGTGGTGCTGGCCGAATTTGGCTATGGGGGCAAGCTACTGCCCACCTTCCCGTTGAAACCGGATGTGCCACGCCGCTCCATGTGGTTTCTGAAGGAAAGGCTCATGCCCTGGATCTACTTCAAACTGATGCTGCGAGGCCATGAGTGGCTGTTGAAAACCGAGCACGGTACCCCCGACAACCGGTAAGGCCACCGGCCCGCCGGCATGACCAAGGTGCGCTGATGCAAGGAGTGTGTTCGTGAGCTCCGGACCCATTGCCAAGGCCATGAAATGGCTGCCTGCCATGGACTGGCTGGCCGGTTATGGTGGCAAAGATGCTACCTCGGATGGGGTCGCCGCCGTCATCGTCACCATTATGCTGATCCCGCAGAGCCTGGCCTATGCCCTGCTAGCGGGCCTGCCGCCCCAGGTCGGCCTCTACGCCAGCATCCTGCCGCTGGTGGCTTATGCCTTGTTCGGTTCCTCGCGGGCACTGGCCGTGGGCCCGGTGGCGGTGGTTTCGCTGCTCACCGCCGCCTCGGTCAGCAAGGTGGCCGATCCGGGTTCGCCGGAATACCTGGCCGCGGCCATGATCCTGGCGGCCTTGTCCGGCATTGTGCTGGTAGTCATGGGGCTGTTGCGCCTGGGCTGGATTGCCAATCTGCTGTCCCATCCAGTGGTCTCGGGCTTTATCACCGCCTCGGGCATTCTGATTGCGGCCAGCCAGCTCAAGCATGTGCTGGGCGTGGAGCTGCACGGCCACAACCTGGTCGATATCGTCCATTCGCTGTTGCCGCGGCTGGACGACATCCATATGCCCACACTGATCATCGGCGTCGGCGCCACCGCCTTCCTGTTCTGGGTGCGCAGCCAGCTCAAGCCCCTGCTTGAGCGGACCCGGCTATCGAACTTTGTCGTCGACGTACTGACCAAGGCCGGGCCGGTGGCGGCGGTCATCATTACCACCCTGGCTGTCTATGGCCTGGATCTGAAACAGCAGGGTGTGGCTATCGTCGGCACCATTCCGGGGGGGTTGCCGGACATCAAAGTACCACCGGCGCAAGCGGACTTCTGGCGCAAGCTCTTCCCCGCAGCGGTGTTGATCAGCCTGATCGGCTTTGTGGAATCCATCTCGGTGGCCCAGACCCTGGCCGCCAAGCGCCGCCAGCGCGTGAACCCCAACCGCGAACTGACCGGGCTGGGCGCGGCCAATCTGGCCAGCGCCTTCTCTGGCGGCTTCCCGATCACCGGCGGTTTTTCCCGTTCCGTGGTCAACTTCGACGCCGGCGCGGTCACACCCATGGCGGGCGTATTCACGGCGATCGGGATCGCGCTGACCGCACTCTTTCTAACGCCACTGTTCCAGTACCTGCCCAAGGCCACCCTGGCCGCCACCATCATTGTGGCGGTGCTCTCGCTCGTGGACCCGGGCGAGATCCGGCGCACCTGGCGCTACTCGAAAACCGATTTCACCGCGATGGCGCTCACCATTGCCGTGGTGCTGGGCGTGGGGGTGGAGGCTGGTGTGCTCACCGGGGTCCTCACCTCCATCGCTCTTTTCCTCTGGCGCACCAGTTCACCGCATGTGGCCGTGGTGGGCCAGGTACCGGGCACCGAGCACTTCCGCAATGTGCTGCGCCACGATGTGGCATGTAGCAAGAAGGTGCTGTCCGTGCGCGTGGACGAATCCCTCTATTTCGCCAATGCGCGCAACCTGGAAGACCGGATCTATGACGATGTCCTTCGGCGCCCGACCATCGAGCATGTGGTGCTGATGTGTTCCGCGATCAACCAGATCGACGCCAGCGCTCTGGAGAGTCTGGATTCGTTGAACCAGCGACTGTACGACGCCGGGGTGACGTTGCACCTGTCGGAAGTGAAAGGCCCCGTAATGGACCGGCTGCGCCAGTCGGATTTCCCGGATGAACTCAGCGGGCAGTTCTTTCTGAGCCAGTTCGAGGCCATGGAAACCCTGGACCCGGACTGCGCGCAGCGCGCGCTGCACCACAAGCGCGCCGACCATGCCCCGGATTAAGCCCCCGTTGCGTGCTCAGACCTTCAGAAGTAACGAAGTTCATACCAGAGTAACGCGGCCCACTCATACCAGAGTTCAGGGAGCATGACCAGTGCCCCGGTGGACGGCATCCAGGCGGGTGCGGGCAGGCGCGAAGCCGCCACCGGCTCGACCCGCAAACCCTGGCGCTGAAAACTGAGCACGGCGCGCGTCAGATGAGGCCGGTCGGTAACCACCACGACATCCGTGATGCCCTGCCGGCGCAACACGGCCGCGCAGTTCACGGCGTTCTGCCACGTATTGCCACTGACGCCTTCCTCGATCACGGTCAGTTCGGGCGCTTGCCGCGCGGTACGCGCCCCCATGAGCGCGGCTTCCGCCGGGCCGGTGCCACTGCGAACACCGCCGCTGACCAGAAGCGGGAGCCCGCGAGCCCGGACCTGTTCGATACCCGCCCAGAGGCGCCGACGGCCCGCCGGCGATAATCGCCAGGCCGTGCCATGACGCACCCGGGCCGCGCCCGGCACCACCACGGCGCCCGGCATGACGTCCGGCTCCGGCCGGGGCACGGGTGGCAACAGCCGGTGCACGACCCCTGGCAGGGTAGCGGCCATGAAACACAGCAGCAGGGCCATGGTCACGGTCATGAGCGCGGCCTCCGGGAGCTGTCTGCCCGGCCCCGGCTCATGTATCCTGTCCACTTTTCGGCCCGGTGCCGAAGCATTGATCCGTCATCCGCAAGTCAACTCAGAGAGACCATGGAACCACAGTATCGGCCCCAGGACGTCGAACGCGAAGCCCAGCGCTACTGGCGCGAACAGCAAAGCTTCAAGGTAACCGAGGATCCGGGGCGGGAGAAATTCTACTGCCTGTCCATGTTCCCCTACCCCAGCGGCCGGCTGCACATGGGCCATGTTCGCAACTATACCATTGGCGATGTCATCAGCCGCTACCAGCGCATGCGCGGCAAGCATGTGCTCCAGCCCATGGGCTGGGATGCGTTCGGCCTGCCCGCCGAGAACGCCGCCATCGACAACAGGACGGCACCGGCGAAGTGGACCTGGCAAAACATCGACTACATGCGTGAACAGCTTCAGCGCCTGGGCTTCGGCTACGACTGGGATCGCGAAATCACCACCTGCTCGCCCGATTATTACCGCTGGGAACAGTGGTTCTTTACCCGGCTCTATGAACAGGGCCTGGTCTATCGCAAGAAATCCACGGTGAACTGGTGCCCGCACGATCAGACCGTGCTGGCCAATGAACAGGTGGTCGAAGGCTGTTGCTGGCGTTGCGACACACCGGTGGAACAAAAAGCCATTCCCCAGTGGTTTATCCGCATTACCGACTACGCCGAGGAACTGCTGCAGGACCTGGATCAGCTCGACGGCTGGCCCGAACAGGTCAAGACCATGCAGCGCAACTGGATCGGCAAGTCCGAAGGCGTGGAGATGGACTTCACAGTGCCGGGCGAGGATCCGCTGCGTGTTTATACGACGCGCCCGGACACCCTCATGGGCGTCAGCTATGTGGGTCTCGCCGCCGCCCATCCGCTGGCCGAGAAGATCGCCGGCGAAAACCCGGCGGTCGCCGACTTTGTTCGGGAATGTCTGCATCAGGGTTTATCCGAAGCGGATATGGCCACTCTGGAGAAAAAGGGCGTGGACACGGGCTATCAGGCGATCCATCCCCTTTCCGGGGAGCCAGTTCCCATCTATGTAGCCAACTTCGTGCTCATGGAATACGGCACGGGCGCGGTCATGGCTGTACCGGCCCATGATCAGCGCGACTTCGAATTCGCGCAGCAATATGGTTTGCCCATTCCGCAGGTGATCGAAGCCGTGGACGACACTGAGGTCGATGTCACACAAGCCGCCTTTACGGCCAAGGGCCGTTTGATCAATTCGGGTGAGTTCGATGGCCTGGATTCGGACGCCGCTTTCGACGCCATCGCGACCAAACTGGAAAACGAGGGCCTGGGTCAGCGCACGGTCAACTACCGTCTGCGCGACTGGGGCGTATCCCGTCAGCGTTACTGGGGCACGCCCATTCCCATGCTGGACACGGAAGGCGGCGAGCATGTGCCCGTGCCGGACGAACAGCTGCCCGTGGCCCTGCCCGAGGACGTGACCATGGAAGCCGGTGCCAACCCCATCAAGGATGATCCCGAGTGGGCGCGTACCGAGTACAACGGCGAACCGGCGTTCCGGGAAAGGGGTACGTTCGTCACCTTCAGGTAGTCAAGCTGGTAGTACGCGCGCTACTGCGACCCGAACAACGACCAGGCCATGCTGGACCCGGACAAGGCCAATTACTGGCTGCCGGTGGATCAATACATCGGCGGTATCGAGCACGCCATTCTGCATCTGCTCTATGCGCGCTTCTTTCACAAGCTGCTGCGCGACACCGGCCTGGTGAACTCGGACGAGCCTTTCCAGCGCCTGCTGTGCCAGGGCATGGTGCTCAAGGACGGCGCCAAGATGTCCAAGTCCAAGGGCAACACCGTCGATCCGCAGGACATGATCGATCACTATGGCGCGGACACGGTGCGGCTTTTCATGATGTTCGCCGCCCCGGCCGATCAGGCCCTCGAGTGGTCGGATTCGGGCGTGGAAGGGGCCTACCGGTTCATCAAGCGGCTCTGGCGTTTTGTCTTCGAACATGTCGAGCGCGGTCCGGCGCCGCAGCTGGACCCGCAGGCACTGGCCGAGCCGGCGCGCGATCTGCGGCGCAAGAGCCATGAAACCATCCGCAAGGTGAGCGACGACCTCTACCGGCGTTACAGTTTCAACACGGCCATTGCCGCCGTCATGGAACTGGCCAACGACATCGGCAAGTTCGATGCGCACCAGGACAGTGATCGGGCCGTGCTTCACGAAGCACTGGAATCAGCCGTGTTGCTCCTTACGCCCATCATTCCCCATGCCGCCCATGCCCTGTGGCTGGCCCTGGGCCACGAGACGGCAGTGGTAGACGCGGACTGGCCGTCTTATGATGAAGATGCACTCGCCCGGGACAGCATTGAGCTGGTAGTGCAGGTGAACGGCAAGGTACGTTCAAGGATCGAGGTGCCCACGGAAGCCGACGAGGACCAGATCAAGGCCCGGGCGCACGAAGAGCCCAATGTGCAAAAGTTCCTCGAGGGCGCCACCATTCGCAAGGAAATCGTGGTGCCGGGTAAACTGGTCAATATTGTGGCGAATTAGATCATGATGGCGCGGATTTCATGGGCAGGGCTCAAGCCCGCCCTGGTGCTCTTGCTGATCGGACTTCAGGCCTGCGGCTGGCAGCTGCGCACGGCTCCGGATGTAACCGCGTTGCCTGCGCTGGCCATTACCGGAGCAAGCAATGACCTGCGTTACGAACTCACGCAGGCGCTGGACAATGCCGGGGTCCGTGTAGCCGCCAGCAGCGACCGGACACTGGCGTTCGGCAACGAAACCTGGAGCCAACGGACCGTGGCCACGGATGCGCAGGGCCGCGCAGCGGAGCGCGAATTGCGCCTGAAGTTGGCGTGGCGGCTGGAAACTGCTGGCGGCGACGAGGGCGCAGGCCCGCGGCGCGAGCTCAGCCTGACGCGCACCTTCAGGTACAGCCCCACGGACGCCACCACCTCCAGCGACGAGGAAGATCTGCTGCGCGAATCCATGTACCGGGACGCCGTCTGGCAGATCCTGCAGCAAATCGAGGCTACCGCCTCCAGGCTGCCACAGGGCGGAGAGGAAACCGATGCAGCTGCGCCGTGAACAACTGGGGAACCAGCTGGAGAAGAAACTCCTCCCCGCCTGGCTGATCGCCGGGGACGAACCCCTGCAGCAGGGCGAAGCCTGTGATCTCATCCGCTGGCACGCGCGCACTCAGGGTTTCGATGAGCGCGAACGCTTCGACATGGACGTGGGCATCGACTGGAACGCCGTGCATCACGAGGCCCAGAACCTGAGCCTTTTCGGCGGCCGCCGCATTCTCGAGATCCGCCTGGGCGAGAAACGGCCGGACAAAACCGGTAGCGGCATTCTCTGTGACCTGCTCGCCGGAGTCCCTGATGACACCCTGCTGCTGGTGTCCTGCTCACGGCTGGATCGCAAGAAGGACCTGAACAGCAAATGGGTCAAGGCCCTGGACGCCGCCGGCGCCATTGTCCAGGTCTGGCCCATGGGCCCGGATCAGATGCCCGGCTGGATTCAGCAGCGCCTGGCCGCTCAGGGTCTGTCCGCATCGAACGAAGCGGCGAACCTGCTCGCCGAACGTGCCGAGGGCAACATGCTCGCGTGCGCCCAGGAAGTCGAGAAACTCGCTCTCCTCTACCCTGGACAGACCCTGGAGCTGGCGGACATCCAGCATGCCGTGGGCGACAGCAGCCGTTTTTCACCCTTCGATCTCACTGACGCGATAACCCGCGGTCAGGCCCGGCGGGCGCTGCGCATTCTCGACACCCTGCACGAGGAGGGCGTGGAGCCGCCCGTGCTGCTCTGGGCCCTGGCGCGCGAAACACGGGCCATGGCGGCTATGGCCGCGGGCCGGGATCCAGGCATCCGCATGCCGCCGGCGAGGCTCAACGACCTGCAGCAGCATGCACGCCGGCTGGGGCGGGCATCGCTGCAGCAGGCCCTGGCGCGCGCGGGCAGTGTGGATCAGGCCATCAAGGGGCAGTCGCCCGAAGACCCCTGGCGCGGGCTCGCCAGTGTGGTGCTACGCCTGGCGGGCAATCCGCTGCCGGCGGCCCTGGAGCGCCCGCCCGCCTAGCAGGATGCTGAAAAGCCCCCGGCGTACTCAGGCTTGATGGTCCCGTCGGCCGACAGCATCCTGTTGCGCATAACCGCCCATCCGGAGGAAGGCTCATGAGTCAAAGCGTATTGATCCCCGTAGCCAACGGCTCTGAGGATATCGAAAGCGTCACCCTGATCGACGTCCTGCGCCGCGCCGAGGCAGACGTCACCGTGGCGGCCGTGGGCGATTCGGCCACT
>CAYPKI010000021.1:18922-19925 GCA_964411265.1 uncultured Alcanivorax sp. | reverse complement strand
AACGCCTCGCTGACGGCAAGGTGGACATTGTTATCGGCACCCATCAGCTGCTGCAGAACAATGTAAACTTCAACGACCTGGGTCTGATGATCGTGGACGAAGAACACCGCTTCGGCGTGCGTCACAAGGAGAAGCTCAAGCAGATGCGCGCCGAATGCGAGATGCTCACGCTGACAGCCACGCCCATCCCGCGCACACTGAACATGTCCCTGTCCGGTCTGCGTGATATCTCCATCATCACCACGCCGCCCGAGCGACGCCTGGCGGTCAAGACCTTCGTCCAGCAAAAGGACGGCACCACACTGCGCGAGGCCATGCTCCGGGAACTGCTGCGCGGTGGCCAGATTTATTATCTGCACAATGACATCGAGAGCATGGACCGCGCTGTCGAGGAAGTTCAGGAGCTGGTACCCGATGCCCGCGTGGGCATCGCGCACGGGCAGATGCGCGAGCGCGAACTGGAACAGGTGATGAGTGATTTCTACCACCGGCGCTTCAATGTGCTCCTCTGCACCACCATTATTGAAACCGGTATCGACGTGCCTTCCGCCAACACCATCATCATTGAGCGCGCGGACAAGTTCGGCCTCGCCCAGTTGCATCAACTGCGCGGACGCGTGGGACGCTCGCATCACCAGGCCTACGCCTATCTCCTGACGCCGGATCGACGCTCCATGACCGCCGACGCGCTCAAGCGTCTGGACGCCATCGAGTCCGCCTCGGATCTGGGCGCGGGTTTCATGCTGGCGAGCCACGATATGGAAATCCGGGGCGCCGGTGAGCTGCTGGGTGAAGAGCAGCACGGGAGTATGGCCAATGTGGGCTTTTCCCTCTATATGGACATGCTCGAGGAAGCCGTGAATGCGCTCAAACGCGGCGAAACCCCGGACACCGAAACCCCGCTGTCCGGCGGCCCGGAGATCAATCTGAACGTGCCCGCGCTCATTCCCGAGGACTACCTGCCCGATGTCTTCACCCGGCTGACGCTGTACAAGCGCATTGC
>CAYPKI010000021.1:15073-18903 GCA_964411265.1 uncultured Alcanivorax sp. | reverse complement strand
GATCGACCGTTTCGGACTCTTATCCGCGCCGGTGAAAAACCTCTTCCGGATCACGGAAATGCGTCAGCGTTCTGCCCGGATGGGCATTACGCGCATTGACGCGGGCGAATCCGGTGGCCGCATGACATTCAGCGAAAGTACCACAGTCGACCCCATGCATATCGTAGGCATGGTTCAGGACGCACCGGGGCGCTACCGTCTGGATGGCGCTACGAGCTTCCATTTTCAGCTCGATGCGGACAATGCCACGGAACGCATCGAAGAGGTGGAAAATCTGCTGGAACATCTCGATCAGCCCGAGCCGACCGCAAGGGCCAGTGGCGAGTCCTGAACCTTGCGCCCATCAGGAGAATTGGCTATGAACAAGATGGTCGGGCTGGTGCCAGCCCTGTTACTCGCCGCCGCCGTCCAGGCTCAGGAAGACAACAACGACCAGGAAAAAAACCCCTTTTTGGACACTCCGCCCGGTGAACTGCGCCAGCTCATCGCCGATGCCCCGGAGGTGCTGAAAAAGGACTGGTACCAGGTGGAAATGGTGATCTTTACGCGCGAGGATCCCGTTACGGACGAGTACTGGCGCCTGGAGGGCAAACCGGATCTGACCTCCAGCGTGATTCGACTTGGCCGCGCAAGCGAGGATAAACCGCAACTGCCGGACCAAGCGACCGACGCACACCGCGCCGCCGCGGAGCGGAAAGCGTGGCGCGCCCTGGATGAAGAAAAGCACAACCTGGAGCAAATGATCGAGCGGATGCTCGACCGCGGCGACTATCGCATTCTTTTCCATGAAAGCTGGCGCCAGCCCGTGAGCAAACGCAACCGCGCTTTTCCCATTTATGTGCAGGGCGGTGAACGCATCATGCCTGCGCTGCAAAAGCGCCCGGACGAGAGCGCATCCAGCGGGAGCTCTTCGACGTCAATGAGCGCGAAATCGGACGGAAACAACGAAGAAGGCATCTCGGGCAACACGGATCGCAACACGGGTAGTGCCTTTCGCCCGGGAGCTACCCTGGCCCTGCCGGAAATGCGGGGCACATTGCGCCTCTATGTCTCACGCTATCTTCATATCGAACCCAACCTCTGGCTGACGGACCAGGATGCGCGCGGCCGGCGCTATCGTGTACAGATTGACCACTCCCGGCGCATGCGCAGCGAGGAACTCCACTACCTCGACCATCCCAAATTCGGCCTGCTGATTCAGATCAACCCCTGGCAGAGCGAAAAGCAGAAGGAACTGGAGCAGATGGAAGAGGCGCTGGAAAAACAAAAGGAACAGGAAGAATAGAAAGCCGAAAGAAAACTCCGGGCGCCGAGGGCGTCCTTTCCTCATTTCGTGCGACTTGCCACTCTCCGCTTTCGACTGTCGCTACGCGACTTCCCCTGCCGCATGGCCCGACGCCCAGGCCCACTGGAAATTGTGGCCGCCAAGTTCGCCGGTGACATCGACGACCTCACCGATGAAGTAGAGCCCGGGGGCGTCTTTGACTGCCATCGTTTTCGACGACAACGCGCGCGTATCCACGCCCCCCAACGTTACCTCGGCCGTACGATAACCTTCCGTGCCCGCCGGTTTTACCTCCCACTCCGTGAGCTGGTCCGCCACCGCTTCCAGTTGCCGGTCGCTGTAGTGCTGCAGCGGGCCCTGCCAGTCATGATGTTCACAAAGGCCCTGGGCCAGGCTTCTGGGCAGGTAGTCGTCGAGCCAGTTATGTAGTGTGCGTTCGGGTTGTTGTTCCTTCCCGGCCTTCAGGGCATCCAGCAGATGCTTTTCCCGGGGGAGGAGGTTGATATGGATGGGGTCGCCCTCGCGCCACCAGCTCGACACCTGAAGCATGGCCGGCCCGCTAAGGCCCCGGTGGGTCAGGAGCATGGGTTCCGTGTAAGCGCGGTCGCCGGCCCGGGCACGCACCTCCGTGCTGACACCCGACAGCGGCGCCAGCCATGCCTTATCTCCCGGATGCAGCGTAAAGGGCACAAGGCCGGCCCGAGTGGGCAACACGGGCAGACCCATTTGTTCAGCGACACGATAACCGAAGGGGCTGGCCCCCATGGTAGGAATGGACAAGCCCCCGGTAGCAATAACCAGGGACTCGCATTGCATTGAGCCCTGCTCCAGTTGAACGGAAAAACCCGTATTCGTTTGCTGCACCGCTTTGACGTCGGTCTTGACGCGAATCTCCACGCCAGCCGCCTCGCATTCGTCCAGCAACATGCCCGTGATGCGTTTCGCGGAATCCGTGCAGAAAAGCTGGCCCGGTGTCTTTTCGTAATAGTCGATGCCGTGGCGTTCCACCCATTCGAGAAAATGCCAGGGGGTGTACCGCTGCAATGCCGAAATGCAAAAAGGCGGATTGTCCGAGGTGAAATGCTCGGGCCCGGAATGCAGATGGGTGAAATTGCAGCGGCCACCACCCGACATGAGAATCTTCTTACCGACCCGATTGGCGTGCTCGAGCACCAGCACCCGCCGACCCCGCTGACCGGCGGTAATAGCGCACATCAAACCGGCCGCGCCCGCGCCAACAATGATGACATCGAATCGGTTGTCACTCACAGGGACCAACACCAGAAAATGAAAGGAGGAATATCACAAGACCGCATGACAAAAGGCTTGCGTTGGTTTCGTGCTGGCAGTCGCTTCCAGAAACAGCCCTTCTCTTGTTTCAATCAAGTTGCAACAACACCCGAAAGCCTGACTGGGAAAGTTGTGCTGAACCACGTGACAAAAGCCCGAAATAACCACAGGTAACAAAGAGAAAGATCTTTCCGGTCTGTGTGACTCGCTGTGGTGAAAATCCCGACGAGGTTTTTTGCTCCTTGCTTCTTGCCCCCTGGCCCTGGTGATCAATGCGCATAGACGGGCAGATCCGCCAGCACGGCGCGTACCTCATCCATGCCCGAGTCTAGTACCTGCTGGATCTCGCCCATGCTGATCTCGCGGTCCGCCTTGCCCGCCGCCGGGTTCACCACCAGGGAGATCATGGCATAGGGCAGGTCCAGCTCGCGCGCCAAAACGGCCTCGGGCATGCCCGTCATGCCCACGATATCACAGCGGTCGTTTTCCAGCTTGCGGATCTCGGCCGCAGTTTCCAGGCGCGGGCCCTGAGTGGCGGCATAGACACCGCCGTCAGACCAGTTGCAAGCGCGGCGCTCCAGCGCCTGTTGCAACTGGTTACGCAAGCGCGCATCCAGAGGCCAGGTGAAATCCACATGCACAGGCGCTTCGTTGCGCGCATTGAAAAAGGTGGTCTCGCGACCCCAGGTGTAATCAATGATCTGATCAGGCACGACGAGTGTGCCCGGACCCCGGGTAATACCGCCCACCGCATTGCAGGCGATAATCTCCGTGGCACCGCATTGTTTCAGCGCGGCCAGATTGGCCCGATAATTCACTTCATGGGGCATCAGGACATGGGGATCCCCGTGGCGCGCCAGGAAGAGGACCGCCTGTTGGCCCAGCCAGCCCTCGATGACTTGCGACGAGGGTTTGCCCCAGTCCGTGCTAAGTGTGTGGGTGCGCGTATCCGTCAAACCCGGCATCCGCGCCAGGCCAGTGCCACCGATAAAGGCTCTCATAACAACTCCTCGGGCACGGCAAAAATGCCCGGCGCATTACGCCAGTAGTTGCGGTAGTCCATGCCGCAGCCGAACAGGAACGCATCCTCGGCGTCCAGCCCCGTATAGTCCGCGCGCAGATCCGGAATCGCCTTGCGCTCGTGGCGCTTGTCCACCAGCACGGCGCTAGACACCGAAACGGCGCCCTGCTCAGCGCAGGCGTCCATGACGGCGGTCAGGGTAGCCCCTTCATCCAGAACATCGTCGAGCACAAG
>CAYPKI010000021.1:4144-15063 GCA_964411265.1 uncultured Alcanivorax sp. | reverse complement strand
AGGCACTGGATCTCGGGTACCCGGCGGTAGGGGCGACCCTGCAGGTCCTCCTGGGGCGGCGTACGCCAGCTCAGGTGGCCGCCGGCCGTTTTGCCCTCGTAGCGGGTGGCATGAACATAATCCTGCTCCAGCGGAAAATCCAGCAGCGGCAACAAGCGCCCCGCAAAAATCATCCCGCCGTTCAACAGCACCAGACAGACCGGATCGCGTTCGCGGTAGTCGCGGGTCAACGCATCCGCCATACGAGCAATGGCCTGGTCCACTTCGCTGAAATCATAAAGCTGGCGCGAGCGCGCACGGACGGTCCGCATATGTTCGACCCCGGTATCCGTCATTCGCCCTCCCCCGGTGTGGGCGCAGACGGTTCACCCGGGATCGCGTTTTCCCTACCGGTTGCGGTACCAGAGCTACTCTTCGGCGGCGGCCCCTCGTGCGCTGGTTCTTGTCGGGACATATGCAGCGTGCGCGTGGGAAAGGCGACTTCCGCACCATGCTTTTCAATGATTTCCATGGTTTTTAGCAGGATTTCCTGTTTCACATGGTGGTATTTTACCCAGTCCACGGTCTGGGTGAAGGTATAGATAAAGAACTCCAGATGGGATTCTTCATAGGTATTGAAATTCACAATCATGGTTTGTTCATTGTCAATTTCTTCATTTTCTTCCAGCAGGCTGCGCACTTCGTCCACGATCGCGCGCATCTTCTTCCAGTCCTGGTAACGGATGCCGAGCTTTTCGTAGATGCGGCGATTGAACATGCGTGAGGGATTCTCCAGCGACACGGTAGAGAAAACCGCATTGGGCACATAGAGCGGCCGTTTGTCGAAGGTGCGGATGCTGGTCAGGCGCCAGCCGATTTCCTCCACTACGCCTTCGATGTCCTGGTCCGGCGAGCGCACCCAGTCACCGACCTTAAAGGGATGATCGAGGTGCACCATGAGTCCACCAAAGAAATTCGCCAGCACGTCCCTGGCGGCAAATGCCACGGCAATACCGCCCATGCCGCCAAAGGCCGCTACGCCGGCCATGGAAAAGCCCAGCGTCTGCAGAATCATCATCCCGGCCAGCACCAGCGCCATGGCGCGCAGCACTTTGGTGATGGCCGACGCGGTGGAGTAATCCATGGGGTCTTCACGACGTGCCGGATCCACAAGCGCTTGCTCCAGGATACGGAAGAAGCGCATGGCGAAATGCACGAGAATGGCGACCAAAAGAACGCGCCGGATCATGGACCAGGAATCGAATAGGGACCAGTCCAGCATCGGCTCGATCAGCATGACGGCGATGGACAGCGCGAGCAGCCAGAAACCGAGTTTGATGGGCACACGCAGGGCCTGGATAACCACGTCGTCCCAGATGTTGTCGCTCTTGTCGGCCACGCGCGCCAGCAGATCGCTCACACGCATGAGCACGAAGTTCAGGACAACGGTCGCCACCACGAGCAAGGCTACCTGCGTCGCGAGCATCCAGACGGAATCGGCACGCTGGACAACGGCACCGAGAAACTCAGGCATCGGCAGACTCCAGTTTTTGTGCCAGTTCCCGGGCACGAGCCCGCACGGTCTCGTCCATGGGCGGCCGGGCGCGACCGCGCAAGCGCTCCAGTGACCGCGCGTCACGGGCAAGGCGCGAGCCTTCCAGCGCCTCGACCACTTCGCCAGCCGCGGCGCGGTCGTTGCAAACCAGCACCCGGTCGCAGCCGGCTTCCAGAGCCGCACGGGCGCGTTCGTCCGGTCCGCCGGCGTCGGCAGCGCCCGCCATGGCCAGATCGTCGCTGAATATCACACCCTGATAACCCAGCTCACCGCGCAGCCGGTCACGCAGCCAGTACGGCGAAAAACCCGCTGGTTGTTTTTCGTCCCCGGCCGGATAGAGCACGTGCGCGGGCATGATGCCTTCGAGTTGATCCGCCAGTTCGGCAAAGGGCCGCAGATCCCGCGCGCGGATTTCCTCCAGACTGCGTTCATCCCTGGGCAGTTCGGTATGCGAATCTGCCGCAACGGCGCCATGACCCGGAAAATGCTTGCCCGTAGCGGCCATCCCGGCCGCGTCCATGCCGGCGATCCAGGCGGTGGCCAGCCCCGTAACCGTGTCCGGCTCGGCGCCGAAACTGCGGTCGCCAATCACGGTGCTGCAGCCATAATCGAGATCCAGGACCGGCGCGAAGCTGATATCGATATCAAGCTGGCGCACTTCCTCGGCCATGACACGACCGAGCGCGGCTGCCTCGGCCTGCCCCAGATCCGGGTTATCCGCATAGCGTCGCGCCAGCGCGGCCATGGGGGGAATGCGGGTAAAACCGTCGCGCAAACGCTGCACCCGGCCGCCCTCCTGATCCACGGCGACCAAGAGCTCCGGCTTGATCTCGCGGGCCGAGCGCACCAGCGCGCGCAGCTGATCCGGCTCTTCGTAATTGCGGCTGAACAGGAGGAGGCCATCAACCAGCGGATGGGCCAGCAGATCGCGGTCCTCGCCGTCGAGTTCGGTGCCGCCGACGTCCAGCATTACGCGTCCTGCCATGACTTACTCCCGGATGGTGACCGGGCAGCCCGGGGCGACCCGATCAAAAAGATCAATTACGTCCGCGTTATGCATGCGGATACAGCCGTGTGAGGCCGCCACTCCCATGGGCTCGGCATCGGGCGTTCCGTGAATGTAAATAAAGCGGCGCATGGTGTCCACGGAACCGAGCCGATTGAAGCCTGGTTCACAACCGCTCAGCCAGAGAATACGCGACAGTATCCAGTCGCGCCGCGGATACTGTTCACCCAGCTCCGGCGTATAGATCTCGCCCGTAAAGCGCCGGCCCCGAAACACCGCACCGGCGGGCAGGCCCGCACCAATCCGGGCTCGAATTCTATGCTCGCCCCGGGGCGTGCCGCCGCTGCCGTCTTGCTCGCCCGGCCCCTGCTCAGCCGTGGAAACGAACCAGGACCGAACGTCACCGTCATCATCCGCTAGCGTGAGCGTCTGACTATTCAGCCCGATCCGGATCTCCATGGTCAGCCCTGCCCCCGCAGTCCACCCACAGTGAAGGCCAGCAACCGTTCATTCACGTCCGCAGCGGTCAGTTGCTCGCCGAACTCCCGGGCACAGATGGCCTGGAGCGAATCCATGCCGGACAACGTGAAAATGGTCGCGCCCAGCGCGAAGTGCACGCGCCAGAACATTTCCATGGGTGGTACCTCGGGCGCGGCCCGACCCAGCAGATCGAGAAAATGCTGAAAAAGCGCGCCATATTCCTCGCGCAAATAAGCACGCAGATGTTCCTGCGCCTGGGTATACGCCAGCCCGGACAGACGAAAGAACAGCCGCGCTCGCTCGGGCCGGGTGCCGTGCGAACCCAGCGCCAGCACCGATACCACCGAGAGCAGGCGCTCCAGGGTCACGCTCTCCGCCTCCGCTTCCAGCTCGTCCAGCTGCTGTTCCAGGGCCGAGCAGAAGGGCGTCAGGAAACGTTCGAAGACGGCCTGAATCAGCGCTTCCTTGGACCCGAAGTGATAGTTCACCGCGGCCAGATTGACGTCCGCCTTGCTGGTAATAGCACGCAGGCTGGTCTCGGCAAAGCCCTTGCGAGCGAAGAGATTCTCCGCCGTATCCAGGATCCGTTCCGCCGTGGCGGAGCTCGCCATGATCACTCCCCGGTAAACACACGTTTAAAACGTATGTTGGCGCTGTCATGCAACAGTGGCAAGGGACTAGGTGCTAGATGCTAGATACCAAGAGCGGGAGTCGAGGAGCAAGAATACACGGCTCGCCGAAGACACGGCCCCATATTCCTCGCACCTCGCACCTCGCTCCTCGCGGCTACATCGCCTTGGCGTCTCGCAGCTTCTGCAAAGCCTCGTCGTCGAACCCATTCTCCCGCAACACCTGCTCCGTGTGCGCGCCCAGCTGCGCGCCGGTGTGGCGGTATTCCGGCGGCGTGGCGGAGAACTTGAAGGGCGAGGCCACCTGGCGCTGTGCTTCGCCACTGTCTGTTGCCACATTCACCACCATCTCCCGAGCCTGGAGCTGGGGATGCTCCGCCGCCTCGGTGAACGACAGGACGGGCTCGGTGCAGGAGTCGATCTGCGCGAAGATCTCGCGCCATTCATCAAAGGTTTTCTGCTTCATGGCCTCGGCAATTTCGGCCTTCACCTCGGTCACCACCTCCGGGTCCATGGCCAGGCCGCGGCCCGCCAGCTCGGGCTTGCCGATGGCATTGCAAAACTGGGAGAAAAACTGCGGTTCCAGCCCACCCACGGAAAAGAAGCGACCGTCGCTGGTTTCGTAGCAGTCGTAGAAAGAGCCGCCATTCAACTGGGTGCGTTCCAGTTCCGGATCCTGGCCCTCAAGCAGGGCCGGCGGCGCCGTGAGCCCGTGCATGGCGAAGGCGGCATCGGTCATGGAAATGTCCACGTGCTGACCCTCGCCCGTGGTGGCGCGGTGCACCACCGCCGCCAGAATACCCATGACGGCATGACAGGAGCCGCCGGCCATATCCGCCACCTGAAAGGCCATGGGCGCCGGCCCGGATTCGCGCCGACCGTTGTAGCTGGTCATGCCGGCAATGGCGAGATAGTTGAGGTCATGGCCCGCCCGGTCCTTGTAGGGTCCATCCTGACCATAGCCGGTAATGGAGCAAAAGATCAGCCCGGGATTAATGGAGCTCAGGGTTTCGTAGTCCAGGCCCAGCCGCGCCATCACACCCGGGCGAAACTGTTCAACGATAATATCGTATTCCTTCACCAGTTCCTTGATGGTTTCGATGCTTTCGGGCTTTTTCAAATCGAGGCCCAGCGAGCGCTTGTTGCGGTTGATATAGCCGTGCACGGCGGAGACACCCTCCTCCATGGGGGGCAACATGCGCACCATATCCGGGCGGCTGGGCGCTTCAATCCGCAGCACTTCGGCGCCCATATCGGCCAGCATCATGGTGCCGAAGGGGCCGGGGAGCAGAGTGGAAAAATCGAGCACTTTCAGCGACGTTAAGGGTCCTGACATGAGTTGACCTCATCTGCTTGTACCATCGAAAAGTCGAATACTGTAATGCCCAGGCCGCGCGCTGGAAATGACCGGGATGGTCAAAATGGATGACGATCCTGGCCACCGCGCCTCGGCGCCCGGGCGCCACAGAGCTGCCGGAAGCCAACATTTTAGCTACCATGCCCGGTCCCGGAGTCGCCCCGAGGCGCACAACCATGAAACTCCAGCACCACCTGCGTGCCGCTCTGGCTTTGGTCTTCATGTTCATTAATACCACCGTGATGGTAGGGCTACTCTATATCCTGGCACTGGGCAAGGTCATGCCGGTCCGCCGGCTCCAGATCGCCACCTCGCGTCTGCTGGTTCATGTAGCGGAGACCTGGATCTCGATCAACAACATTATTATCGCCGTTTTCAGCCGGCCCCGCTGGAAGCTGGAAGGTGTAGAGGGGCTGACCCCCGACGACTGGTATCTGGTCACCTCCAACCACCAGTCCTGGGCGGACATTCTGGTGCTGCAGCGCACCTTTAACCGGCGCATCCCCTTTCTCAAGTTCTTCCTCAAACGTGAACTCATCAAAGTGCCGCTACTGGGCCTGGCCTGGTGGGCCCTGGATTTTCCCTTCATGAAGCGTTACTCGAAAGCGGAGCTGGAGCGGCATCCGGAACTGCGCGGTCAGGATGTGGAAACCACGCGCCGCGCCTGTGAGCGCTTCCAATACTTCCCCACTTCCGTGATGAACTTCGTCGAGGGCACACGCTTTACCCGCGCCAGGCACGACGCCCAGGGCTCGCCCTATCGCCACCTGCTCAAGCCCAAGGCGGGCGGACTCGCGTTTACGCTGGACGCCATGGGCGGAACCCTGAAGAACATGCTGGATGTAACCATCGTCTATCCGCCCGGCACATCCCGCTCATTAACCGCGTTTCTGGGCGGTGCCATTCGCGAAGTTCGTGTTATTGTTCAGCGAAGGTCGGTCCCCAGCTGGGCGTCCCAGGGCGATTATCAAAATGATCCCGAATTCCGGGCGAGATTTCAGGCATGGATTGGCGAACTCTGGTCCGAAAAGGACCAACGCTTGCAGCACTACTATTCCTGACGGCGGCGGGCAACGCCGGCGCCGAGGTCTACAAGTGGCGCGACGATGACGGCAAGCTGCACTTCAGCGATGAGCCGCCCTCGTCGGGCCGGGCCGAAGATCTGAGCGAACGCTATAACGCCGAACTGCCCTTCTCGCTAAAATTCGAAACGGTCAATTACGCCCTGCCCACGAAACTGCGCGATCAGCTTCGGGTCACCGTCAAAAAGATCTTCGCCATTTACCGGCAGGCCTTGAATCTGGAGTACAACCCGGAGCGCGCCTTCCGAATCGTGCTTCATGGCGACCGTTCCAGCTTCCGGGAATATCAGCAAC
Organism: uncultured Alcanivorax sp.; assembly: GCA_964411265.1. Taxonomy (GTDB): domain Bacteria; phylum Pseudomonadota; class Gammaproteobacteria; order Pseudomonadales; family Alcanivoracaceae; genus SLJS01. Next base: position 8,681 of record CAYPKI010000021.1, on the reverse strand, counting down.
GCGTTGCTCCGAACCTGGAAAACCCGGCGGGCTTTTACAACAGCGCCAGCAACCAGATCACCGCCGTCGCCATCGAGAACAAGCGCGCCCTCACTGCGTTGATAACCCATGAGTGCTCACACGCCGTGTCCGCCAGCGGGGATACCTATGTACCCATCTGGCTCAACGAGGGCCTGGCGGAATATTTCTCGCGCATGCGGGTGCATGGTCTCACCGCCGAGATCCCGCTCGCCCGGCGCTTCCTGCAAACCCTCAAAAGGCGCAATTTCCACCGCGATGCGCCCGATCTGCGCGAACACGTCAACGCCGCGCCCGGTGCCTGGCAACAGGCCAATGGGGCGGACAATCTGTCCTACTCCCTGTCCTGGTCGCTGGTTTATTTCCTCATGGACTCCGAACCGGGCCGGGCTCTGATACGCACCCTGCTGGAGCAAGCCCGGAATTCGCCCCTGCCCCTGCGCGACAGCGCCGCGGTAATCGAACAGAACTGGGACGGCGGGCTCGACGCCTTTGCCCGTGGTTGGCAGCGTTGGCTGCGCAACGCTGAGGGCAAGCACCGGTACTGACACCGTCTGCCCCCGCTTTCTTTTGTCGTTACAATCACTACCATTACGCGTCTGATGATTCATTGTTTAGGGGGACTGCATGCTGGACCGATTCCTGAAACCGCGTTGGCAGCATCGCGACCCGAATGCGCGCATCCGCGCACTGGAAGCCCTGGACACCAGTAAACCCGCTAACCGCGAGGTTCTCGCCACCCGGGCGCGCGAAGATGACGATCCCCGTGCCCGGGCCACGGCAGCGGGGCGTGTAGCCGATCTGCAAGAGCTCAATCAGTTGATCGAGCAGGATCCAGCCGAGGCAGTGCGCTATCAGGCCGCGCGCCAGATGGAGCGCCTGCTGGCCGGTCTGGAAGAACAGGCCCCGGAACAGGCCTACCGCCTGCGCCTGATTGAGCAGACCGAGAATCAAACGGCGCTGTACTTTGTGGCCCTGCGTAGTCCCGACGACGCCTGCCGGCATGCAGCGTTGAACCAATTAACGGCATCGGATCATCTGCTGGAACTGGCCCTGCACGGCCACGACGAGCCTTTGCGGGTGGCGGCTGCACAACGGCTCCAGGATCCGGATGCGCTCAAGCGCCTGACGCGCGAGGGCCGGGACAAGCGCGTCGCGCGTGCAGCACGCGAGGCCATCAAGGCGCGGCGGGCAGAACAGGCCCGCCAGGAAGAACAGCAACAGGAGCTGGACCGCCTGGAACGTGACCTGCAGGAACTTGCCGATCGCACGCCGGATCGGCTGTACGACGGGCGGGTGCAGCAAATGGAAAAGCAATGGAACAGGCTCGCACCGCAAGCCGACGAGGACCGGAGCGCACGCGTTCAGGCCCTGGTCACGCAATGCCGGGAGCAATCCCGGGCCTGGTCGAATGCCCGGGACGAGAGCGAGCGCGCGGATCAGGCCGGCGGGGAACAGGAAGCGGCTGTGGAGACCCTGAATCAGCTGCTGGGCGAAATCACCCCGGAGACCTGGGACACTGGTGCCGGCAGCCTCGCCTCTTTGCTCGACACCCAGGAGCGGCGCTGGGAAACCGCACGCGAGGCCCGGCAACCACCCGAGGAGCTGCATCAGCGTTATGAGTCCCTGCGGGATCAGCTGCGCGATCTGCTCGAGCGCGCGCGGGCCGTTAGCGAACGCGAAGATACCCTCCGGGCTCTGCTCGACGAAGCACAGGCCACGGACGAGCCGGACACCGGGTTGCGCGAGCGCATTCATCAGGCGCTGCCGGACTGGCCCGCGGATGTCGCGGCCCCGGAGCTGGTACGCGAGCTCACCGAGGCGGCAAACCTGAACGTAACGGCGGAAGCGCCGGCCTCGCCGGAAGGCCTTGAGCGCAACGAGGACGCCCATCGCGTCCTGGGCGCGCTCAATCGGGAACTGGGGAAGAAGAACCTGCGCCATGCCAATCGGCTCTGGAACAAGGCGCGCGCGTTGCTCGACGAACACCCTGACCCCTCGGGCGAGGCACGCATGGACAAGCTGCGGCCACAACGGGATGAACTGCGGGACTGGCACGCCTTCGCCGCCGAGCCCAAGAAGCGTGATCTGTGCGAACGCATGGAAGCGCTGGCCGAGCAGGACATGGAACCGGCGGAGAAAGACTCCGCCATCCAGGCGCTGCACACGGAATGGCAGGATCTGATGAGCTCGGACCAGGAACAGGATCAGGAACTCTGGGAACGCTTCCGCGCGGCCTCAGACCGCGCCTACGAACCCTGCCGCGAATACTTCGCCGAACTGGACCGCGAAAAGGCCGAAAATCTGGAACGCAAGCAGGCCCTGTGCGATCAACTGGCGGAGTTTATCGACAACCAGGACTGGGACCGGGCCGACTGGCCCGCCGTCTGGGACATCCGTCAGCGGGCTCCGCGCGAATGGAAGGAATACGAGCCTGTACGCTTTACCGATGCCCGCGAGGTGAAGCGCCGCTTTAGCGAGCTCCTCGCGACCCTGGATGAACGGCTACAGGCCGCCAGTGACGAGCACAAGCCCGTGCGCGAACGTCTGTTGAACCAGCTGGAGCAGCTCGCGGAGGCTGAGGACATCGAGGAAGCGGCACGTCAGGCCCGCGAGCTCCAGGAGAAATGGAAAAACGCCGGCTGGATTCATCCCAATATCTACCGGGGCATGAACCGGCGCTTCCGGCGGCTCTGTGATCACATCTTCCAAACCCGCAACGAACGGCGCGACGCCCGGCGACAGGGCGCCCGGGCCCGGCGTGAAGCTCTGGAAGCAGCGCTGGACCGTTTCGAACAACGCCTGGGCGTTGATCCTCGGGAACTGGATCTGGCCGCCCTGCAGACGGACATGGACGAACTGGAAAACCTGGAATGTCCGCCCTCGGCAGAGAAGACCCTGGAACGCCGCGAAAATGCGCGCACGCGCTTTCGTCATCTACGTGACCGTCTGCCCGTCTGGCAACGCTGGCGCGCTAGCCGGAACCGTCTGGATGAACTGGACACGGCCGACACGGCCGATGACCAACAACGGCAACTGGCCGTGGCGCTGGAAGTGCTCGCCGGTGTGGAAAGCCCCGAATCCGCACGGGAAGAACGCACCGCCTGGCAACTGGAACAACTGCCCGCGGCCATGACCGCCGGCGGTGACGGCGACGCCCTGGCCGAAATTCTGCAGCGTCTGGAAGAGGCGGAGCTGACCCAATTGGAGGAACACATCCGCGACCGCCTGAAGCTGGCGCTGGATATCGTCGAACCAAAATTATAGGCGCAAGAGACAAGGCGCAAGGCACAAGGAAAAAAGAAAGGGGCGCCTGCGGCGCCCCTCTTTATTTCTTGCTCCTTGCACCTTGTTCCTTGCCACTTCGTTATATAACGAACAAATCCATGAACTCGTGGACCGGCGTTTGTTCCAGGGTCTTCTGGTCCTTGCAGAGATTCATGATCTGGTTTACGCGACCCGCGGGGAAACGCGTGGACAGGGTATGCCGGAACTTCTGCTCCAGGACCGGGATGCCCTCTTCACGGCGACGGCGGTGTCCGATGGGGTATTCGACGGCCACCTTGTCCGTGGATGAACCATCCTTGAAGAACACCTGCACGGCATTGGCGATCGAGCGCTTTTCCGGATCATAGTAATCCTTCGAATACTGCTCGTCCTCCACCACTTCCATTTTCTCGCGCAGCGCATCGATTTCCGGATGGGCTTCGTGGAAGTCGTCCTCGTAGTGCTCGGCGGTCAGATTCCCGAATATCAACGGCACGGCCGTCATGTACTGCAAGCAATGGTCCCGGTCCGCCGGGTTGGCCAGCGAGCCTTCCTTGGAAATGATGCGGATGGCCGAATCATGGGTATGCAGCACGACCTTGTCGATCTCGTCGATGCGGTCCTTCACCTGATCATGCAGTTGAACCGCCGCTTCACAGGCCGTCTGGCTGTGGAACTCCGCCGGGAACGAAATCTTGAACAGCACGTTCTCCATGACGTAGGAACCGTAGTCCTGGCTGAACTTGAACTTGCGGTCCTCTTCCGGCTTGACCTGCTGATCCCGGTTGGTCTTGGCGAAGAGCACGTCATAAAAACCCCACTGCGGCGCGGACAGTGCGCCGGGGATGCCCATTTCGCCGCGCTCGGCAATATCGACCAGACGCACGGCGCGGCTGGTGGCATCACCCGCGGCCCAGGACTTGCGCGAACCCGCATTGGGCGCATGGCGATAAGTGCGCAACGCCTGACCGTCGACAATAGCCTGAGAAAGCGCGGCCATGGTGCGCTCGCGATCCAGCCCCCTGAGCTTGGCCACGACCGCCGTCGAGGCCAGCTTGACCAGAAAGACGTGGTCCAGGCCGACCCGGTTGAAGGAATTCTCGATGGCAATCACGCCCTGAATTTCGTGGGCCATGATCATGGCTTCCAGCACCTGCTTCATGGTCAGGGGTGCCTTGCCGCGGCTGATGTTTTCCTGGGCAATGTAATCCGCGATGGCCAGAATGCCGCCCAGGTTGTCCGAGGGATGCCC
>CAYPKI010000021.1:3337-4134 GCA_964411265.1 uncultured Alcanivorax sp. | reverse complement strand
GCCAGCCAGGTATCGTTGTAATCCAGCCAGCGAATGATCGCGCCGATATCCCAGGCCGCCTTGACCGGATCCAGGCGATGAGGTGTACCCGGCACCCGCGCGCCATTGGGCACAGTGGTGCCCTCGACAAGTGGACCCAGATGCTTGGTCGCTTCCGGAAAGCGCAACGCCAACAGGCCGCAGCCGATGGTGTCCATTAGACAATTGCGCGCGGTATTCCAGGCTTCGCTGGATTCAATCTTGTAGCCCAGCACATAGTCGGCAATGTTCTGGATCTCCGGGTCATAATCCGGACGCTTGTTCTGTTCAACGTTGCTGCTCACGAAAGACTCCTTGGTTACATGATTCGGTTTGCAATTAATCCTGCCGATATTCCCCCGCAGGAGCGACATCCTCGCCGCGAACATTTCCAGAGTCTCTGGAAGCAATCGGCGCGGGGACGCGCCTCCCACGACAGGGGGTAAATCCCGCTGTCCTCCCCCTGGCAAGGGGGAGTTAGAGGGGGTCTATCCGCCCCGAGCTCTGGAACTCCCTCCTTTTCTTTTCCTTCCCTTGCCGAGGGAGGAAAGCCGGTTCTCCCCCTGCTAAGGGGGAGTCAGAGGGGCTCCGTGGGATCCAGTGTTCTGGACAACCCCTCCTCACTCCTCCGCTTTCGAGGGGAGGCAAGCCCTGTGGTCACCCACGCTGGTCGATGGGCGTCACCTGGCGCAGTTCGGGACCGGTGTATTCCGCGATCGGGCGGACCGTGCCGGCCGAGCGGGTCCGGCCCCGCGTCGCGGCGGACGACCTCACGCCGC
>CAYPKI010000021.1:1640-3327 GCA_964411265.1 uncultured Alcanivorax sp. | reverse complement strand
CGTACGTCAGGACCGGTGTAGTTGCTGAGCGGCCGGATGATGCGATTGTCCGCGCGCTGCTCATACACATGAGCGCCCCAGCCGGTCAGCCGCGAAATCACGAAGATGGGCGTGAACAGCTTGGTGGGGATGTCCATGAAGTGATACGCGGACGCGTGGAAGAAATCCGCATTGGGGAAAAGTCCCTTCTCGCGCCACATCACGTCTTCGCAGCGCTCGGAGATCTTGAACAGATTCTCGTTGCCCACGTCCTTCGACAGCGTCTCGGACCACTTCTTGATGATGGCGTTGCGCGGATCGGATTCCTTGTAGATGGCATGACCGAAGCCCATGATCTTGTCCTTGCGCTCGAGCATGCCCTGCATTTTCTGCTCGGCATCGTCCGGATCCTGGAACTTCTCGATCATTTCCATGGCCGCCTCGTTGGCGCCGCCGTGCAGCGGACCGCGGAGCGAACCGATGGCACCCGTTACACAGCTGTGGATATCGCTGAGCGTGGAGGCGCAAACACGCGCGGTGAAGGTCGAGGCGTTGAATTCATGCTCGGCGTAGAGAATGAGCGAAACATTCATAACCTGCTTGTGCAGATCACTGGGCTCTTCGTCACGCAACAGGTGCAGGAAATGGGCACCGATGGTGTCGTCATCCGTGGCTGTTTCAATGCGCTGGCCGTCGTGGGAATAGCGGTACCAGTAGCAGATGATGGAGGCGAAGGCGGCGAGCATGCGGTCGATCTGGTCGTCTTGCTGACTGAATTCCGTCTCCGTTTCCAGATTGCCCAGCACCGAGCAGCCGGTGCGCATTACATCCATGGGATGAGCTTCAGCCGGCAGACGTTCCAGCACCTCGCGCACGGCCTCGGGCAAGGCCCGATTCCTCTTGAGCTTGGCCTTGTATTCATCCAGCTGCTTTTGCCTGGGCAATTCGCCCTTGAGAATCAGATAGGCGACTTCCTCGAACTCGCAGTGATTGGCCAGTTCCTGGACATCATAGCCGCGGTACGTCAGCCCCGTGCCTTTCTGGCCTACCGTGGACAGCGCTGTCTTGCCGGCGACCTGTCCGCGCAGGCCGGCGCCCGCTTGCTTTTGTTCCGCCATGGTTCTACCCCTTTTGTTGCTTCGGACCGCGGCTCGGATCCGCGGTCGGTTGCCTGTGTTTGATGTTCCCGAAAACGGATTGCTCCCGCAGGACCCCTTTCAGCGCTCTGGAACGCATCGGGGCAAAGATGCCCCTGCCACGGCGCCCAAGCCGTCCGGGGAGGGGCATTCCTTCCCCGATGATTCCGGAGTCTCTGGAAGATCGCGGCGAGGACGCCGCTCCCACACCGAATAGATCCAGTGTGGGAGGGGCATCCTTGCCCCGATCGATCCCAGAGCCCGCGAACGTCAAGGCCGGGACGCCGCTGCTACGAATCCTTCGAAAACAAGTTGTCGAGCTTCTGTTCGTACTCGTGATACTCGAGAAAATCGTACAGCTCCATGCGGGTTTGCATGGTATCGACTACGTTGGCCTGTGTCCCGTCCTTGCGCACCTGCTCGTAGACATTCAGCGCTGCCTGGTTCATCGCCCGGAACGCTGACAGCGGATAGAGCACCATGTCGATGCCCACCTCGCCCAGCTGCTGGGTGGTATAGAGCTCGGTCTTGCCGAACTCGGTGATATTGGCCAGCACCGGAATATCCAGCGA
>CAYPKI010000021.1:304-1630 GCA_964411265.1 uncultured Alcanivorax sp. | reverse complement strand
ATCGGTGAGCGCCTCGGCGAAGATGGCGTCGGCGCCCGCCTCGGCGTAGGCATGAGCGCGCTCCACGGCGCTGTCCACGCCTTCAACGCCACAGGCGTCCGTGCGCGCCATCATGACGAAATCCGGGTCCGTCTTGGCGTCCACGGCCGCCTTGATCCGGTCCACCATCTCGGCCGTGGACACCAGCTCCTTGTTGGGCCGGTGGCCGCAACGCTTCTGCGCCACCTGATCCTCCATATGCACCGCAGCTACGCCCACCTTGGTCATCTCCTTGATGGTGCGCCCGATATTGAAGGCACCGCCCCAGCCGGTGTCGATATCCACCAGCAGCGGGGTATCCGTGGCCGAGGTAATGCGGTCCGCGTCGGCCAGCACATCGTTCATGCTGGTCATGCCCAGATCCGGCAGCCCGTAGGAGGCGTTCGCCACTCCGCCGCCGGAGAGATAGATGGCCTTGTAACCGGTCTTCTCCGCCATCAGCGCACAGTAGGCATTGATGGCGCCCATCACCTGGAGCGGTTTTTCCTCCTGCAGGGCCCGGCGGAACCGGGCGCCAGGGCTTTCTTGCTTGCTCATACTGCTCTCCTGTTGTGTTCAGTTCCTGTGGGAGCGGCGTCCACGCCGCGACCTTTTCCAGCGTCTCTGGAATGAAATCGCGGCGAGGACGCCGCTCCCACGGCGGGGACGGTGTTCCCGCACTGTATCCACTGTGGGAGGGGCATCCGTGCCCCGACCCATTCCAGAGGCTCTGGAAGTCGCGGCAAGGATGCCGCTCCCACAGCGTCATGATTCTCCTCGCACCTCGCTCCTCGAACCTCGTGCCTAGCTCCTCGCGTCCCCCGCCTGGGCCTCGATATTCTCCCGCGCCCGGCTGATATGCCGGCGCATGAGCCACTCCGCCATCTCCCCATCGCGCGCCTGCAGCGCCTCGACAATGCCGCGGTGCTCGCGCAGAGCCTTCTGGGGACGGTTGCTGGTGGTGCTGAACTGGTAGCGGTACATGCGCACCAGGTGATAGAGCTCGCCGATGAGCATGCGCACCAGCGAGTCATTGTGGCTACCCTGGATGACGCGGTAATGAAAATCCAGATCCCCCTCGCGCTGGAAATAGGCCACGTCTTCGCGGATATCCTGCTGCTGCTCGTGCTGCTCCAGCACCTCCACCAGGCCCGCAATCTCCTCGTCGCTCATGCGCGTGGCCGCCAGACGGCACGCCATGCCCTCCATGGCCTCGCGCACATGATAGAGCTCGATCAGATGATCAAAGGACAGCTCGGCCACGCGCGCGCCCACATGAGGCATGCGCTCGAGCAGGTTGCGGGATTC
>CAYPKI010000021.1:0-294 GCA_964411265.1 uncultured Alcanivorax sp. | reverse complement strand
GCCTCGCGCAGCGGGCCCCGGCTGACACCGTAATGGGTGGCCAGCTCCGCCTCGCCCAGACGGCTGCCGGGGGCCCAGACACCGCGCACGATATCGTCCTGGAGCGCGCGGAAAACGCGGTCCGCCAGGGTGGAATTATCCTCGATATCGGGGGACGCCCCGGACATGGCACCGGCCTGTTGTTGACAATGTGTCGTTCAGGACCGGAACCTTATCCGCCAGCCGCCTTGTTAGCAAGGGTTCTGTTGACAATCAAGGACAGCCACCATTGCTTGAGGGTGCCTTCCGGCCCTC
>CAYPKI010000020.1:12611-20103 GCA_964411265.1 uncultured Alcanivorax sp. | reverse complement strand
ACGCCGCGGTGATGCGCCGCGGTAAAGAGCTCGTTGCCGTGCTCCGCGATCAGGGCCTTGTTGGCAGTCACAATATGCTTGCCGTTGCTGATGGCCGCAAGCATCAGTTCCCGTGCCGTGTCTGTACCACCGATCAGTTCGACCAGGATGTCGATGTCCGGATCCTCGGCTACGGCGAAAATATCCCGCGAAACCCGGATGCCGCTGATATCGCAGTTGGGGTTATCCCGGCGCGCACCGATATGAGCGATTTCGAAGGGCCGCCCCACGCGCCGCGCAATCTCCGCATGGTTGCGCTGCAGGACATTGACGGTGCCGCTGCCCACGGTACCCAGACCTGCTATACCTACCTTGACCGGATTGACCAAATCGACCCCCTTTTGCCTTCATTATGACCTTGCACCGGCGGGTTAGCCGGCTAACGTATGGCCGCCGCTTCGTGGCAGGAGGCCCCTAGCTCTAACCCCTTGCCCGATGACTGCGGCAACCTTACTGCCGGTTTCGGAGGGCGTCAATTTCCCGCTTCCGGATTCTCCAGACCCAGAGACGACGCCAGTTTACCCGGTGGCAAATAGCCGCCCAGTTTTTCGCCCTCGGGCGTATAAATCGAGGGTGTGCCGCGCACGCCAAAATCGACACCCTTCTGGTAATGCGCTTTTACCGGCTCGTCGCAGTCGCCGGGATTTTGCTTTAGCTCACCGCTGGCCTTGGCACGAGTAAGCGCCGCCTGACGGTCCTCGGCACACCAGACTTTCTGCATGAGTCCGGCACCCTGTCCCTCCATGCCACCGCGCGGATAGGCCAGATAGTGAACCGTAATGCCAAACGCATTGATGGCGTCGATGTGCTGATGCAGTCGCTGGCAATAGCCACAGGTAACGTCCGTAAAGACATAGACCTCGGACTGCTCGTCTTCCGCGACAAAGCTGATCGCCTGATCCAGGTCCATCTTGCCCAGCCCCTCGCGCCTGGCCTCACGGAAGCGCTGCCGGCTGACATTCTGCGCGCCCTCATCGCTGAGCGCGAAGACTTCCCCGGTAAACATATATTTTCCGTCCTCGGTAACATGGAGGCGGTCGCGCCCGTTGACTTGCACCTCGAGCATACCCTCTATCGCGGACTCTTCCACGGCCGTTACTTCGATGTCCTGAAAGCTTTTCTGGAGCCGCTTCTCCAGGGTATTGCGGAAGTCGTCGTTTTGCGCGTCCGCGCACGCGCTGACCGCCAGGATCAGCGCCAGAAGGATGAAACGCATGACTGCTCCGATTGTTGATTCGTTACGCGCGATTCTACGCGTTCCGAGCCGGCTTCGGCAGAGGGGCACGCGCATCCCGCCCGATCAGGCCCGGGGATGATGAACCGCATGGAGTTCGGCCAGCCGCTGCTGAGCCACGTGGGTATAGATCTGAGTGGTGGAAAGATCAGTGTGGCCGAGCAGCAGCTGAACTACGCGCAGATCGGCACCATGGTTGAGCAGGTGAGTCGCGAAGGCGTGGCGCAACGTATGCGGTGACAGGGCAGGGGTGATGCCCGCCTGGGTAGCCATTTTGCGCAGCCGATGCCAGAAGGTCTGCCGGGTCATGGCCCGCCCCCGACGCCCCGGGAAAAGCGCATCGCTGCTCCGCGTGCCCAGGAGCAAGGAGCGTCCCTCACGAAGATAGCGCTGGAGCCAGTCCAGCGCCTCGTCCCCAAGGGGCACCAGCCGCTCCTTGTCACCCTTGCCCAGCACGCGTACCACGCCCTGGCGCGTATTCACCTGGTACAGCGTCAGCCCCACCAGCTCGGACACACGCAGACCCGTGGCGTAGAGCACCTCCAGCATCGCCCGGTCCCGCAGGCCCAGGGGCGTGGACGTGTCCGGGGCCACCAGCAGGGCCTCGACATCCGCTTCGGTGAGTGTTTTCGGCAACGGTCGGCCCACTTGCGGGCGCTCCACCTGGAGGGTGGGATCGGCGTCCATGCGGCCCTCGCGCTTGAGCCAACGGTAAAAACCGCGCAGCGCGGACAGCTGCCGGGATACCGACCGGGCGCTGAAACCCCGCCGGTAGCGCTCGGCGAGGAAACCGCGCACATGATGCAGTTCGCACTGCACCAGCGAACACCCCTCGTTCTCGCCCAGCCAGTGGGCAAACTGCATCAGATCCCGGCGATAGCTGGTCAACGACTGATCCGACAGCCCCTTCTCCATCCAGGCGGCGTCCAGCCAGTGCTCGATCAGTGCCGTTTCGGATTCGGCCACATTCATGCCGGTAAGCATGGCAGTGACACGGGCGCTGCGCCAGCCCTTTAAATTTCGACACAGCGCATCCGCTCCTTCTTTTTTTCGACTTTTAACTTTCTTCTCTCAACTCCTCCGAAATTAAAAAGCCCCGCAGGGCGAACCATGCGGGGCCGGAGGACTCGGGGAATGCAGACGGCTTACATCATGCCGCCCATGCCGCCCATATCCGGGGCACCACCACCGCCGCCGCTGTCTTCTTCCTGCGGCTTGTCGGCAATCATGGCCTCGGTCGTGAGCATCAGGCTGGCCACGGAGGCGGCCGCCTGCAGCGCGGATCGGGTTACCTTGGCCGGGTCGATAATGCCCAGCTCCAGCATGTCCCCGTACTTACCGGTCGCAGCGTCATAGCCGTAGTTGTCCTTGCCCTGGTGAACGTCCTGAACGATCACCGAAGGCTCGGCGCCGGCGTTCTCGGCAATCTGGCGCAACGGCGCTTCCAGGGCACGGATCAGGAGATGCGCACCCGCCGTCTGCTCTTCGTTTTCGCCCTTGATCTTGCCGAGATTCGCAAGCGCGCGCACCAGCGCCACGCCGCCGCCGGGAACCACGCCTTCTTCCACCGCCGCCCGGGTAGCGTTGAGCGCGTCCTCGACACGAGCTTTCTTTTCCTTCATCTCGGTCTCGGTAGCCGCGCCCACCTTGATCTCGGCGACACCCCCGGCGAGCTTCGCCAGGCGCTCCTGCAGCTTTTCCTTGTCGTAATCCGAGGAAGCGTTCTCGATTTCCTTCTTGATCTGGCTCACGCGGGCGTCAACGTCATCCTTGTTGCCCTTGCCATTAACGACCGTGGTGTTGTCCTTGTCGATATTGATCTTCTTGGCGCTGCCCAGATCCTCCAGCGAGGCGTTCTCGACAGACAGCCCGACTTCCTCGGAAATCACCGTGCCGCCAGTCAGCAGGGCGATGTCCTGGAGCATGGCCTTGCGCCGATCACCGAAGCCGGGCGCCGTCACAGCGGCGCACTTGATAATACCGCGCATGTTGTTCACCACGAGCGTGGCCAGAGCCTCGCACTCGATGTCCTCGGCGATGATCATCAGGGGCTTGTTGGTCTTGGCGACGTTTTCCAGCACCGGCAGCAGTTCCCGGATGTTGGAGATTTTCTTGTCGACGAGCAGGATATAGGGCTCTTCCAGCTCGACGGTCATCTTCTCCTGCTTATTGATGAAGTAAGGCGAGAGATAACCGCGGTCGAACTGCATGCCCTCGACCACATCCAGCTCGTTTTCCAGACCCGAGCCTTCCTCGACGGTGATCACACCCTCGGCGCCCACCTTGTCCATGGCCTTGGAAATGATCTTGCCCACATTCTTGTCGGCATTGGCGGAAATGGTGGACACCTGCTCAATGCCCTTGCCGCTCTCACAGGGCGTCGCCAGCTTGGCCAGCTCCTTGACGAGGTTGTCCGTGGCCTTGTCGATGCCGCGCTTGAGGTCCATGGGGTTCATGCCCGCAGCCACGGACTTGAGGCCCTCGGTGACAATGGATTGCGCCAGTACGGTGGCCGTGGTGGTACCGTCACCCGACTCGTCGTTGGCCTGAGAGGCGACTTCGTTGACCATCTGCGCGCCCATGTTCTCGAATTTGTCCTCCAGTTCGATTTCGCGCGACACGGTTACGCCATCCTTCGTGATGGTGGGCCCACCGAAGGATTTGTCGATGACCACATTACGGCCCTTGGGACCGAGGGTTACCTTAACCGCCTCGGCCAGATTGTTAACGCCGCGCAGCATGCGCTGGCGACCTTCGTCACGGAATATGACGTCTTTAGCTGCCATGATTGTCTCTTCCCTTTACCAGGTTTGCTTGTTCGCTACCGTCTTCAGCCTTCGATAACGGCCAGGATTTCGTTTTCGCTCATGATCAACAGCTCTTCGCCGTCCACCTTGACGGTGTTACCGGCAAACTGGCCGAAGATCACTTTGTCCCCCTTGTTGACGTCGAGGGCTCGCACCTCGCCATTGTCCTGAATCTTGCCGTTGCCCACGGCCACCACTTCGCCCCGTGACGGCTTCTCCGCCGCCGAACCGGGCAGCACGATGCCGCCGGAGGTCGTGGTTTCTTCTTCCTCGCGCCTGATACCTACACGATCATGCAAAGGACGGATTTTCATTGCCTCGGGTCTCCTAGTTGAGGTTTTGCACTCTTCCTGAAGAGTGTTAGCACTCTCCTTTCGTGAGTGCTAATGGTATGGACAATCGCCGGAGAGTCAAGCTCCTCCGGTCATCCCCGGTCCGTTAGGTGGGGGCACCCACCCTGGTTTCAAGCGTTTAATCCCGGGTTTGCCTGTACCCAGTCTTGTCGCCATAATACCGCGCTAAACACCATGTTTATTGCTGAGGGAGGCATGTATGGATCTCAACAACAAAGTCATTGTGGTCACGGGTGCGGGCCGCGGCCTGGGTCGGGGCATTGCCGAGGGTCTGGCAGCGGCCGGGGCTCACGTCGCCTGCGTCGATCTCAACCAGGACGATCTGGACGAGACCGTGACGCTCTGTCAGCAGGCCGGCGGCGAGGGCCGGGCCTACCGGGTCAATGTGGCTCAGGAGGAGGAAGTGGAAAAGCTCTTCCAGGACGTGGTGCAGGACCTGGGCCGGCTGGACGGCTGCGTGAACAATGCCGGCATCACCCGCGACGCGCAGCTGGTGAAATTCAAGGAGGGCGAGGTTCAGAAAAAGATGAGTGTCGATGAGTGGCAGTCCGTCATGGACGTGAACCTCACCGGCGTTTTCCTGTGCGGCCGCGAGGCGGCGGCCCGGATGCTGGAACTGGGCGTGGACGAGGGTGTCATCGTGAACATGTCCTCGCTGGCGAAACAGGGCAGCTTCGGGCAGTCCAACTACTCCGCCGCCAAGGCGGGTGTGGCATCGCTCGCCGAGGTCTGGGCCCGGGAGCTGGCCAAGTTCAATATCCGCACCGGCAGCATTGCGCCCGGCACCATCAACACGGACATGATCGCCGCCATGAAACCCGAGGCGCGGGAGCAACTCACGCAGGCCGTGCCCCTGGGCCGCATCGGCGAGACCGAACATATCGCCAATGCGGTGAAGTTCATTTTCGAAAACGACTATTTCACCGGCCGCTGCATCGAGATGGACGGCGGCCTCCGATAACCCCCTGCGGGAGCCGAGCCCAGGCCACGACTCTTCCAGAGGTTCTGGAAAAGGCGCGAGGAGCAAGAGGCAAGGAACAATACGGTTTACCGGCCGCCCTGATTGATTCCTTGCGCCCTTGTGCTTGCTCCTTGCCACTGTTCCAGAGCCTTCGGAACAGACTCGTCCGATGTACTGGCCCTCGCCTCAGTGACGATCCCTCCGCATACAGGCATACTGCTCCCTTTTGCCGGCGAGGCGGAAACAGGGCTCCCAACCCATGAGCGAAACCCCCAGACGCAGCTGGCATGACGCCCTCCGCGTGTATGGTCATCCCCGGGTGGTGGGCATGGCCTTTCTGGGATTCTCGGCCGGGCTGCCCCTGCTGCTGGTGGGGGGCACCTTTACCGCCTGGCTTCAGGATCTGGGCGTAGAGCTGGCCGCTATCGGCTTTCTCAGCTGGGTGGGGATGGCGCACAGCATCAAGGTGTTCTGGGCGCCCATTGTGGACCGGCTGGAACTGCCGGGCCTGACCCGCTGGTTCGGCCGCCGCCGGGCCTGGATGCTGGTCGCCCAGCTGGCCATCGCCGGCGGGCTTGTGGGCATTGCGCTCACCGATCCCACGGACATGCTCGGGCTCGTCGCCGTCTGGGCTGTTCTGGTGGCTTTCGGCTCCGCCACTCAGGATATTGCCATTGACGCCTATCGCATCGAAGCCGTGTCGTCCGACCGGCAGGGCGCCATGGCCAGCACCTATGTTTTCGGCTACCGCATCGCCCTGCTGGCCGCCGGCGCCGGCGCGCTCCATGTGGCGCAGATCGGCAACTGGTCGCTGGCCTACGCCACCATGGCCGGGCTTATGGGCATCGGCCTGACCACCACGCTGGTCATTCTGGAGCCGGTGACCAACATGAACCGTCGTACCGAACGACTGGAGCAGCGCGTTCAGGACTACCTCCATGCCACCGAGCACCAGGGCTGGCGCCGGGATTTCAATGCCTGGTTCATCGGCGCGGTGATCTGCCCCTTCGTCGAATTCTTCCAGCGCTACGGGCGAACTACGCTGTTGATTCTGGTGTTCGTAGGCGTTTTCCGGATCAGCGATATCGTCATGGGCGTCATGGCCAATCCCTTCTATCTGGAGCTGGGCTTCTCCAAGGGCGAGATAGCCAATATCGCCGCTTTTTACGGGCTCATCATGACGCTGACCGGCGCTGCCGCCGGGGGGTTGCTGGTGGCCCGGTACGGCATCATGCCCATTCTGATCCTCACCGCGCTTATGGTGCCCGTCACCAATCTTCTATTCTCCTGGCTGGCCCTCATCGGGCCGGAACTGCCGGGGCTGGTGATGACGATTACGGCGGATAATCTCACCGGGGGCATGGCCATTTCGGTGTTTATCGCCTATCTGTCCAGCCTGACCAACAGCGCCTACACGGCGACCCAGTACGCACTGCTGAGTTCGCTCATGACCCTGCCTGGTCAGTTTCTGGGCGGGTTCACCGGGGTGTTGGCCGAGAAAGTAGGATGGTCCTGGTTCTTCGTCTGCTCGGCACTGATCGGCGTGCCCGCAATCGTGCTGGCGGTCCTGCTCTACCGAAGGGGCGATCCGGCTCGCCAGACCGCTAGCGAGATATCCGGATAAATCACCGCTATGGCAACACCGGCCGAAGAGGCTATAGTCAGGGTCATAACAACAGCAGAAGAATCCCGACATGCCCGAAAACGATCTCAGTATCCTCATTGTCGATGACGCCAAGTTTTCCTCCGCCGTTGTGCGTCGCACCCTGACGGCGGGGGGCTACAGCGATATCCGCAACGAGAATTCCGCGCAGGAAGCGCTCCAGGCCATAGAAAATCGCCCCGCCGATATCGTCATCGCCGACTGGCTCATGCCGGAAATTGATGGTCTGGAGCTGACCCAGCGCATCCGTCAGTTCGACGAATCGGCCAATCACTACACCTATGTAATTCTGCTAACCGGCAAGGAGGGCTCGGACGCGCTCCAGCACGCGTTTGAACAGGGCGTGGACGACTTCATCAACAAGTCGGTCATGAACGAGCAGTTGTTACACCGGGTTTTTGCGGCTGAGCGGCTGGTCCTCATACAGAACCGGCT
>CAYPKI010000020.1:2074-12597 GCA_964411265.1 uncultured Alcanivorax sp. | reverse complement strand
GTCGCTCCCGCCGATGAACTCGCCGTCGACGAACACCTGCGGGATCGTCTCGCGGCCGCTGTGTGGCTCGAGCGCGCCCCGGTAGGCCTCAAGCGCCTGGAGGACGCATTGCAGCACGCGCACGCGCGCGGCGGCGCCGCCTGTTTACTGATCATGCGCGTGGAAAATCTGGATGAACTGGAACGCGACCACGGCGAGGGGCTGGTGCAACAGGCGCTATTGGGCTTCAGCCGACGTCTGAGGCAACTCGTCCGGCCCCTGGATATTCTTGCGCGCATGGGCACCAATGAGTTTGCACTCATTACCCACCAGCCCGACAGGGATCGCTGCACACCCGGCAGTTTCCGGCGCCTGCACGAGAGCCTGAATCACCGCGCCTACAAGACCACGGCCGGATTCATTCAACTGGAAGTCAGTATTGCCCTCTGCGCGGCTGGCGAAAAGGACGACATCGAAGCGGAGGCCCTGCTGGACCAGGCCGAGGGAGGGCTCGATGAATCCCGCCAGCTGCGCCGGATTGCGGAAAACCGCTGACTGGTGGCGGGCCCCCAGCTTGACCCGGGCCGGGGCCCGGTCTAGGGTCCGTTCCGGTTGTTCGCAGCCGCGACCTTCGCGCCGGCTCGCCCGGAGAGGAATCATGAGTGCTCGTGTGTACGCGCTGATCGCAATGCTGGCCGCTTTCAGCAGTACGGCCGATGGCCGGGACAGCCGCAAGGACCCGTTGCGCTCGAGCGCCTCGCGCAGCGCAGACCTGATCAGCAGGCTGCCTACCGGTACGGTGACGCTCGAACGGGACGCGATTGAGCAAGCCGGAGCGACTCATCTCGCCGGCCTGCTGGATGCGGTCGGCGGTATCGACACGCGTGAGCGCCTGGGCCTGAACGGCAGCCGAGCCCGCATCGACCTTCAGGGCTTCGGCGCATCCGCCGGCAATAACACCCTGATCCTGCTTAATGGCCATCGATACAGTAACGTCGACGCTTCGGCGCCCGACCTGGATGCCATCCCGCTGGCCGCGGTGGAACGCGTCGAAATCCTGCCCGGTGCCGGCGCGGCGCTCTACGGCCACGGCACGGCGGGTGGCGCGATCAATATCGTTACACGCCAGGACTACGGCAACGCCGCGGGCGCCCGCGCGTCCACGGGCGATTTCCGCCGCCGGGGCGGGGGCGCCTGGACCACCGGCAGCGGCGACAACCTGAGCGGCGCATGGGCCGCCGAGGTACTCAATACCGACGGCTATAGGGACAACAATCAGCTTCGCCAGCACAACGGCTTTCTGGACCTGCGCGCCCGGGCCGGCGGCGCGCGGTTCTCACTGACCGGCACGCTGGAAGAACAGGAGCTGGAGCTGCCCGGCGGCCGGAATGCTTCTTTTGTCACCAGAAACACCGATTTCGAGAACAATCCCGAAGGCGCGAACACACCCTCGGACTGGGCCAGCACGCAGGGCTTCACCCTGAGTCCTGGCGTCGCCTTGCCACTCGGCGACAACGCCACCCTCCATCTGGATGCCTCGCGCCGGCATCGTTCCCGACAGATGCTGCAAAACACCAGTGCTACACCCTACTCGGAGACAGACAGGGACAGCTATAACCTCAATCCGCGTGTGGTCGTAAAAGGAAAGGCGGAGGGCCTGCGCAATCAGCTAACCCTGGGCTGGGACCAGTACCGTTACGAGTACACGCGGCGATCCGCCACCGCGGAAAGCGGCATCAGCGCGCCCGCATCGCTGGACAAGGTAGAGCAGGAGCAAGACGGCTGGTATTTGCATGATCTTATGGAGCTGGGCGAGCACTGGTCGCTGAGCCTGGGCGCGCGCGAGCTGCAAGTGACGACCGACAGTCGGGATCTCGCCGGCAATCGGGCCGGCTCCGAGGCCGACGAAGCTATGTACGAAGGCGGTGTGCGCTATGCCCCCTTGTCCACTTTTTCCCTCTTTGCCGGCGCGCAGCGCAGCATCCGCATTGCCGACGCGGACGAAATCCGTCGGGGCGATCCAGCCCGGCTGAAAGCCCAGACCGGCCACACCTATACCGCCGGTGCCAGCTGGGCGGAAGGGGCCCAGCGTTCGCAACTCACCTTCTGGCGTGGGCGTTTCAACAACGAGATCGTCTTTGATCCCGAGGCAGGCATGGATGGTGCAAACCGAAACCTCAAGGAGCCCACGCTTCGCAAGGGGGTAGCGCTGAATTCACGCTGGCAACTGGATGACGATCTCATGCTGACCCTCAATGGCAGTTATCAGCGCGCGGTTCTGGAGGGCGGTCCCGACGAGGGTAACGAGATACCCCTGGTACCCGAAAGCAACGCCCATGTCCGCGCGGACTGGCAGGCGCTCGCCTGGCTCAAGGTATCTCTGGTGCATCGTTACACGGGCCGCCGCTATCTGGATGACGATCCCGGCAATCAATCCCGGCGCCTGGACAGTTACCGCATGTCCGATTTGATTCTGCGCGCCGAGGACCAGGGCATTTTTCTGGAAGCCGGCATTTACAACCTTGGGGATAACCGGGCGGCCGACTATGGCCGGCGCACAGGTACAAACACCTATAACGCCCGGCCTTTGCCCGGGAAACACGTAATCACGACAGTGGGATTGAAACTATGAGCGAATCGGACAAGAACCGGCTCAGCCGCGTGGTCACCCGTTCCGGCGACGAGGGTGAAACCGGACTCGCGGACGGCTCGCGCCAACCCAAGAACGCACCGCGCATTGAAGGCATGGGCGCGATGGATGAGCTGAACGCGGCCATCGGCTTTTTGCGCAGTCTCCTCGACGACGACAACCGGCATCAGGAGCAGCTCAACTGGATTCAGCAACGGCTCTTCGACGTGGGCGCGGAGCTGGCCATTCCGGATAGTCTCTACCTCGCGGCCGAGCACCTGACGGAACTGGAAACGGCCTGCGATACGCTCAATCAGGAGTTGCCGCCGTTGGAGGAATTCGTGCTGCCCGGCGGTACCCGGGCCGGCGCCTGGTGTCACTACTGCCGCACGCTGACACGGAATGTGGAACGCCGGCTCATACCAGTGACGGATTTTCCGGAAGGCAGCGCCAGCCTGCCCTTTCTCAATCGCCTATCGGATCTGTTCTTCATGCTCGCCCGGGCCATCAACCGAGACGCGGGTGAAGGTGAGCCCATGTGGCAACCAAAGTAGCGAGGATTCAGGCGCGAGGAACCAGGAGCAAGGAGCCAGGCACGAGGAACTAGGAGCGAGGCGCGAGGTGCGAGGACGAAGATCAGTCGTAATATCCGCCACAAACGTTGTACCTTGTCTTTGGAAAGCGCTCTCGAGAGAAAATCACCCCCGGGAATGGCAACTTATTTGCAAGCCGGCTCAATACTTCTCTTGCCTAGCTCCTCGGCCCTCGCGCCTTCTTATAACAAGGCCCTCCGCATATCCTTCAACAGCCCGGACAAATAGGTGGTAAAGCGCGCGGCGTCAGCGCCGTCGACGATGCGGTGGTCATAAGAAAACGACAGCGGCAGCATGAGCCGGGGCTGAAAGGCCTGGCCGTCCCAGACGGGTTGGGTCTCCATCCGGCTTACACCCAGGATAGCGGCCTCCGGCCAGTTCACCACGGGCGTAAAGGCGGTGCCGCCGATTCCGCCCAGTGAGGAGATGCTGAAGGTGCCGCCCTGCATGTCCCGGGGGCTGAGTTTGCCGTCCCGCGCCTTGGTGGACAGCTCATCCAGATCGCGAGCAATCTCGGTGAGTCCCTTCTTGTCAGCATCCCGGATCACGGGTACCACCAGCCCCTTGGGCGTGTCTACCGCAATGCCCATGTGAATATAGTGCTTGCGGATCAGGCTTTCCCCATCCGGCGACAGGGATGCATTCACATCCGGGAATTCGCGCAAGGTGCGTGCGCAGGCGTGAACCAGAAAGGCCAGCATGGTGAGCTTGACGCCCTCTTTCTCCAGCGTCTTGTTCTGTTCCTTGCGGAAGGCTTCCAGGTCCGTTACATCCGCTTCATCGTGCTGGGTGACATGGGGAATCGTGACCCAGCTGCGGTGCAGATTCGCCGCGCTCATTTTGCGCAGTTTGCTGCGCTCGACCTCTTCGACTTCGCCAAACTGACTGAAGTCGATCTCCGGCAGTTCGACCCCCGCTCCGGACCCACCGCCGGCGGCTTTTTCCTCGGTCAGCAGTTTCTTAACGTGCGCATGGACATCTTCCTTGACAATACGCTCATGGGGCCCGGACCCCCGACCTACATGGCCCAGCTCGACGCCCAGCTTGCGGGCGAGCTTGCGCACGGCAGGCCCGGCATGAACTTCTTTCGACGGTTCCGTATCCCGGGCCGGTGTCACTTCCTCCCGCGCAGCCGGCTCCGACGCCGGAGGCGCTGGCTCGGTGCTCGGGGCGGCCGGTTCCGGAGATGGAGGCTCGGGCGCGGGGGCCTGTTGCGTTTTGTCCTCCGCGGCGCTGTCCGTTTCCTGTTGCTGCGCCGCTGACACGGCCGCAGCGGTTTTCATTTCCACGAGGGCATCACCAGAGGCGAGTTGCGCACCTACCTGTGCTACCAACCTCGTAATAGTGCCTCCAGCCGGTGCGGGAATTTCCAGCGAGGCCTTATCCGATTCCAGTACGGCGATGATCTGCTCCGCGTCCACGTGGTCGCCGACGCTGACGCTGAATTCCACCAGCTCAGCGGAATCGATATCGCCCAGATCCGGCACGGGCACCGACTGAACCTGCTCCGAGCCGGACGACGCCGAGGCCGCCTCGGCACCATCCTCTGCGCCGGCTGCTTCCGCCGGTGCCGGGGATTCCGGCGGAGCCGGAGGCGTCTCCGTGCCGGTCTCTTCCGATGCCGGAGCCCCAGCGCCCGCGTGCTCATCAGCGGCATCCAGTTCCAGCAGGCTGTCGCCCTCGCGGACCCGGTCCCCCTGCTGCACCAGCAACTTGTTGACCGTGCCTCCCTTGGGCGCCGGCACTTCCAGCGTTGCCTTGTCTGATTCCAGCACAACAATGGTGTCTTCCGGCTCAATGGTGTCCCCCACCTGGACGGACACCTCGATCACGTCGACCGGATCATCGCTGCCAACATCAGGCACCGGAATGGTTTCCACGCTCACGCGCTTCTCCTTACTCTGACAAGGTGCCGCGCCGGGGCCGGCACCACTTAATTTCTGGGTGGATAGGGCTTGTTCGGGTCGATACCGAAGCGTTTCATGGCTTCCGCAACCTGGCTGCGCTCGACCGCGCCGCTATTCGCCAGCTCCGTGAGCGCCGCCACCACCACGAAATACCGATCCACTTCAAAAAACTCGCGCAGCTTCGCCCGGGAGTCGCTGCGCCCGAAACCGTCCGTGCCCAGCACCCGGTAGGGCGCGTCCACAAAGGGCCGGATCTGATCGGCATAGGTCTTGATGTAATCCGTGGATGCAATGACCGGGCCGGAACGGTCCTGGAGACAGGTACGCACCCAGCACTCCCGCGGTTCCTGGTCCGGGTGCAGCATATTCCAGCGGTCGATCTCGAGCCCTTCCTTGCGCAGCTCATTGAAGCTGGTGGCGCTCCAGATATCGGCGCCCACGCTGTAGTCTTCCTCCAGAATCTGAGCGGCCGCCTCGACCTCGCGCAGGATCGTACCCGCGCCCAGGAGCTGAACGCGCTTTTTCTTGGCCCGGCGGCTGCTTTCGTGCAGCAGGTAAAGCCCGCGCCGGATACCTTCCTCGGCGCCCTTGGGCATGGCGCCATGGTGGTAGTTCTCGTTCATCAGGGTGATGTAATAGAACACCTTCTCCTGATCGGCATACATGCGCTTGAGCCCGTCCTGGAGAATCACCGCCAGCTCATAGGCATAGCAGGGATCATAGGAAACGCAGTTGGGTACCACGGACATCAGCACATGGCTGTGACCGTCCTGGTGCTGCAGCCCTTCGCCGTTGAGGGTCGTGCGTCCGGCCGTGCCACCCAGCAGAAAACCCTTGGCCTGACTGTCGCCCGCGGCCCAGATCAGATCCCCCACGCGCTGATAACCGAACATGGAATAGAAAATGTAGAAGGGAATGAGCGGATAGTTATGTACGCTATAGCTGGTCCCGGCGGCGATCCAGCCGGACATGGAGCCGGCTTCGTTAATGCCCTCTTCCAGAATCCGGCCTTTCTTGTCCTCGCGGTAATACATCATCTGCCCGGCATCCTCGGGCTCGTACTGCTGGCCCTGGGAGGCGTAGATGCCGAGCTGGCGGAAGAGCCCCTCCATGCCGAAAGTGCGCGCCTCGTCCGGGACAATGGGAACAATGCGCTCGCCCATATTTTTCTGCTTCACCAGCGACGAAAGCATGCGCACAAAGGCCATGGTGGTGGAAATCTCGCGGTCACCGCTACCCTCCAGGAAGTTGCCGAACAGACCCAGATCCGGAACGTCGAGCTTTTCGTCGGCTTCCTGGCGCCGCGTGGGCAGAAAGCCGTTGAGATTCTTGCGGCGCTCGCGCAGGTAGCGCATTTCCGGCGAGTCCTCGGACGGCCGGTAATAGGGAATGTCCTTGAGCTGCTCATCCGAAAACGGCATATCGAAGCGGTCCCGGAATTCCTTGAGGCTGTCCAGGTCCAGCTTTTTCATCTGGTGGGTCTTGTTGGTGGCCTCGCCGGCGCCCATGGCGTAGCCCTTGACCGTCTTCGCCAGAATCACGGTGGGCTGGCCCTTGTGGTGAAAGGCCTCGTGATAGGCGGCATAGACCTTGTGCGGATCATGGCCGCCCCGGTTCAGGCGATAGATCTCATCGTCGGTGAGATGCTCCACCATCTTCTCGAGCTCGGGATATTTGCCAAAGAAGTGCTCACGCGTGTAGGCGCCACCATTTTTCTTGTAGGCCTGATATTCGCCGTCCACGCATTCGGCCATGCGTTGACGCAGTACCCCGTTGGTATCGCGCTCGAGTAGCGGATCCCACATCCGCCCCCAGACCACCTTGATGACGTTCCAGCCGGCGCCGCGGAAGAGGCCTTCCAGCTCCTGAATGATCTTGCCGTTGCCGCGCACGGGGCCGTCGAGGCGTTGCAGATTGCAGTTGATGACGAAAACCAGGTTGTCCAGCTTCTCCCGGCCGGCCAGCGAGATCGCGCCCAGCGATTCCGGCTCATCCATTTCGCCGTCGCCGAGAAAGGCCCAGATCTTGCGATTCTGCTCGGGTACCAGTTCCCGGTTTTCCATGTACTTCATGATATGGGCCTGAAAGATGGCCTGAATCGGGCCCAAGCCCATGGTCACGGTCGGGAATTGCCAGTATTTGGGCATGAGCCACGGATGGGGATAGGAGGATAAGCCCTGCCCGTCCACATCGCGCCGGAAATTGTCCATCTGCTCCTCGGTCAGCCGACCCTCGAGGTAGGACTGGGCATAGATACCGGGCGCCGAATGCCCCTGGAAATAGACGAGGTCACCGCCGAAGGTGTCCGTGGGCGCGCGGAAGAAATAATTGAAGCCCACGTCATAGAGCGTGGCCGACGAGGCGAAGGTGGCGATATGGCCACCGAGTTCGTCATCATTCTGGTTCGCGCGCATGACCATGGCCATGGCGTTCCAGCGCACCAGCGAGCGCAAACGCCGCTCCATGAACATGTCCCCCGGCAGGGGTTCTTCTTCATGGGTCGGAATGGTGTTCACATAAGGCGTGTTCAGGTCCGTGCGATAAACGCCCTGTTCCTGGGCTACATCCGTGACAGTATCGAGCAGCCAGTTGGCGCGCTCGGCACCTTCGAACTCCACTACCGATTCCAGTGCATCCAGCCATTCCCGGGTCTCGCGGGGATCCTGGTCATTGAAGAAACTGCGTTGGGTCATGATGGCGTCCTGTCTTCGCAAGTCCGCATGAGCCGCTGACCCGCCGGTTCCGGCGCGTACAGAGCCGACTCATGCCCCGGCATGTTGGGTAAACATGCCGTATAGTTCTATGATAGCCGCCGTGACCCTGTGGTCAACCGAGTCAGCTGATCAACACCCAGCCGGCGGCCAGCAACAGCCAGATGGCCAGACAGCGCAGCAACAGGCCCTGACGACTTTCCAGCCGGTCCATGGCCTGATCCATCGCCTCGGGTTCTGTTGCCTCCTCCACGCCCACGGCGGCGTTCATGGCGTCGTCGAGTAAACGGTTATCGTCTTCCAGGGTCCAGACACGACCGGACAGGGTCTCGCTAACCCGCCGCCAGTCGCCGGCCAGGGCCATACAGCCCGCCAGCAGCCGTCCCGGTGGCCAGAACAGCGCCGCATGCACAGTCCGGGCGGTGTCCGCCAGGGCAGCATCCTCGTCTTCCACGCGCATGAGAAAATAATTGAGGGTGTACAGCAGCGCCGCCCAGTAGCCCAGTACGATCAACCAGAAACTGAGGGCAAAAAGGCCCTGTGCCTCGCGATTGAGAATGCGGCTGTAAAGGCTGCCGAAAAAACCGGCATCACCGGGTTCGCCCGAGACGCCGAAATCCGTGGCCGCATCGGCGACGCCGGCCGAATCCTGCATCCGGCCGCGTACGAGCAAATCGTCCACGCGCCGGTTCTCACTGTCCGGACCCAGCAGCCACAGCAGCAGCGCGCCGCCGACAATCCAGCCGGGCACCCCGCCCAGCACACAGTGCAGCCAGGCAATCAGGCCTCCCAAAACGGCGGCTGGCAGCAGCACCATGACCAGCCAGCGGAAAGGACCCGACAGGCGCAACGCCCCGGCCAGATCACCGAGCGGCACCAGCAGGCGCGCAAAACGCGCCGGCGCGCGCAGCCATTCCGGCCAGGCGTAGTCCAGACGCCGCAGGCCCAGTACCAGCAACAGGATCAGCAATTTCATAGGAACTCCCCCTTGTCCGTATCATGCCACCCCGCCAGTCGGGACCAGAAAACGGCCCAGTCGAAGGCCGGTCCCGGATCCGTTTTGCGGCCCGGCGCCACATCCTCATGTCCCGCTACGGCATCCAGCTCCAGACGCGGATAGCTCGCCTGCAGCAAGGCGACCAGCTCCGCCAGCCTGTGATATTGGACCGGTTCATAGGCAATATCATCGACGCCTTCCAGCTCGATGCCAATGGCGAAATCATTACATTCCTGTCGTCCTGCCCAACTGGATCGGCCCGCATGCCAGGCGCGGTGGTTACAGGCAACATATTGCGTTAGTTCGCCCGCACGATCGATAAGAAAGTGCGAGGATACCTGCAAGCCTTCCAGCTGCCGAAAGCCGGGATGGGCGTCGGGATCGAGACGGTTGGTGAACAGCGCATCCACATGGCCGCCGCCGAACTCGCCCGGCGGCAGGCTGATGTTATGCACGATAATGAGACTGATATCGTCCGGGTCGGGCCGTTCGCCGTAATTGGGCGACGGCCAGTGCCGGGCCTGAGCCACCCAGTGGCGGGACAAGGTCAACAAGGCAGCGTGACTCCGTGCGGTGTGCCATTGCTGTCATTCTAGCACTTGCCCGGCCTGGTCGTGTTCGCGCCCGTCGCTGTGCTTTTCCTGCTCACGGCGCAGGTCGCCAATAACCGACTCCAGCGCCCGGTCAAAGAGGGCACCCTGATTGATCAGCCGAGCCACGCCCTGCTCCAGCGCAAGCCCCAGACTCAGCGCGGAGTGCTCCACCACCTTGAGTCCACGCCGGTTGATAAACACCAGCTTTTCCCCGTAGCGGATATTGGCAGCCAGCTTGCAGCGCCGCGCGCCCTCGCCCAACCCGATTTCCAGCCACTGGCCGGGCTGAAGCTGTTCAGCTTCCTTGACCCGGGGGTGATCGGCCGGCAGTGACTCCTGCTCGACAGCTTGTTCCACTTCCTCGGCAGCGGCCTGATCTTCTATGTGCACGCGCTCGACCTCCAGCCCGCGCAGCAGGCGGCGGTGCTCGTCGCGCAGCCCAACCAGCAACTTGCGCGCCTCCACCGGGTCGTGATTAACCGCTTCCAGGCCATGCTTGAGCCCGGACAGCAACTTGGGGCTGAGATCCTTGAGCTTTTTCAGTGCCTGTTCGTCCTGGTGCGGCAACACACTCCATACCAGCGCATCCAGCATACGCAGGCGTTTCTTCCACAGATCACTGTCCTCGCCTTCGCGAATCCAGGTGAGATAGAGCACTTGTTGCCAGGCATCACGGATAAGGCGCACCACCACCTCCGGCAGATCCCGGCCCGCCATGCGCTTTTGGATGATCTCTTCCACATGCTGCTGAGCCTGGGCCGCCCGGGCGCGGCCTTCTTCCTGCTCGCGCACGCGCTCCTCGACGCGCTCGCGACGGTTTTCCTGCTGGTCCAGAAAGGATTTCATACTCCGCAGCAACTCCTGAAAGAGTCCGGAATCCGTGTCGAACTCATTCAGGACGCGATGCACGACCTGCTCGATGCGCTGGTAAAGCTCGTCATCAAGGCCCTGCTCGGGACTCCACTGACTTCCGGCGCGCGCGAGCAGATTGAGCAACTCGCGCGCCGGATGCTCCTCGTTGTTGAAAAAGGTCTTGTCCGCGATGGCGACCTTGAGCAAAGGAATCTGTAGTCGGCCGATGAGCGCGCGCACTTCGGCCGGCAGGGCATCGTCG
>CAYPKI010000020.1:0-2064 GCA_964411265.1 uncultured Alcanivorax sp. | reverse complement strand
TGATGGCGTCATCATCGGACTCCTCCAGGGCATGGAGGGATTCCTTGCCGTATTCCTGCTCCAGCAGGCCGGACAGCTCCTGTTTGACGTTGAGCTCATCCACCTTGCCGTCCGTCGCCTGCAATTGCTGCTCCAGCTGTTGCAGCCGGCCGAGCATGCCATTGAGATCCTGAGACGGAACCTGGATCACCGCGTCCGGTTCAGCGGGCGTGCCATTCACATAAGGGACGCCGTTATGCACAACGGCGATGTTCTCCGGACTGGGGCCGACTTTGGCGGCCAGCGCATCCGACGAACCACCATCCTCGACTCCATCACCCCCGGACTGGCGCATAGTGCCCAGCAGGTTCTGAAGCATGCCGAACACCGGTTCCTTTTCCCCTTCGCCTGATGTCGGCGCCGGCTCCGGGTCTTCTTGTTCCTCGGGCGGCGTCACTGCCGGTTCTTCGCCGGACTTAACCGGCGGTTTTTTCATATCGGGTAGTACGCCGGCACGCACCAGACTGCGGTTGGCTTCGTTTACCACCGTGGGCAATTCCACCAGAACGCCGCGCTCGAATAGTTTCATCAGGACCAGACGGTCCTGGACATTCAGGTCCATGTTGCCCAGATTAGCCTGGAAGCAGCCGGCTACCTGGAGCGGTTCCAGCGGCGATAGCTTTTGATCCACCTCGAAGCGGCTTTCGTAGAGGTATTCCACCCGGTAGTTGAAAAGCCGCAGGGCTTCGTCACACTGGCCGCGGGCCCGCCGGGCCATGTTTTCCAGGGCCACGTCCGCCTCGAGCTGGTCTTCTTCTACCAGGCCCAGGTGATCGATATCCACGTCCTGGTCAACGACGGCATCTTGCCCGGTGCCCTGCTGCTTTCGAGCCTGATCCTGCTGCACCAGGGCGTGAAAACGGTTCTCCAGCTCCTGCCGAAAGCCGTTTTCGAGACCACTGCGTTGCAGCCGGAGTTCCCGCATGGTATCGAAATAGTGGTTTTGCTCGGCCTCTGGCGCATTCTCAGCCATGTCGAACAGGCGATCGTCCGCCTGATCCAGCATCTGCGCGAGGAACTGCGCCAGACGATCGATCACCTGCCGTCGAACCGGTTCCAGCTGGCGCGGCAGTTCAACCGGACCGGCATTCGACTGGTTGTTTTCCACCGACTGCAAGGGGTGAGCTTTATCCATACCTCTTCTCTAATGTTGGTGGACACTCACTTGCTGATCAGGGCAAGGATTCGTGAATTAAGACTAGGCCACCCGCCGACACTAATCTTTCTATCCTACGGCTGGCAATGCCGTCGATACGGCGGGGGCCAAATGCGGTCCGACTTGGGATCCCGGTTGTCGTCCCGCTCTCTTTATGACAATTTCTGTCTGCCTATAGCTCTCGGGTTGGGAATCGGGGTTTTCTGACACGCGCGTACAAGCAGGCCACCTGAACCAGACCGGCCAAGGCCGGGGTGAAGGCTTTGGCACCTTTTCGGGGGAGCAACCACAATCATGGATCGTCTACAGGAATGGCTTAACGCCCTGTCGTCGCTG
Organism: uncultured Alcanivorax sp.; assembly: GCA_964411265.1. Taxonomy (GTDB): domain Bacteria; phylum Pseudomonadota; class Gammaproteobacteria; order Pseudomonadales; family Alcanivoracaceae; genus SLJS01. The sequence continues at coordinate 533 of CAYPKI010000020.1, read as the reverse complement.
CTCTGGGAACAGGCCATGCTGGTTCTGCTGGCCTTTACCGGCCTCTACCTCAGCATCCGCCTGGGCTTTCTGCCGCTGCGCAAGCTGGGCTTTTCCTTCCGGCAAGCCCGGGCGGCGGATCAGGGCCAGGGCTCCATCCGCGCGCTGGGTGCACTGGCCACATCGCTAGCCGCCACCCTGGGAACGGGCAATATCGCCGGCGTAGCCACGGCTATCCATATGGGCGGCCCGGGCGCGTTGGTCTGGATGTGGCTGATTGCGCTGGTGGGCATGGCCACCAAATTCGCCGAGGCAGTGCTGGCCGTACAGTTCCGCGAGCAGGATGCCGCCGGGCTCTACGTCGGGGGGCCCATGTACTACATCCGTAATGGCCTGGGGTCGGGCTACACCTGGCTGGCCGTGGCCTTTGCGCTTTTTGGTATGCTTGCCGGTTTGGTTGGCCAAGCATTGACACCGTGGCGAATATGGCTCACACGCATTAGCGGCCTGCTGATAATTCTGTTTGGAATTATCATGCTCTTTGATGTTCGCCT
>CAYPKI010000019.1:11111-20568 GCA_964411265.1 uncultured Alcanivorax sp. | reverse complement strand
ACGCGAGGTGGTGTTGGCGCGCGAGCTGACCAAGCGCTTCGAAACACTGATTACGGGTACGTTATCGGAGGTACATGCCCGCGTGTCTGCCGAGCGGGACCAGCGCCGCGGCGAAATGGTGCTGGTACTGGCGGGTGCGCCCGCGGCGGAGAGCACGGATGAGATGCTGGAACCGCTGGCGCGGGAACTGCTGCGCGAGCTGCCGGCGTCGCGTGCAGCTCGCGTGCTGGCCGCCTGGTCCGGACGCCCTCGCCGGCAACTTTACAGCTGGCTTCAGGAGCTGGACGGCGGATGAGAGGCGTTGCAGTTGGCCGCCTCGCCGCCTAGTATTGCGCGTTGAAGGGGTCAGGCAGCCGCTCCGTTGCTGACAACGGGGAGGAAAGTCCGGGCTCCGCAGGGCAGGGTGCCAGGTAACACCTGGGGGCGTGGCTGGCGACGGCCGCGTCACGGACAGTGCCGCAGAAAATATACCGCCCGGCTGCCCGATCCTGGATTGAGCTGCCGGGTAAGGGTGAAAAGGTGCGGTAAGAGCGCACCGCGCTTCCGGTAACGGCAGTGGCAGGGCAAACCCCACCCGGAGCAAGACCAAATAGGGATCCGTTGGCGTGGCCCGCGCCGGATCCGGGTAGGTCGCTTGAGGCTTGTGGTGACACAGGTCCCAGATGAATGGCTGTCCACGACAGAACCCGGCTTATCGACCGCTTCACTACCTTTCAAGGCGCCCATTCCCGGGAACGGGCGCTTTATTCCTGAAAGGAATCAGGAATTCTTATCTACTGCAAAAACAATCTAGCACTTAAAGTGATTTCTTAAGTCTCGATTGTATTAACCCGCCTCACTTCATAATTCCGCCTTTCCGACGACCGGCTTTTCCGGGAATATCGGCCATAAATATCTGTTTTTAAAGAATTTGATCCCGATTAGATGGTCTCCGGCCTGCTTGACCCCCGGGCATAGTGGTTCTAATGTGTCGTTTAGTGGAGAAAAGTGGGAAAAAGTGGGATAAATTCCTGACCTCGGGAAGGAGGCAGGGACCACGGTGCAATCGGGGAAAGGCAAGGTGTTCAACGGACGCACGGCCCTCAATCTGGATGCCAAGGGACGGCTGGCCATTCCCAGCCGTCACCGCGAGCGTCTGAGCAGCCAGTGCGATGGCCGCCTGGTGGTCACCCATCACCCTTATGACAACTGCCTGGCGCTTTATCCCGAACCACAGTGGCAGGACGTGGCGCGCCAGGTGGCCAATCTCAGCGATGCCGATGCCCGTGTGCGTTATCTCAAGCGCCGTTTTCTGGGTCAGGCCGTGGACATCGACATGGATGGCAGCGGTCGCTGCCTGATCCCGGGTGAGTTGCGCGAGCTGGTGGGGTTCGACAAGAAAGTAATACTGGTGGGGCAGAACTTCCGCTTCGAGATCTGGAGCGAGGAAGCCTGGAACGAGCACCTGCGCCAATTTGAAGATCTGGACGAATCGGCTATGCCCGAAAGCGTTCAGGAGCTGGCGTTCTAGATGACGGACGCCGCGGATTATGCGCACCGGCCGGTGATGCTGGAGGAGGTGCTGGAATTGTTGCTCAACGACGAAAACGGCCTGTACGTGGATGCCACCTTCGGACGCGGCGGTCACAGCCGGCCCTTGCTTGAGCATCTGGGCTCGCGGGCGCGTCTCGTGGGTATTGATCGCGATCCGGACGCCGTGGGCGCGCAACGGGAGCTGGAAGCGTCGGATCAGCGCTTTCGCGGTCGGGTGGATCGTTTCGATTGCCTGGAGCAGGTGGTTCAGGAGGAACAATGTCCGCTGGCGGGGATTTTGCTCGATCTGGGCTTGTCTTCGCCGCAACTGGAAGATCCGCGTCGGGGGTTCAGCTTCCTCCGGGACGGTCCCTTGGACATGCGGATGGACCCGGGGCAGGGCCCGAGCGCGGCGGAATGGTTGACTCGCGCCCCGGAGGAAGAGATCGCGAATGTGCTTTACCAGTACGGCGAGGAGCGTAAGTCGCGACCTATTGCCCGAGCCATCTGCCGTCGGCGCGCGGAGCGTCCGTTGGAGACCACGGGCGAGCTGGCGGATCTGGTGGAAAAGGTGCTGGGCAAGGGCGAGTCGGGGAAGCATGCGGCCACGCGTACCTTTCAGGCGATTCGTGTTCATCTGAACGGTGAACTGGACGCGCTGGAAGGCGCGCTGGAGCAGGCCGTGGATGAACTCGCTCCGGGCGGTCGTCTGGTGGTGATCAGCTTCCATTCGCTGGAGGATCGCCGGGTCAAGCGTCGGATCCGGGATGAGTCCGGACACGCCCCGCGCGGGCGCGGCGGCTTGCCGCTGGGCGCGGAACGGCCGGTGCGACTGCGTTCACTGGGCCGTCCGCGTCATGCGTCCGCAGCGGAAGTCGCAAGCAATCCCCGGGCACGCAGCGCAGTGCTGCGTGCTGCGGAGAAGGTGGCGGCGTGACCGGCGCGCCGAGCGTCGGGGTCTGGCTTCGCCCGGCGCTGTTGCTGGTGCTGGTGCTGGGTTCGGCGCTGGCGGTGAGTTACAGCGTGCACGAAGCGCGCCGGCTGACCGACCGGGCCCAGCAGCTGCAGGCCGAGCAGGATCGGCTCAAGACCCAGTGGGGCCAGTTCCTGCTGGAGCGGAGTACCTGGGGCGCTTACGGGCGGGTCGAACGGCTGGCACGAAAAGAACTGAACATGAAAGTGCCCGAGGGGGATGAACGTGTGGTGGTGAAGCCATGAGGGGAGTGCAGGGTCGTACCCATCCCTGGCGTTTGCGTTTGATGCTCGGCTTCTGGCTGCTGGTGCTGTTGGTGCTGGTGGCTCGGGCCGTGGACCTGCACGTGCTGCAACAGGACTTTCTCGCCGAGCAGGGCCGGGAGCGCAATCTGCGCGTGGAGCCGCTGGCTGCCCATCGTGGTGTGATTCGGGATCGTCAGGGCAAACCACTGGCGGTCAGCACGCCGGTAACGACCCTCTGGGCCGATCCCCGGGCCGTGCTGGAGGCATCGCAGCAGTGGGCACGGTTGCGGGATAATCCGGTGCTGGATCGTACGAAACTGGCCCGCGCCGTGCGCGGTCACGAGGACCGCGAGTTCGTCTACCTGGAGCGCCACCTGCCGCCTGACGAAGCGGATCGGGTGCTGAGCCAGGACATTCCCGGCATTCATGCGCTCACCGAATATCGCCGTTATTACGCGGCCGGGGAAGTAGCCAGTCATGTGGTGGGCATGACCAACATCGATGAGCAGGGCCAGGAAGGGGTGGAGCTGGCTTTCAATGACACCCTCAAGGGCAGTCCGGGCCGCAAAAAGGTGGTCCGGGATCTCCATGGCCGCGTGATCCGTGACCTGGAAGTCATGGAATCGAGTGATCCCGGCTCCGAGCTCAATCTGAGCATTGATCTGCGTATTCAATACGTGGCGTACCGCGAGCTGCTCGCGGCGGTCAACAAACACAAGGCGGCCAGCGGCAGTGCCGTGGTGCTGGACACAGCCACGGGCGAGGTACTGGCCATGGCCAATCATCCGTCCTACAACCCCAATAAACGCGCCGAACAAAAACCTGCAGCACGGCGCAACCGTGCGGCTACCGACCTGTTCGAGCCGGGCTCGACTATCAAACCGCTGACGGTGGCGGCGGCATTGCAGAACGATCTGGTCACCCCCGACACCATTATTGATACCAGTCCGGGCCATGTCCGCGTGGATGGCAAGACTATCCGTGACCACCGCAATTACGGCCGTCTGACAGTCAGCGATGTGCTCACGAAGTCTTCCAACGTGGGCGCCACACGGCTGGCCTTGCGCATGGGCGAGGATGAGTTGCCGCGATTTTTGGGCGAGGAAACGGAGCTGCGATTCCCGGGAGAAAGTCAGGGCGTGCTGCCGTGGCGCACGCAATGGCGCGATATTGAACAGGCTACGCTGTCTTATGGCTATGGTCTCTCGATGACCGTGCTTCAGCTCGCGCGCGCCTATGCGGTACTGGCCAATGAAGGCAAGCGTGTACCGCTGACGCTACGCAAGCGTACAACCCGGCCCGAAGGCGAGCAGGTGCTGGACCCGAGGGTGGCGGACCAGGTTTTGACCATGCTGCGTTCGGTGGTCTCGCGCGAGGGTACCGCCCGGCGCGCGCAGGTGGCTGGCTACGAGGTGGCGGGCAAGACCGGCACCGTGCACAAGGTAACCGACGACGGCTATGCCGATGATCGCTATGTCGCGCTTTTCGCCGGTATGGCACCCGCGGATGATCCCCGTTATGTCACGGTCGTGCTGGTGGATGATCCCCGCGGCGACGACTATTTCGGTGGTCTGGTGGCCGCACCCGCCTTTTCCCGAATCATGGAGGGGGTGCTGCGCACTCGGGAGGTCGCGCCCAGCGATCCGGCCGGGACCTGGGCCGGTGGCAACGAGCAAGGGGGCCAGACATGAGCATGACGCTGGCTCGGCTTCTCCCCGAACAGAGCTTGCCGCCCGAGGTGTCAGAGCTGGCTGTCGATGATCTCCAGCTGGACAGTCGTCGACTCGCGCGCGGTGATCTCTTCCTGGCCATGGCGGGCGAGCGTGCCGATGGTCGTTCTTATATCGACCAGGCCATTAGCGCTGGCGCCGCAGCGGTGCTCACCGAGGATCAAAAGCCCGGGCTGGATCAGCGCAACTCGGTGCCGGTCATCGGCGTGCCAGGTCTGCGTGAAAGGGCGGGCGAGCTGGCCGGACGCTTTTTCGGCGAACCGGGCCAGTTGTTACAAGTGTTGGCGATAACCGGCACCAACGGCAAGACCAGCACCGCCTGGTTCCTGCGCGACGCCCTGCAGACACTGGGCCGGGAGTCGGCCCTGCTGGGCACTCTGGGCGCTCGCTGCGGCGACCAGACCCTGGAAACCGGTCATACCACGCCGGATGTCATCAGCCTGCACCGCTGGTTGCGCCGTTTCCGCGACCAGGGTGCGCAGGTGCTGGTGATGGAGGCCTCCTCCCATGCCCTGGCGCAGAACCGCCTGAACGGGGTGGCGGTGCAAACCGCTGTATTCACGAACCTGAGCCAGGAACATCTGGATTATCACGGCGATATGGACGCTTATTACCGGGCCAAGGCCCTGTTGTTCCGGCGTCCGAACCTGGAGCTGGCGGTCGTCAACGCCGATGACGACACCGGTCGCCGCCTGCTGAAAGACTTGCCTGCCGGAATTCAGACCCTGCGGTTCGGGCAGGCTGCCGGAGCTGACGTGCGCCGTGAGGGTTTTCAGCCCACGGAAAACGGCATGGTGCTGGAGCTTGATGTGGCGGGGTCAAGCCTCACAGTGGAGCTGCCGCTCTTCGGGCGCTTCAATGCGGACAATGTCCTGGCAGTCGCCGCCGTGCTGGCAGGGCAGGGCCATGACACCCACCAGATCGCGTCGGCCCTGGCCGGTGTGACGCCGGTTCCGGGCCGCATGGAGGCCGTGAAAACCGGCGCTCGCCCGCGCGTGCTGGTGGATTATGCCCACACACCGGATGCGCTGGAAAAGGCGCTGACGGCCGCGCGCGAGCATTTCCGTGGCCGTGTGATCTGTGTGACGGGCGCTGGGGGCGAGCGCGACAAGGCCAAGCGACCGGCCATGGCGGCCACTGCCGAGCGCTTCGCCGACCGGGTTGTACTTACCGCGGACAACCCCCGGGGGGAGTTCGTGGACACCATCCTCGAGGCCATGCAACAGGGGCTACAGAACCCGGACGAAGCGCTCGTGAAGCCGGACCGTACCGACGCCGTGCAGGCGGCGGTCAAGGTCGCGTCCGAGCAGGATCTGGTGCTAATCACGGGCAAGGGGCACGAGAGCTGGCAGGAAGTTCGCGGCGATTTCGTGCCCATGGACGACCGCGAACTCGCACGTGCCGCCTTGACGGCTCGGGGGGATAAATCATGATGCTCTCGCAGGTAGCGCAATGGACGCAGGGCGTACTGGTGGGGCACGACTGCGAGATCGAGCGCGTGTCCACCGACAGCCGCGATCTGGAGCCAGGCGATTTGTTCGTGGCTCTGCGCGGCGAGCACTTCGACGCTCATGATTTTCTCGCTAGCGCGGCCTCGGCCGGCGCCCGCGCGGCTGTAACGGAACGCGACACTGATGCCTTCGGCAGCTATGTTCGGGTCGAGGACACGCGAAGGGCGCTGGGGTTGCTGGGTGCGGGCTGGTGCGATCAGTTCGACTTGGCGCGTGTGGCCATTACCGGCAATGCGGGCAAGACCACCGTCAAGGAAATGGTGGCCTGCATGCTGGGCGAGGATACCCATGCCACCCCGGACAACCTGAATAACGACATTGGCGTGCCCGTCACGCTGCTGGGGGTGGACGAACAACATCGCCATGGTGTTTTTGAACTGGGCGCCAACGGCCCGGGCGAAATCGCCTGGACGGCTTCGCTGGTCAAACCCGACGTGGCGCTGGCGACCAATGTTACCGGGGCGCATCTGGAAGGCTTTGGTTCACTGGATGGCATAGCACGCGGCAAGGCTGAAATCTTCTCGGGCATGCCTGAAAGGGGCACGGCGGTGATCAATCAGGATGACTTTTACGCCGATTTTTTCGCGCGCGCGGCGGCGGAGCAAAACCAGCATATTTTTCGCGTGGGCGAGACCCAAACGGCTGATCTTCGTGCGGAGGCGGTGGATTGCCGCGCCGCGGAAGTGCATTTCCTGCTGCAGCCGGCCGGCATTGCCGTTGAGGTGCCATTGGCAGGCCGCCACCAGGTGAGCAACGCCTTGCTGGCCCTGGGTGCAGTTCAGGCCCTGGGGGTTGATTTGACCGAGGCAGCTCAAGCGCTGCGCGGCGTTGAAGCAGTGGCGGGTCGCATGGAGCGCAGCTATTGCCAGGGCGGGACCCTGGTGGATGACAGTTATAACGCCAGTCCGGGCGCGGTGGAGGCCGCGATCGACTGGCTCGTTGAGCAGACCGGGCCCGCTGTTCTGGTCCTGGGTGAGCTGGGTGAGCTGGGGGAACAGGCGCAACAACTTCATCGGGAGCTGGGCGAATACGCTCGTGGCCAGGGGCTCAACGGCCTGATTGTCATGGCCGGTGCGGCCGAGTTTGCCGCCCATGGTTTCGGTGAGGGAGCCGTGCGGGCCAATGATGCCGCGGATGCGGCCCGCCAGGCGCAACCCTACTTGCAGGCTGGTGGCACTGTGCTTGTGAAGGGATCTCGAAGCGCGCGCCTGGAACGCGTCACGGGCGCCTTGCAGGCCATGGCGGAGGTGCACTGATGCTGTTGTGGCTGGCGCGGCAATTGGCGGATTACAACGCCGGCTTTCTGGTGGTCGATTATCTGACCCTGCGCGCGATCCTCGCTGTGCTTACCGCGCTTGTCGTGGCCTTTTTCGTCGGCCCCCTTATGATCCGCAAGCTGGAGAGTTACCAGGTGGGTCAGGCGGTTCGCGACGATGGCCCTCAGAGCCACCTGACCAAGGCCGGCACGCCCACCATGGGGGGTGGCTTGATTCTGGTGGCCGTGGCCTTGTCGACGCTGTTGTGGGCGGATCTGGGTAATCGTTTTATCTGGATCACTCTGGGCGTTCTGGTCATCTTCGGCGCCGTCGGCTGGGTCGATGACTGGCGCACGGTGGTGCATAAGGACCCCCGGGGTCTGGCTGCGGCGTGGAAATATTGCTGGCAGTCCGCGGGCGCACTGGGGGCCGGACTGGGACTCTACCTGCTGGCAGCCGATCCTGTGGAAACCACCCTGATCGTGCCTTTTTTCAAGGAAGTGGCCGTCCCCCTGGGCGGTTTTTATGTGCTCCTGACCTATTTCGTGATTACCGGCAGCAGCAACGCGGTCAACCTGACCGATGGCCTGGACGGGCTCGCGATCATGCCCACGGTTTTGGTAGCCGCGGCACTGGGCGTATTTGCCTATGTTACTGGCCATGGCGAGTTTAGTGAGTACCTGCATATTCCCTTTGTGCTGGGCGCCGGCGAGCTGGTGGTCATTTCCGCTTCCATTTGCGGCGCCGGCCTCGGTTTTCTCTGGTTCAACACCTATCCGGCCCAGGTCTTCATGGGCGATGTGGGCGCGCTGGCCCTGGGGGCGGTGCTGGGCGTTATGGCGGTCATCGTCCGTCAGGAAATCGTTTTACTCATCATGGGCGGGGTTTTTGTTATGGAAACCGTGTCCGTGATTCTCCAGGTGGGCTCTTACAAGCTCACCGGACGGCGGGTCTTCCGCATGGCACCCATTCATCATCATTTCGAACTCAAGGGGTGGCCGGAGCCCAAGATTATCGTGCGCTTCTGGATCATCACTCTGGTGCTCGTGCTGGTGGGACTGGCCACGTTGAAGATTCGATGAGGTGGGTATGACGGAACGTTTTGATCTGGTGATCGGAATGGGGGTGACGGGCCAAGCCTGTGCGCGTTACCTGGCGCGCCAGGGGACACCGGTGCGCGCGCTCGATACGCGTCAGCGGCCGCCCGATCTGGACACCTTCCGTCGGGACTGCCCGGACGTGCCTCTGCACAAGGGCGGTTTCCGTGAGGACTGGCTCGAGGACGCCACCCGCCTGATTGTCAGCCCGGGTGTGCCCGTCGTGACGCCGGCAATCGCGCGGCAGAGTGAAGCGGGGAAGGAAGTGGTGGGGGACATCGAACTCTTTGCCAAAGCCGCCGCCCGGCCTGTTGCGGCGGTAACCGGCTCCAATGCCAAGAGCACCGTGACCAGTCTGCTGGAGCGCATGGCGGGCGCTGCCGGCAAGCGCGTGGCCGCCGGCGGCAATCTGGGCGTACCCGCGCTGGACCTGCTCGCGGATGACGTCGAGCTCTATGTGCTGGAGCTGTCCAGCTTTCAGCTGGAGACCACCTATAGCCTGGATGCCCAGGTGGCGGCGCTGCTCAACGTCAGCCCGGACCATCTGGATCGCTATCACAGCCTGGGGGACTATATCGCGGCCAAACAGCACATCTTTGACGGCTGTCAGGTGGCGGTCTGGAATCGTGACGATGAGGTAACCCGGCCGCAGAAACCCGTGCCGGCCGAGATTACCTTTGGCGCCCACCCGGACGCAGATTACCGGCTGGATCCGGACAGCGGCGATTTGTTGCGTGATGGTCGGAGGTTGATGCACCGCGACGATCTGCTGCTGCCGGGCAACCACAATGCGCTGAATGTGCTGGCCGCTCTGGCGCTGTCCGAGGCGTTGGGACTGCCCCGTGACACTTCGGTGGCCGAGGCCGGTCGTTTTGCCGGCCTGCCCCATCGCTGCCGGCATGTGGCCGACGCCGGGGGCGTGCGCTGGTTCAATGATTCCAAGGCCACCAATCTGGGCGCCACCCGGGCCGCGCTGGAAGGTATTGGTCCGGCCATCGAGGGTCGGGTGGTGCTGATTGCTGGTGGTCAGGGCAAGGACCAGGATTTCGCGCCTCTGGCCAAGCCGGCAGGGTCTTTCGTGCGCACGGCACTGCTGATCGGTGAGGATGGCCCGCGCATGGGGGAAGCCCTGG
>CAYPKI010000019.1:9603-11101 GCA_964411265.1 uncultured Alcanivorax sp. | reverse complement strand
CGAGACAGCAGCGCGACATCGCGGAGCTCCGGACGGAGCAGGCCGAGGACATGGCCAAGGCGGTGCACAGGGCGGCCGAACTGGCACACCCCGGGGATGCGGTGCTGCTGTCTCCGGGTTGTGCCAGTTTTGACCAGTTTGATGACTATGCCGCGCGGGGCGATGCCTTTGAGGCGGCGGTACAGGAGGTGACCCATGGTCCGGCCTGACGTCACCTTCCTGTCGCCGTGGGATCCGGGTCCGGACCGGGTGCTGGCGCTGGCCGTGCTCGCCGTGGCGCTCTTCGGTCTGGTCATGGTGACGTCGTCTTCGCTGCAGATCGCCCAATCCGCCTCGGGCGAGCCGTTGCATTACAGCCTGCGCCACGGCATCTATCTTCTACTGGGGGTGACGGTGGCGGCGTGCGCTTACATGCTGATGCCGCTGGCGTGGCTGGAGAAAATGCGCTTCGCGATGCTGCCGCTGGTCCTGGCAGCGCTGGTCGCGGTGTTCATTCCCGGTCTGGGCCATGAAGTCAACGGCTCGCTACGCTGGATCAAGCTGGGCGGCTTTACGCTGCAGCCGTCCGAGCTGATCAAGCCCGCCTTCGTGCTCTATGTGGCGGGTTATATCGCCCAGCACAAAGACGCGCTGGAACAGAGCTGGAAGGCCTTTCTCGTCCCGCTGGCGGTCTTTGCCGTGATCGCTGTGCTGTTGTTGCTGGAACCGGATTTCGGGGCGGTGGTGGTTTTGGCCGGTGTCCTGATGGGGATGCTGTTCCTGGCCGGTGTCCCGGTGCTGCGGTTCCTGATCGTGACGCTCGCGGGCGCTGTCGCTGTGGCTATGTTGGCTTTTGCGCAGCCATACCGGGTCCAGCGCCTGATGTCCTTCATGGACCCCTGGCAGGATCAGTTCGACGGCGGTTACCAGTTAACCCAGAGCCTCATTGCCTTCGGTCGCGGCGATATCCTGGGCGTGGGCCTGGGCAACAGCGTGCAGAAACTTTTCTACTTGCCCGAGGCCCATACGGATTTTGTGCATGCCGTGGTCGCCGAGGAATTCGGACTGGTGGGCAATCTGGCCCTGATGCTGGTATTTGCCCTGCTGTGTTACCGCATCTTCTGGCTGGGGAGCCGATTGCAGGAACACGGCAGCCTGTATTCCGCCTTTGCCGTGTACGGCGTGGCTCTGATGCTCACGGCCCAGATTGCCGTCAACCTGGGCGTCAACATGGGGCTATTGCCCACCAAGGGATTGACCCTGCCCTTTGTCAGCTACGGCGGCTCCAGCCTGGTGGCCGCGTTCTTCATGGTCGGACTGGTACTGCGTGCCGTGGCGGAAAACGGGTCTGTGGGCGCGTCCGGGAGGGCAGCGTCATGAGGCGGGATGTGTTGATCATGGCCGGTGGTACCGGCGGCCACGTCTTTCCGGCGCTGGCGGTGGCGCACGAGCTGGCGGAGCGGGGCTATCAGGTGCAGTGGCTGGGTGCGCCCGGTGGCATTGAGCAGGAACTTGTACC
>CAYPKI010000019.1:0-9593 GCA_964411265.1 uncultured Alcanivorax sp. | reverse complement strand
CCACTGGACCTGTGCGTCGATGGTTCCCTCGGTCAGGAACTTGTACCCCGAGCCGGCTATCCGTTGCACGTGCTGTCCGTGCGCGGTGTTCGTCGGGGCGGCCTGGCACGCCTGGTGTCGGCTCCGTGGATGTTGGCGAAGGCGGTGATCCGGGCCTGGCGGCTGGCGCGCGTACTGCGCCCGGCCGTGGCCGTGGGCTTTGGGGGTTTCGCCAGCGGACCGGGTGGCATCGGCGCCCGCCTGGCGGGCGTGCCCCTGGTGCTGCACGAACAAAACGCCCTGCCGGGCCTGACCAATCGTTGGCTGGCCCGCGTGGCGGCGCGGGTGTTGCAGGGGTTCCCCGGCGCCTTTGCTGAGCGCGTCGGGGCCCAAACCGTGGGCAACCCGGTCCGTGCCGAAATCGCCGCCCTGCAGGAGCCTGGCTCGCGTTATGCCGAGCGAACCGGGTCTTTGCGCATTCTGATTACGGGCGGCAGTCAGGGCGCGCTGGCGCTCAATCGAACGCTGCCCCGATTCCTGGCGGCCGTTCTGGGCCCGGATCTGACCATCGTCCATCAGGCAGGGCGCGGGCGCTCGGACGAAGCCCGTGCTGCCTGGCACGAGGCCGGTGTGGAGGCCCGGGTGGTCGAGTTTATCGAGCCCATGGTCGATGAACTGGCGCGCGTAGACCTTGTTATCTGCCGCGCCGGGGCGCTGTCCGTCTGGGAGGCTGCCGTGGCCGGTGTCGCCGCACTCTTTGTGCCCCTGCCCACGGCGGTGGATGATCATCAGACGCTGAATGCGCGCTGGCTCGCGGATCAGGGGGCCGCGGCATTGCTACCCCAGGATCGGTTGGACGAAGACGGCTTGTCCGAGGCGGTGTCGGGCTTGCGCAAGCGCCCGAGTCTGCAGGCCATGGCAGAAAAAGCCCGTGCGCTCGCGCAAACCGACAGCGCTGCCCGTGTAGCCCGCGCCTGTGAGGAGGTGGCTCGTGGTTGAAACCAACGCCCAGATGCACTCGGTGCCGGCCATGCGCCGGATTCGCCGGATCCACTTCGTGGGGATCGGCGGCGCGGGCATGTGCGGCATTGCCGAGGTTCTGGCCAATCAGGGCTATAGCATCAGCGGCTCCGATTTGAAGGAATCCCCGGTCGTGGAGCGCATGCGGAGCCTGGGCGCGGAGGTGGCCATGGGCCACCGGGAAGAAAACATCGGCGACGCCGATGTGGTGGTGACCTCATCGGCAGTGCATGTTGATAACCCGGAGGTCTCCGCCGCCCATAGCCGACGTGTCCCGGTGGTGCCGCGAGCGGAAATGCTGGCCGAACTGATGCGTTTTCGTCACGGCATTGCCGTGGCCGGTACGCACGGCAAGACCACCACCACCTCCATGCTGGCGTCCATCCTGGGCGAGGCCGGACTGGATCCGACCTTTGTGATCGGCGGCCAGCTCACCCGAAGTGGCTCCGGTGCGGCCCTGGGCCAGAGCCGTTATCTATTGGCGGAGGCGGATGAGTCCGACGCTTCTTTCCTGCATCTCCAACCCCTGACGGCGGTGGTAACCAATATCGACGCTGATCACATGCATACCTATGGCGGTGACTTCGCCCGCCTGGAAAATACTTTTATCGAGTTTCTGCACAACCTGCCGTTCTATGGCGCCGTGGCTCTCTGCATCGACGATCCGGTGATCCATCATTTGCTGCCGCAAGTGAACCGTCAGGTGATCCGTTACGGCTTTGCCGAAGATGCGGATGTGCGCGCGTTGGACGTTCAGCAATCCGGCATGACCTCGTCCTTTCGTGTGGAGCGCACCGAGGGCGAACCACTGACTATTGAGCTGAACATGCCGGGGCTTCACAACGTTGAGAACGCGCTTGCCGCCATGGCTGTGGCTGCCGACGAAGGCGTATCCGACGAGGCCATCGTCCGTGGGCTCAACGGGTTCTCGGGTGTGGGCCGGCGCTTCGAGGTGCAGGCCGAATACCGTCACCCCAATGGCAGCGCCACGCTGGTGGACGACTATGGCCACCACCCGCGAGAGGTGAGCGCGACCATCGATGCCGTGCGCCGGGGATGGCCGGACCGACGCCTGGTCATGCTTTTCCAGCCGCACCGGTATACCCGCACCCGCGAGCTCTACGAAGACTTCGTCGAGGTGCTTTCGGACGTCGATGCCCTGCTCATGCTGGACGTATACAGCGCCGGCGAGGAAGTTATTCCCGGTGCGGAATCACGTTCCCTGTGCCGCAGCATTCGCCAGCGCGGTCAGCTGGAACCCGTTTTTGTTGACGACCCGGATCGGTTGCCCGGTTTGGTCGCGTCCCAGCTGCAGGATGGCGACCTGCTGGTCACGCAGGGCGCCGGCAATGTGGGTGCCATCTGTCGACAGTTGATGCAGGGGGCGGCCGATGCGTGATTTGCAGACACTGTCGGGTCAGCTGGCACACCTCGGCCGCATCGCTGTGCTCGCGGGCGGTTCCTCGGCGGAGCGCGCTATCTCGCTCCAGAGCGGACGCGCGGTACACCAGGCCCTGCGCAATCTGGGCGTGCTGGCTGAAGTCGTGGACCCGGCCGAGACCGGCGTGGGCAAGCTCAGTGGTTTTCAGGCTGCCTGGGTGGTGTTGCATGGCCGCGGCGGAGAGGACGGCGTGATTCAGGGTGTGCTGGACCATCTGGGCGTGCCCTATTGCGGCAGTGGTGTCATGGCCTCGGCGCTGGGGATGGACAAGGTGCGGACCAAATGGATCTGGCGCGGTGCGGGCCTGCCGACGCCCGATTTTTACGTGGCCGGGCGGGACACGGTTGAGCTGGAGTACCCCGTGATCGTCAAACCGGCCCGGGAAGGCTCGTCCATCGGCATGGGCAAGACGGATAGCGCAGAAGGATTGCAAGAGGCCGTGATGGCGGCGCGCGCTTATGACGATGAGGTCATCGTCGAGCAGTGGGTCAGTGGCGCTGAGTATACGGTGGCCATTCTGGAAGGCCGGGCCTTGCCGGCGATCCGGTTGGAAACGCCCAACCGCTTCTACGACTTCGAGGCGAAATACGAGAGCGAGCAGACACAATATCACTGCCCGTGCGGGCTGACCGCGGATGAGGAAGCGGAGCTCGCCCGTCTGGCGCTGGACGCCTTCGCCGCGCTGGGCGGACACGGCTGGGGCCGGGTGGATCTGATGCGCGATGATGCCGGCCGCTTTCAGCTTCTGGAGGTAAACACTATTCCCGGCATGACAGATCACTCCCTGGTGCCCATGGCTGCCGAGGCGGCGGGCGTGAAGTTCGATGAACTCGTGGGGCGCATTCTGATGACGGCCATGGAGTTCGAGGTATGACCCAAGCGCGGAAGAAGCCGGGTGCACGCAGGGCGCAGTCGCAAGAAGGCGCCGGCTGGCGCGCACGCCTTGCGGCGGCCCTGCCTTGGACCCTGGCGGCGCTGTCGCTGGTCGGGGTGCTGGCCGGCGTGATCTATATGCCGCGTCTGTTGTCCGCGTGGCCACTGCAAGAAGTCAGTGTGACCGGTGTCTCGGACGTGCGGCGTCAGGAGGCGGTACGGGTGAGCCTGTCGGAGCTGCTGGCGGACGAGAACTTTTTCTCTGTGCCACTGGAGCGCATCCATGACCGGGTCACGGATCTGGCCTGGGTGGCCGGAGCCAGTGTTCGGCGCCGCTGGCCGGACCGGCTGGAGCTAAACGTGACCGAGCGTATACCCGTGGCGGTATGGAACAGCGACAGCCTGGTGTCGAGCAGCGGCGAGCTTTTCCCGTCGGTCAAGCAGTACGCCACCGAAGAATTGCCGCGCCTGTCCGGTCCGGAAGACCGGCTCGATGAAGTCATGAACTATTACCACGGTATCACCAAGATGCTGAATGAACTCGACCCGGATATTCGGGTCATGGCCGTGGACGAACGGCTTACGGCCCGGCTGGAACTCGACAGTGGCGCCGAACTGATCGTGGACCGCCAGGACTACACCGCCAAGTTGCGCCGTTTCGTGCGTTTTTATCAGGAGGTGGCTCGTCCGGCGGAGCGGCGCCTGGCCCGGGTCGATCTGCGCTATGGCAACGGCCTGGCCGTGCGCTGGCGTGACGAGGACAAGGATGCGGTACCGGAAGAGAGGGTCTGAACGATGGCGAATGCGATGGAAAACATGATTGTGGGTCTGGACATCGGCACCTCCAAGGTGGTCGCCATTGTCGGTCAGGTGAACGCGGACGGCAGTCTTCAGGTGGTGGGCCTGGGCTCGCAGCCCTCGCGCGGCATGAAAAAGGGCGTGGTGGTGGATATCGAGGCCACGGTGAGCTCCATCCAGCGCGCGGTGGAGGAAGCCGAGCTCATGGCTGGCTGCCAGATTCATTCGGTTTATGCCGGTATCGCGGGCAGTCATGTGCGCAGCCTGAATTCCCACGGCATCGTTGCCATCCGTGACCGGGAAGTGACCCGTGCGGATATCGACCGCGTGATCGATGCCGCCCAGGCGGTCGCTATTCCGGCGGATCAGAAGACGCTGCATGTACTGCCGCAGGAATACATCGTCGATAACCAGGAGGGTGTGCGCGAGCCGGTAGGCATGTCCGGCGTACGCCTGGAGGCCAAGGTGCATCTGGTCACCTGTGCTGTGAATGCCGCGCAGAACGTGGAGAAATGCGTGCGCCGGTGTGGCCTGGAAGTGGAAGACATCACTCTCGAGCAGCTGGCGAGCGCCCATGCCGTGCTTACCGAGGACGAACGCGAGCTGGGTGTATGCCTGGTCGATGTCGGTGGCGGCACGACGGACATTGCCGTCTTCACTGAGGGCGCCATTCGGCACACGGCCAATATTCCCATCGCCGGCGATCAGGTCACCAACGACATTGCCATGGCGCTGCGAACGCCGCGCCAGCACGCTGACGAACTCAAGATCAAGTACGCCTGCTCGCTCATCCAGCTTGCGGGCGCCGAGGAAACGATCAAGGTACCCAGTGTGGGTGACCGGCCGCCGCGCACGCTGTCGCGGCAGAATCTCGCCGAAGTGGTAGAGCCGCGCTATGACGAACTATTCACTCTGATTCAGTCGGAGCTGCGCCGGTCCGGCTTCGAGGAGCTGATTCCGGGCGGCATTGTCATCACCGGCGGTTCGTCGCGCATTGAAGGTGTGGTGGACCTGGCGGAAGAGATTTTTCACATGCCGGTGCGCCTGGGTATGCCCCAGGGCGTAACCGGTCTGCAGGACGTGGTCCGCAATCCGGTGTATTCGACGGCCGTGGGCTTGTTGCTCTACGGCCAGAAAGCCGAGCAGGAAGGCACCTCCGCGCGCCGGCAGGCACGTGGCGGGCCCGTGGACTGGTTCGAGCGTTTCAAACGCTGGTTCCAGGGCCATCTGTGACGCGTGGAGCAGGCGCGTCAAACGAAACCGTGGAAAACGGAAGCAAAAACCGGGAGGTCGAAATGCAGTTTCAACTGGAAGACAGCGTACCGCACGGAGCGGTCATCAAGGTTATCGGTGTCGGCGGTGGCGGCGGCAATGCTGTCGATCACATGGTCCGGCAAAATGTAGAGGGTGTGGAGTTCATCTGCGCGAACACGGATGCCCAGGCGCTGCGGAATGCCTCGTCCCGCACCGTGATTCAGCTCGGCAGCCAGGTAACCAACGGCCTGGGCGCGGGTGCGGATCCGGACGTGGGTCGCCAGGCCGCGATCGAGGACCGCGAACGCATCGCCGAGCTTTTGCAGGGCGCCGATATGGTCTTTGTTACCGCCGGCATGGGCGGCGGCACGGGCACCGGGGCCGTTCCCATTGTCGCCGAGGTGGCCAAGGATCTGGGTATTCTGACGGTGGCCGTGGTCACCAAGCCCTTCCCCTTCGAGGGTCGCAAGCGTATGCAGGTCTCGGACGAGGGGATCAAAGAGCTGCGCGAGCATGTGGATTCGCTCATTACCATTCCCAACCAGAAGTTGCAGTCCGTGCTGGGTGGCGCCACCAGCCTCCTGGACGCGTTCAAGGCGGCGAACGACGTGCTGCTCGGCGCCGTGCGCGGTATCGCGGATCTGATTGTCAAACCCGGCATGATCAACGTCGACTTTGCCGATGTGCGCACCGTGATGTCCGAGATGGGCATGGCCATGATGGGCACGGGCACGGCTCGCGGCGAGGGTCGGGCGCGTTCGGCGGCCGAGGTGGCAGCGGCGTCGCCCTTGCTGGAAGATGTGAACCTTAACGGCGCCCGCGGCATCCTGATCAACATCACCGCCAATGAGTCCTTCACGCTCGACGAGTTTACCGAGGTGGGGGATACCATCAACGAGATGGCCTCGGGGGATGCCAACGTGGTCGTGGGCACCGCCATTGATTCCGAAATGGAGGACGAGATCAGTGTCACCGTGGTGGCCACCGGATTGGGCCAGGGGCAAGAGCAGGAACAGGAGCTCAAGGTGGTCGGACGGGGCAATAATCCGGTGCGTGCGGACGGCCGCGTGGACTACGAGGACCTGGAACGGCGTCCGGCCTATGACCGCCGGCGGTCCCAGGCGCAGCCCCGGGAAGACGAGCCGGAGCCGGCGTCCGCGCGCGAGGATGCGAGCGCCGCGGGCACCGACAGCCCCGCCGAGGACATGGATTTCATCGATATTCCGACCTTTCTGCGGCGGCAGGCGGACTGATAACGGTTATCAATGCTGGTACAATCCGGTTTTTGCTAGCATCAACGCCCGGCGGCGTTGGATCGGGGCGCGTCCTGCGGGAAGCGCCATGAGGACCCTGCATGATACGACAGCGAACCCTGAAGAACGTCATCCGGGCGACGGGTGTCGGCCTGCATACCGGGGAAAAGGTGTACCTTACGGTGCGCCCGGCTCCGGTGGACTCGGGCATCATCTTCCGGCGTGTGGATCTGGACCCGATGGTGGATATCCCCGCACGGGCCGCCAATGTGGGCGAGACCACATTGTCGTCCACACTGGTCAGGGATGGCGTCAAGGTAGGGACCGTGGAGCACCTGCTCTCGGCCATGGCGGGACTGGGTATCGACAATGCCTTTGTCGAGGTATCGGCGCCCGAAGTTCCCATCATGGACGGCTCTGCGGGGCCCTTCGTGTTTCTGTTGCAGTCTGCCGGCATTCAGGAACAGGACGCGGCCAAGAAGTTCATTCGCATCCGCAAGGAAGTGCTGGTGGAAGACAGTGAAGAGGACAAGAGCGCGCTCTTTCGTCCCTTTGACGGCTTCAAGGTGGGCTTCTCGATCGAGTTCGACCACCCGGTCTTCACCGACCGCACACAGGTGGCCTGCATCGACTTCTCCTCGACCTCCTTTGTCAAGGAAGTCGCCCGGGCCCGCACCTTTGGCTTCACGCGGGATATTGAATTTCTGCGCTCGCAGAACCTGGCCCTGGGCGGCAGCGTCGACAATGCCGTAGTGGTGGATGATTTCCGCATCCTTAACGAGGACGGCTTGCGTTATGAGGACGAGTTCGTCAAGCACAAAATGCTGGACGCCATCGGCGATCTCTATATGCTGGGGTATAGCCTCATTGGAGAATTTGCCGGTCACAAATCGGGCCACGCCTTGAACAATCAACTCCTGCGCCAGCTGCTGGATCAGGAAGATGCCTGGGAAGTGGTCACCTTCGACAATGCCGACGCCGCGCCCATTTCCTACATGAGCCCGATTCTTGCCGCGGAAGGCGAATAAAACCTTCCGGTTTTAATCAACGCGTTCCAGAGCCCCCGGTTCCGGGGGCTTTTTTATGTCAGTTAAACGTAGAAAGCTAAAAGCTGAAACAAGAAAGGGCGCTAGTCTTCCGCCCGATCAGCCAGGCGATTCAGAGCGGCGGCGAGTTCGGTGTCGTCGACAGAGTCCGCCGCGTGGCGCAGGCTCGCGGCGCCTTCGGCGGGCAGAGTGGGCGCCGTTTGGCTGCGCTCGGGCTCGGCGTGGCGCTGCGGGCAAACCCGCACGTGGGCCTGCAGGCCGCTGTGCTTTTCGAGGGTGGGGGCATGAAAGCGTGCCAGTTGGGCTACCGCATTGTTTTCCGCAAGCACTTCCAGCCGTTCATCGCCGCGTACCAGGGTCAGGCGCTCGGCGATGGCCGGCGGCAGTAGCGCCTTGAGCTCGGCACTGGCTTCGTGGCGCACGGCCGCCCGTCGCAGACGGCTCAGCGAGCTGTCCGCGTTCAGCAGTTCGTGCACGACCTGGGGACCAATTGCCTTGTTCATGCGATTTTCGTAATATAAGCTTTAATTCCGATAACAATTCGACCAATGCGCGCCAAGTCCCGGTTGTTGCGGGCGCACACGGGGCACGAGAGCGATAACCACCATGCATATCATACTGCTTCATCCGCATCGCGACCAGTCGCGGCACCTGCGACTGCCTCGAGGCTTGCCCTGGATGCTAGCGCTGGGTCTCCTTGTCCTGCCAGCCATGGTCGGAGTAAGCGCTTACTATGGCGTTCACTACCTGGATGAGCCCGTGATTACCCGCGATGCGGCTGAACGCTGGCAGAGTCGGATCCAGGAGCAGCAAGCGGAGCTACAGGATCTGCGTGAGCGTTCCGAGGAACAGCTCAAGGCCCAGACCCGCAAGCTTGCGCAAATGCAGGCGCGGTTGGTGCGGCTGGACGCCCTGGGTGAGCGGCTGGTGGACGTGGCGGACATTAGCAGCGACGAGTTCGACTTTCAGGCGCCGTCTGCAATGGGCGGTCCTCAGGCCCCGGATGCCGCGTCGAGTGATTATAAGCCGCCGGCTTTCGTGGATACCCTGGATCAGCTGTCGCGGACGCTCACCCGGCGCGAACAACAGATGGAGATACTGGACGGCCTCATGAAAGACCGCCGCCTGGAGCAGAAGAGTTCGCTTTCGGGGCGGCCCATTACGGACGGCTGGATGTCGTCGCGCTATGGCTACCGAACGGATCCGTTTAGCGGCAAGCTGGCCATGCATGAGGGTATGGACTTTGCCGGCAAGGAGGGCTCGGACGTGGTCGCCACCGCTTCCGGCGTGGTTACCTACGCTGACGAGCGCTACGGCTATGGCAAGATGGTGGAGATCAACCATGGCGATGGCTTCACCACTCGTTACGGCCACGCCCGGGAGATCACAGCCGAGCCCGGTGATATCGTCAAACCGGGCCAGGTAATTGCGCGCATGGGCGACAGCGGACGATCCACGGGACCCCATGTCCATTACGAAGTGCGCAAGGACGGCGAACCCGTCGACCCGCAGCCCTATATTTACCGCAAGCGCTGAAACCCCGCCCTTAATCCCCGCGCCCCGAACGGGTAGAATAGCGCCATTTCGGCCCTCGGCCACTCAACAGACGGAAATCGCGTTTCATGCTGGCAAGTGTTGTCAAGAAAGTCCTCGGCACCAAGAACGATCGCGAACTCAAGCGGCTACGACAGTTGGTGGACACCATCAATAACCACGGTGAGGCGGTAGGGCAGCTCGATGACGCGGCGCTTCGGGCGAAAACCGATGAATTCCGCCAGGTCCTCGAACAGGGTGGTACGCTCGACCAGATCCTGCCGGAGGCGTTCGCCGTGGCTCGGGAGGCAGCCGATCGGGTCAAGGGCTTGCGCCCGTTCGATGTGCAGCTGATGGGGGCCATAGCGCTGCACGAGGGTCGGATCGCGGAGATGC
>CAYPKI010000018.1:16371-20758 GCA_964411265.1 uncultured Alcanivorax sp. | reverse complement strand
GACAGCGGTCAGGCCGTGATTACGCTGGAAGCCATGAAGATGGAAAACACCCTGCACGCGCCCGGTCCGGGCACGGTGACGGCCCTGCCCTTCGGTCAGGGGGACAGCGTTCGCGAAGGCGATTTACTGCTGGAATTTGAAGCGGAGGCGCAATGACCGACCTGCTCTGGAGTCCGGACGAAAACCGGATCGCCCACGCCCACATGAGTGCATTGCGCGCGGAAGCGGAACGGATCAGCGGAGCCGATCTGAAGCGCTACGCGGATCTTCATCAGTGGTCGGTGGACAATCCAGAGCGCTTCTGGCGCCTGGTGCTTGATTTTTGCGGCCTTGTTTACGAAGGCGAGCCGGAACCGGTCCGGATACCGGCGGAACGCTTCGAGGACACCACCTGGTTTCCCGAGCTGCGGCTGAATTTCGCGGAGAACCTGCTCCAGCGTCGTGATTCGGGCACAGCCGTGGTGGCGGTCCAGGAGAACGGCGACCGCCAGAGCCTGAGCTGGCATGGTCTTCATGCCGCCGCCGGCCAGGTGGCGGCCCAGTTGCACGACGCGGGCATCCGGCCCGGCGACCGGGTCGCCGGTTATCTGCCCAACCGTATCGAGACCCTGGTGGCCGCGCTGGGCGCGGCCTGGATCGGTGCCGTCTGGTCGTCCTGTTCGCCGGATTTCGGCGTGCAGGGCGTGCTGGACCGCTTCGGGCAGATCGAACCCCGGGTGCTGTTCGTGTGCAGCGGCTATCACTACAACGGCCAATGGATCCGCATGGCCGAACGGGTCGAGGCAGTACGCGCGGAACTGCAACCGGAGCTCATGGTGCAGATTCCGGCGGGCGAGCCGGAGCTGCCGGGCGCGCTGGACTGGCGCCAGTGGCTCGACGGCGCGGGACAACCGCCGGAGATGGCGCGGCTGCCCTTCGATCATCCGCTCTACATTCTCTATTCCTCGGGCACCACGGGTCGGCCCAAATGCATCGTTCACGGTGCCGGCGGCACCCTGTTGCAGCACGCCAAGGAGCTGCAGCTGCACACGGACCTCCACAGCGATGACTGCTTCTTCTATTTCACCACCTGCGGCTGGATGATGTGGAACTGGCTGGTCTCCGGCCTGCAGACCGGCGCCACCCTGGTGCTCTATGACGGCAATCCGGCGTATCCGGCCATTACGCGCCTGCTGGATCTGGTCGATGCCGAAGGCATCACCCATTTCGGTACCTCGGCGAAATTCATTCAAGCGCTGGAGAAAAACGGCGCACAACCTGTAAAAAGCCATGATCTGGGCAGCCTGCGCACCCTGCTCTCCACCGGTTCGCCCCTGCTTCACGAGAGCTATGACTACATCTATGAGCGGATCAAACCGGATCTGCTGGTCAGTTCCATTTCCGGCGGCACGGATATCGTTTCCTGTTTCGCTCTGGGCAACCCCTTGTTACCGGTCTACCGGGGTGAGCTGCAGTGTCTGGGCCTGGGCATGGACGTAGCCGTGTTCAACGAAGACGGCGAAAGCGTGGAGCGCGAAAAAGGCGAGCTGATCTGCCGCCGGCCCTTTCCCAGCGCTCCGGTGTATTTCTGGAACGATCCGGGGAATGAGCGTTTTCACCGTGCCTACTTCTCGACCTTCAACAATGTCTGGGCCCATGGCGACTATGCGGAAATCGTGCCCCATGGTGATCATCGCGGTCTCGTGATTCACGGCCGTTCCGATGCAGTGCTCAACCCCGGGGGCGTGCGGATCGGCACGGCGGAGATCTATCGTCAGGTAGAGACGCTGCCGGAAATCCGGGAAAGCATTGTTGTGGGCCAGCAATGGCGCGGCGATGTGCGCGTGGTGCTCTTTGTTGTGCCGCAGGCCGGCGTGCACCTGGATGACGCCTTGCGCGAACGCATCCGTACCGCCATCCGTGAAGGCGCGAGCCCCCGCCATGTTCCGGCGCGCATTCTCGAAGTCCCGGAAATTCCACGCACCATCAGTGGTAAACTCGTCGAGCTGGCGGTACGCCAGGTCATCCACGGCGAAACCGTGAACAACCGCAACGCCCTGGCCAACCCGGACGCTCTGGAGTGGTTCGCCGATCGGGAGGAGCTGCGGCAGTAACGGGGCCTTTACCCAGTGCTGGCCAGGAAGCTCTTACAAAGGGTGACAATTAATGATTGACGCGGTCGGCTGAAACCGGAAGATAGTAGTAACTCATGGCCAACTCTTTATTCTCACGCTAAAAGAGCTTGTTAAAATGCATAAATTTGCATATGCATTAATGCTCTGCGCGAGCCTGGTCCTGGCCGAAGCGGCACGGGGACAAATCCTTCAGATTCCCGCCGACAAGCTGGCCGATCTGGTGGGCGAACGCAGCGGCCCCTATGGCTTCTTCGCGGTTCAGGACGGTGACCTTGAACCGGTGCCGCATCAATGGATGCGTTTCAGCAAAAACGACTACCCGGTTTTCACCACGGACTCGCAAACGGAACGCCGACCCCATGACGGCCAGATTCGTAGTTCGGATCGGTTGCTCCTGCGCCGGGAAGATGGCGGGGCACCACTGGATGAACCCCCCAGTATGGGCGCGCTGGTCGGCGAACTGGTGGTGGATTATCCTGACGAGACCCTCGTTTTCTATGTAATCAAGAATGCCTACCGCCAGGCCACTGAACGTTATGTAAAATTCGATCCGGACAAAATGGAGATCAAGTCTACCGATTATTCGCTCAAGATGGCGCCGGACAACATGCTGGTCTGGCGGGATTTCCACTACCGAGGCTATGAGCATCCCTCCGGTGAGCGCCGCAGTATTCTCGATTCCCTCAAGATCCGCATGAGTGCCGGGCTTTTTACCGAGGGCAACCGGTTGACCCTTACCAACCGGAACCTGGATCCGAATATTGAAAGTATCGTGCGCGGGCCACTGGCCTGGGGTATTCACGCCACAACGAGGGTCAAGACCGCCGGCGTACCCGTTCTCAAAATCAATAACTATTTCCTGATCATGCCCACCCAGACTAATATTCACAGCCGGTTTAAATTGCCGGGCGTAGCCAGCACGGTTATTGACAATCCGTCCCTGTCCATATCGCTGGACGGCAACAAGCTACTGGGTGGCGAACTCAAGACCAGTTGGACAGGCGACCTTCGAGCCACAGTGGACGGGCGCATATCCAATCAGGAAGAACAAATGCGTGGCGCCGCGCTGGAGAAAGACAACTGGGTCTGGTTCAGCAGCGGGCGGGGTTTTGACGTGCTAACACAGCTGGTTTTCAGGGATGGGGCATCCGTGCCAGCCCACCTGCTGTATCAAGACAGCGAGGAGAAGACCAATGAGCCGGAACGGTTTCCGGGCCAACTGCCGAATGTGGGGTTCACCATGAATGAGCTTCCCATGGGCGAACAGTTTTATTTCCTTACGCGGCTGTATTACAGCGGTGATAGCGAGGGCATGGATGCGGGCCGTTATGCCGATCACATTCTCTCCCAACCCCGGATCATTTTTCAGACCGCCCAGTAAAGTCGGGACTCAGGAAATAAATAGCCCCTCTTGGCGATCGATAATGCGGTTGGCGACGTGCTTGGCTACCACCTGCACCGTCCATTGCGGTGCCGCCGGCATGGGCTCGGGGAAAAGGCTGCCGTCAGCCACGAAGAGCCCCTTGGTTTCGTGGCATTCGCCATCGGGATCGACCACCGAAGCATACTTGTCCAGCCCCATCCGACACGTGCCTTGAGCACTGAAGGAATTCATGCGGAAGGTATACATTCCATTGAGCCCGTAGTCGATCTGATCCAGCGTCTGATCCAGATCGAAGACCGAATCCACCGACAGGTGCTGATAGCTGGGCAGATAGACCCGGCTCGCACCGGCAGAGAAGAAAATGCGCGCAGCGAGCGCAGCTGTGCGTTTTACATCCTCGAATTCCGATTGGCTGGGATTCCACTTGATTTTCTTGCTGCCGTTCACGTCATCGCCTTCCCACTGCACCTCGCCATTACCCTCATCAATGGAAAAGGCGTTCAGCGCGGCCATGCGCTTGTATTTCTTCATGAAATCAATATGATCCTGGCCGGCACCAAGGTACCCCTGCGCCAGCATCTGCTCGGGTTCAGCCAGCCCCGAGTAGAAGTAATAGCCGTCGGTGTCGAAGAACTCATCCACCTGGACACCGACCAGTGCGCCCCGGAAGGCGTGCAAGTCCTCGGGGAATTCCGCCAGCGCCTGGGTAAAGGGCTGGACCGCCAAATTCTTGCCCAGCTGGCCGCTGGGGTCGGGGATCTGGCTGCGCTGCAAAAGCATGGGCGTCTGGATAGCACCGCCGGCAACCACCACCACCTGGGCATCCACCGCCATGCGGGCCACTTCACTGCCACTGTCCGGATCCATGACCACCGCGTCCACGCCTGTA
>CAYPKI010000018.1:15674-16269 GCA_964411265.1 uncultured Alcanivorax sp. | reverse complement strand
AGGCCGAGGCCCAGGGAAGATAGGCAACCAGGGCGGACATCTTGCGGTCCGAGGGACAACCGGCCAGGCAGTGCCCCGTCAGGGCGCAGCGCTTAACGTTGCGGGTCACCGGTCGCCAGTCAAAGCCCATGCGCTCACAGCCCTGAATCACCTTGTGGGCACAGGCATTGATCTCGTGGGACTCGTTAACGTGAACCTGTTGCTCCTCGCCGACCTGATCAAAATAGGAGGCGAGCTTGTCGGGCGCCAGCCCGTCCAGACCGTGATTATCCACCCAGCGCTGGAAAACCCAGTCCGGCGGGCGCTGCATGACACAGCCACCGATCACGGTAGAACCTCCAATGCAGCTGCCTTCCGCGAACACGACATCAGCGGTGGTATTCACCTGCCCTGCCTGGTCGCGCCAGATCAGTTGCATGGAATCACCCAGGTGCTCAGTGAACTTGGAACTCGGATAATAGCGTCCGCTTTCGAGGACCAGCACGTCCAGGCCCGCCTTGGCGAGCTCATAGGCAGCCATGGAGCCACCGCCGCCGGAGCCAACAATGACGGCATCAGCGCGTAACCGGAAATTTTCGCCCAGGGACGGATCCGC
>CAYPKI010000018.1:9943-15660 GCA_964411265.1 uncultured Alcanivorax sp. | reverse complement strand
TGGACACGATGACGGGGCACATCAACGTTTCTCATTCGGTTTTACCTCGCTTACGCACGTGGCAAGGGTGCGTTGCCGAGACGGGTAACGCCCCACTTCTCCGTGACCGGCCCCCAGTAATCCAGCGCCGGCCAGGTACGCTCGTCCCGCCAGTAGTTCAGGGTGACCACGGTCTTGAGCGTGGTCATCAGACCACGCTCGAAAAAACTCGACTGCTGCATGGACTGGATATAGTCCAGCGCATCACTGTCGTCGAGATTGGTGAAACGGGTGAAGCTGAAACTCATCATGGGCCGGCGTTCAAAAACCCATAGCGCCATACTAAAGAGCTCACGGGTCTGAGGCGGCATCTTGCCGGCCATGGCGTCGACGTTGGCCACGGTCGGGACCTCATCAATGCTGGACGGCAAGCCCTCGGACACCGGCACGAGCACCTCGGTGAGCCGCAGCAGGGTGCGAACCTCGTCGGGTTCAAGGTGCTCGTATTCCAGCGCTTCCGGAGCCTCTTTGCGACCCAGCATACGCGCACAGCCGGCGCTCAGGGCTGCGCCCGTAAGTACGCCGGCGCGCAAAAACCCGCGGCGCGACAGGGGCTCAAGCCCCGCCATGAAGGACGGATGGCGATCGGAGAAATTCTGCTGACTCATGCCCTACTCCCGCTGGCCATGGCGGCCGGGCGTTTTTTGTTGTGAAGCCGCATCCAGCACGGCGTTTCTCTTATATTTCCAAGTTTATACAAACAACCGCCGGGGCAAAAGCCCGCCCCGGGCCCTCCCTATGCGGCTTTATTCATATTGGCAAGCATGCCATCCGCTATCCAGTTGGCCAGGGCATAGACGGTCACCTGCGGATTCACAATGGTAGACGTCGGGAAGAGACTGGCGTCGGCCACATAGAGCCCGGCCACGTCGTGGGTCTCGCCCCGGCTATTTACCACCGAGGAGGCCGGATCCGGCCCCATGCGACAACTACCCTGGGGATGATAGGACACCATGCGCAGCCCATTGGGCTCATTGACGAGGCTGTCCACCACGGGATCAATTTCGTCGACCGAGTTGATCTCCAGCGGCTGATAACTGGGAACATAGACTTTCTCTGCGCCCGACGCGAAATGCAGCCGCGCCGAGGCCTTGATGGACTGCTGCATGGTGGGGAAATCCGCTTCCGCAATCCGGTAATCCACCTGTTTGGACTCCTCCTGCCAGCTGATCTCGCCCACGCCGTGATCATGGATCAGGGTGACAATACCGCTGTAGTACCTCATATCCTCCATGTAGTGCATGAAGGGCTGGCCCGTTCCGGGCTCGTTGAGCAGAGCCATCTCGGAAGCCCCCAGACCGCCGCCTTCCAGAATAAAGCCGCCTTTTTCCGGGTCCATGAATTCGTCCACATAGGTGCCCAGGAGGGCCCCGCGCCACGGGTCGACGGGTTCCGGGAAGCGCGCCAGCACGAACATGGAGGGATGACAGGCAAAGTTTCGGCCTACCTGCCCGGAGCTGTTGGCCAGCCCGCTCTTTTGCAGCAGCAGCGGCGTCTGCACGGCCCCGGCGGCCAGAATCACTCGATCGGCGGTAACACTGAGATCAGCTACCTTGCCGCGCTCGGAATCGACGATTTGTGCGTCCACCCCTGTGGCCCGGCCGTTGTCCGCGTGCACCCGGGTGACTTCGGTATCGGCGTAAATGCGAGCGCCGTGCGCCTCGGCCCAGGGTAGATAAGTGACCAGCATGGACTGCTTGCGTTCGCTCTTGCACCCGGACAAGCAATGGCCGGTCAGCGCGCACTGGTCAATATTGCGCTTGAACGGGCGCACCGACCAATCCAGGTTCTGCGCGCCCTCCCGCAGCAACTGGCTATGTCGGGCGATTTCCCATTCCTCGTTTTCGTGGATAGCCAGGTTCTGCTCGACGCGTTCGAAATACGGGCGCAGCGCTTCCTCCGTCAGCTCCGGCAGGCCATACTGCGTACGCCATTTTTCCAGAATAAAGTCCGGCGTACGGAAACAGACACAGCCATTGACGACAGTAGAGCCGCCCATACAGCGCCCTTGCAGCAACAGCAGGTCGCCATCCGCATTGGTCTGACCCCCGTGATCCTGATACAGGGTTTCCAGCATGTCGTTGAACTTCTCGGTAAAATCCTTCGACGGGACATAGGGACCGGCCTCGAGCAGCACTACGTCCAACCCCTTGCGCGCCAGCTCGTAGGCGTTGACTGCGCCCCCGGCGCCGGAACCGACAATGACCACATCGGCCTTGAGGTCCAGACGCTCTTGTTGCACATCGGCGGCGGTCGTCGCCGCCAGACCACTTTTTCGTACCGACACGCTCATGCTGACTCCTCCTGATCCGCTTCCGGCAGAGGCGCATTGCCAAGATACTCCAGCCCCCACTCTTCGGTAACGGGACCATCAAATTTTACCGGCGGCCAGGTGGCCGGTTCACGCCAGTAGCTGGTATAGACGAACTGTTTTACCGCGCCCTGCACAGCACGCTGAATGCTATTCCCCCGGGTCCAGGCGTCGAAATAGGCACGCGCGCTCTCGGGTTCCAGATCCACCAGCCGCTGGCCGTGCCACCCGGAGACAACGGCGGCGTTATCCATGAGCACCAGGCCCTTGGCCAGATCCTGGCGGACCGTCGGCCTTAGCTGTCCCATCATGGCATCAATGTTGCGCAGCACCGGCACCTGCTCGGGCGGTGTCAGATTCGTCCCCGCAACAGGCAAAAGGGCCGGAATCAGCCGCCGCATCAGATGATATTCGTTGGCATGAAGATGGCGCACCCACCCAGGCACAGGCTCGTCATCGACAGTGGAGCGCCGCAGCCAGGCAAAGGACCCGCCGGCCACGGCCGCCACAGCGGCGCCGCCCCAGAGCAGGGATTTCAGGAAGGGACGCCGACCCAGACGGGCTACCCCCTGGGCGGCCTTGTCGGACTCACTCATGAGGCCTCCGCAAGCACATATATCTTTCAATCAGCCCTTGAAGTTACCCCACAAGTCGAGGCAAAACAAGGTGTTTACCAAAACAACGGCTCTTGATTCCTGATGACACTCCGGCGCCACCCGACCGAATTGCCAGCCCCGATGCCGCTCGTTTACAGTTCCTTCCGGTGCAACGGAGCCCGAATTCCACGACCACGGAGATCGCTTAGCCCATGGGATCCATAATGCTGGCGTTAACCGCCTTTTTGGTCTTCTTTCTGGGGTATCGCCTCTATTCCGCTTTTTTGGCCAGGGTCATTTTTCAACTGGACCCGGATTTCCAGACCCCGGCCCATGAGTTGCGCGACAACATCGACTACATGCCCACGAACAAGTTCGTGCTCTGGGGCCACCATTTCACCTCCGTGGCGGGCGCCGCGCCCATTATCGGCCCCGCTATTGCGGTGATCTGGGGATGGGGGCCGGCCTTTCTCTGGGTGATACTGGGCACCGTCTTTTTCGCCGGCATTCATGACTTTTCCACCCTCTGGGTGTCGGTGCGTCACAAGGGCGAATCCATGGGCTCGCTCACCCGCGCTGTTATCGGCCCGCGCGCGCGCAGTCTGTTTTTGCTCATCATTTTCTTCCTGCTGTTGCTGGTGAACGCGGTCTTCGCCATCGCCATTGCTCAGCTGTTTTCGTCCTTCCCCGAGAGTGTCGCCGCCTACTGGCTTCAGATCCCTGTGGCCATGGGCATAGGCTGGCTGGTGTACCGGCGATCCGTACGCATCGGCGTGCCGGCCCTGGTGGCCTTGTTACTGCTGCTCGGCTTTGTGGGCGTGGGGGCGATGATGCCGCTGGCCCTGCCGGAGCAGATCCTGGGGCTGCCATCCAGTGCTTGGTGGGTCATCATCATGCTGGGCTATGGTGCGCTGGCCTCACGCCTGCCAGTATGGCTCCTGCTTCAGCCCCGGGATTTCATTAATGCCCACCTGCTCTTTTTGGTGCTCACGCTTATCTACCTGGGCGTTTTCGTGGGTGCGCCCGACCTGGTAGCGCCCATGTTCAATCAACAGGTGCCCGACGACGCGCCCTCCCTGTTGCCGCTGCTCTTCGTCACCATCGCCTGCGGGGCTATTTCGGGCTTTCATGGCCTGGTGTCGTCGGGCACCACGTCCAAGCAGCTGGACCGCGAAACGGATGCTCGTTTCGTGGGCTATCTGGGCTCCACGGGTGAAGGCCTTCTGGCCGTCGCGGCCATTCTGGCCACCACAGCAGGCTTCGCCACGGCCGGTGATTGGAACGAGGCCTATGCCAGCTGGCAGTCCGCCTCGGACTCCGGCATTGCCCATTTCGTATCCGGCGCGGGCAGCATGCTGGAGTATCTGGGCATTCCGGCAGTACTGGGTACCACCTTCATCTCGGTGCTGGTGGTGGCCTTTGCCGCCACCACCCTGGACACCTCCATGCGCCTGCAGCGCTTCATCCTGGCGGAAATCGGTACCCAGTACCGCATGCCGGTGCTGGGCAACCGCAACATCGCCACGGCCTTTGTCTTCGTAGCCTGTGTGGCCCTGGCGTTCGCGGGCGACCCGGACAATCCCGGCGCTGGCGGCATGGTACTCTGGCCGCTATTCGGCACGACGAACCAGCTTACCGCGGCGCTGTCGCTGCTGGTCGTGACTCTCATCCTGTCGCGCCTGAAGCGCGGCTTCATCTACACCCTGATTCCGTTCGTGTTTATCGCGATCATGACCACCTGGGCCATGGCGCTGAACATCGCCACCTTCGTAGATAAGGGCGAATGGCATTTGCTGGTTATCGGCGGTATTATTCTGGTCTTTGCGATCTGGTTGATTCTGGAGGGCGTTGCCGCGGCCCATCGCGAATGGAGGCAAAGCCATGCGGACGAAAGCTGAGTCGGCATCCGGCGGGCCCGGTCCGCTGCGCCGGCTGCTACACCTCTATGAAGAAGCCTACCATGGGCCTCAACGGCGCCTGCAGGCTCGTCGGGCGCGACGCGAGGACGATCTGCTGCGACTCCTCGCTCTGTCCGAAGCGCTGGGCCTGCCCAATCCGGCGTCTTTCTATACGCTTGAGCTTCTGCCCTTTCTGCTGGAGGACTACCACCACTGGCACCAGCGCATGGGGCTGGAGCGCTCACCGCTGGAAGGTTTCCGGTGCTGCTGAAGCGCTGGTTCCAACGGCGTCGGCCCGCAAAGGCTCAGGCGAGACAACGCCCGGGCTCTGCTCCACAGCTGGTGTTCTTCGGCGGCAAGGGGGGCGTAGGCAAGACCACTTGTGCCGGTGCGCGGGCGCTGGCGCTGGCCGAGGCAGGCTACCGCACCCTCCTGGTATCCGTGGATCCGGCCCATTCTGTTTCGGATCTGCTGGATCAGCCGGTGGGCGCCGAATCGACCCGGGTCGCCCCGGAGCTGGATGCCATCGAGCTCGACCCGGACGAGGCCGCGCAAAACTATCTGGACGAGGTGAAGGACAATCTGCGCCGGATTGCCGCGCCTGAACTGCTGGGCGAGGCTGAACGGCAGGCGGATCTGGCTATGGAGGCCCCGGGAGCACGGGAATCAGCGCTCTTTGAGGCGATGACAGGGCTGATTCTGGATCAGGGGCCGACCTACGACATTCTGGTCTTCGATACCGCACCCACCGGCCACACCCTGCATCTCCTGACTCTGCCGGAGATCATGGGCGCCTGGATTGAGGGCATGCTGTCGCAACGCGATCGGGCCCGGGCCCTGCTGGAACAGCGGCTGCATCAGCGCCTCCCGAAC
>CAYPKI010000018.1:0-9933 GCA_964411265.1 uncultured Alcanivorax sp. | reverse complement strand
TGTGGTCGGAGCTGGATGATGACACCGGCGATTTCGCCAATCAGGCGGATCCTGCGCGAGCCGCGCTGGAGCGCCGGCGCGAGCGCCTGCGCGCCCTGCGCGAGCGCATCCTGGAACCGACGACCACCGCCTTTTACTTGGTGCTGAATCCGGACGCGCTGGCTGTCGCCGAGACTCGGCGGGCAAGACAGACGCTCACCGAACACGGCATACCCGTGGCTGGGCTGATTATCAACCGGATTCTGCCGGACACGGCAGACGGGGATTTCAACCGGCAACGCCGGCAACAGGAAGGCGAATATATCGCGGCCATTGACCGGGATTTCGCGGATTTGGATCAGGCCCGGTTGCCGCTGAGCCCTCGGGCACCGCGCGGGCTAAATGCACTCCGGCCCCTTGCGGACCAGCTCAGCCGCGTTTTCGCCCTCTGAGGCAAGCCGCCCGTCCCGGCAACCCGGGACGGGCCGGTCTTTGCCAATCGCTGGAAGAATTCAGGGCGAGCTCTTCATGGGCGGCTTCCCGCCACCACCACCGCCACCCTTACTGCGGCGCTGACGCATCTTTTGACGCATCTGACGCATCTTCTTCTGCTGTTCCTTCATCTTCTGCTCGAGCTTTTTGCGCTGCTCTTCCGTGAAAACGGATTCCACCTTGGACTGCAGGATCACGCTTTGCGCCGTCAGATCGGCGGTCAGATTACCAAGTTTTTTCGCATCCTCACGGATCGCTTTCTCGTCATAATCCGGCCCCACATGCTCGCCCATTTGCTTTTGCATCTTCTGGGCTTCCTGCTTGCGGGATTCGACCTTTTCATCCATCTGACCAAAGAGATCGCGCAATTTTTCCTTCTGGTCGTCACTGAGATCCAGGAACTTGTCCAGCTGCTTCACCCGATCAGTCTGACCCTGGCCACCACCGCCACCTGGTGCCGGCATTTGTTGCGCCACCGCCGGGCTACCCAGCGTCAGGGCTGCCAGGGCGGTCGCCAGAAATGTTGCTGTTTTCATATGCTCACTCCGCTTAGAATAAGTCGTAAATTCGGCAGGCTAACGTGTTCAGCTCGCCCTGCCCACCATCGCTTCGACGCCCCGATTCCGAACGCGTTCCCACCCGGGAACAAAAAACCGACTCGGGGCCGGACTTTTGCGGTTCGGGGCGCATACCCTAGACGTGTTGTTCCAGCTCGGGCACAGCCTCGAAAAGGTCAGCCACAAGACCGTAATCAGCCACCTGGAAGATGGGCGCTTCCTCATCCTTGTTGATGGCGACGATCACCTTGGACTCCTTCATGCCCGCCAGGTGCTGGATGGCGCCGGAGATACCCACGGCGACATAGAGCTCAGGCGCGACAATCTTGCCGGTCTGGCCGACCTGCATGTCGTTAGGCACAAAACCGGCGTCTACGGCCGCGCGGGAAGCACCGACGGCTGCGCCCAGTTTGTCAGCCACGCGGTAGAGAATCTCGAAATTCTCGCCGTTGCCCAATGCCCGGCCGCCGGAAATGACAATACCCGCAGCACCCAGATCGGGACGATCCGACTCGGCCAGCTCCTCACTCACGAAGCCGGAAACGCCCGCATCCCGAACGATATCGACGGTCTCAACGCTGGCAGATCCGCCCTCGCCCGATGCCGGGTCGAAGGAAGTGCCACGCACCGTGATGACCTTGGTGGCATCACTGGCCTGCACGGTGGCGATCGCGTTGCCGGCATAGATCGGCCGACGGAAAGTGTCCGCCGAGTCGACGCCCAGAATGTCCGAAATCTGGGCAACATCCAGCTTCGCTGCCACGCGCGGCATAAAGTTCTTGCCCACACTGGTGGCCGCCGCCAGCAAATGGCTGTACTCGCCGGCCAGTTCGGTTACCAGATCACCCACATTTTCACCCAGCTGATGGGCGTAGGCGTCGTGATCCGCCAGCAACACCTTGCGCACGCCTTCGGCCTTCGCGGCTTTCTCAGCAACGGCGCCACAGTCCTTACCCGCTACCAGCATATCGATATCACCGCCAATCTGTTTGGCGGCAGCCAACGCGCTCAGCGTCACATTATCGAGCGCAGTGTTATTGTGTTCGGCATAAACCAGAATACTCATCAGAGCACCTTCGCTTCATTTTTGAGTTTGTCCACGAGCTCTTCAACAGACTCCACGGTAATGCCCGCTTCACGCTCCGGGGGCGGTTCCACGCGCAAGGTCTCAACGCGCGGCGTCAAGTCCACACCCAGTTCGTCCGGCGTCAGCGTGTCGAGCTGTTTCTTCTTCGCCTTCATGATGTTCGGCAGCGAAGCGTAACGCGGCTCGTTGAGGCGCAGGTCCGTCGTGACCACCGCCGGCAGATTCAGTTCGATGGTCTGCAAGCCGCCGTCAATTTCACGAGTGACCTTGACGGTCCCCTCTTCGATATTGACCTCGGACGCGAAAGTGCCCTGGGGCATGCCCGCCAGTGCGGCCAGCATCTGACCGGTCTGGTTGTTGTCGTCGTCAATGGCCTGCTTGCCCGTAATGATCAGGCCGGGCTCTTCACGGTCGACCACCGACTTGAGCGCCTTGGCTACTTCCGGCGACTGTGCTTCCTGGTCGGTTTCCACCAGTACCGAGCGGTCGGCACCCAGCGCCATGGCCGTGCGCAACTGTTCCTGAGCCGCCTTCTCGCCCACGGTGACGGCAACAATTTCGGACGCCACGCCTTCTTCTTTCAGACGCACCGCCTCTTCCACCGCGATTTCACAGAAGGGGTTCATGGCCATTTTCACATTGGCGAGGTCAACGCCCGAGTTGTCCGCTTTCACGCGCACTTTGACGTTGTAATCAATGACTCGCTTGACAGGTACAAGAACCTTCATAGGATCCTCGGAACGATTTCCATTGGATAATTTGTAGAACAGGACGAGACTGGCGATTATCCGGGCCACCCCCCTGCACAAGAGCCAATATCTTGAACGCGCGCAGTGTACGGGTCAATAGGCCGGAAATTCATAACTGGATGATTTTGCTGCAAATAGACCGGAAAACAGGCCCGGATAGACGCCTTCTTTTCCTTTGAAATCAGGTAGTTCTGTCGCCCCGAATTGCAACAATTGTCCAACGCGCACCGCGCGGCCTGTAGAGTCGCTCGCGCTGGCCCGATATACTGCGGAGCAAGTACGGGTGCGCGGCTGTGTTTTCACGCGCACGTCGGTCAGGCCCGGAATACCGCTGAACGTTGAGCGCACCGTTGCGGCGGTTACCCAATCACCGATGGAGGAGACAAGCCTGTGGAACGCGAATCGATGGAAGTCGATGTAGTCATCGTCGGCGCGGGACCGTCAGGTCTGGCCACCGCTTGCCGTCTGGGCCAACTTGCCCGGGACAACGGGCAGGAACTGAGCGTGGTGGTCGTGGAAAAAGGCGCCGATGTCGGGGCCCATATCCTCTCCGGCGCGGTCTTCGAGCCGCGCGCATTGAATGAACTTTTTCCCAACTGGAAGGAACTGGGGGCGCCGCTGAACACCGAAGTGCAAGAGGATGACATTTTCTACTTTACCAGCGGCGAAAAAGGTGCTCAGGTGCCCGGGCCGCTTGCCCCCAAGACCATGCACAATGACGGTAACTACATCATCTCGCTGGGCAATCTCTGCCGCTGGCTGAGTGAGCAGGCTGAAGCACTGGGCATTGAGATCTTCCCCGGTTTTCCCGCTTCCGAAGTGCTTTATCACGACGACGGCTCGGTCAAGGGCATTGCCACAGGCGACTTCGGCGTTGATCACAACGGCGAAGCCAAGGACGGCTACATGCCCGGCATGGAACTGCACGCCAAATACACTGTCTTCTCGGAAGGCTGCCGGGGTCATCTGGGCAAGCAGCTGGAGCAGCAATTCAATCTCCGTGCGGAAGCCGATCCCCAGCACTATGGCCTGGGCATGAAGGAACTCTGGGAAATCGATCCGGAAAAACATCAGCAGGGCCTGGTCATCCATACCGCCGGTTGGCCGCTGAGCGAAACCGGCACCGGCGGGGGCGGTTTCCTCTATCACCTGGAAGATAACCTGGTGTCGCTGGGGCTGATCGCGGACCTCAACTATGACAATCCCTATCTTTCGCCCTTCGACGAAATGCAGCGCTGGAAGACGCACCCACAGATCAAGCAGTACCTCGAGGGCGCTAAACGGGTGAGCTACGGCGCGCGGGCGATTACCAAAGGCGGCCCGCAATCGTTACCCCGCATGACCCTGCCGGGCGGCCTCCTGGTTGGTTGCAACGCAGGCACACTGAACCCGGCCAAGATCAAGGGTAACCACACGGCCATGAAATCCGGCATGATCGCCGCCGAGGTGGTAGCCGAAGCGATCCAGGGCGGACGCGCCCATGATGAGCTGACCGAATATAAGGACCAGTTCGTGCAAAGCTGGGCCTATCAAGAGCTCGTTCAACAGCGCAACTTCGGCCCGGCGCAACACAAGCTGGGCAGCTTCCTGGGTGCGGCTTTCGCTTTCCTGGACCTGAACATCTTCAACGGCAAGCTGCCGTTTACACTTCATGACCGCACCCCGGACCACGAAACCCTGAAGCCGGCGGAGCAGTGCAAGCAAATCGAGTACCCCAAGCCTGACGGCAAGCTCACCTTCAATCGGCTGGATTCGGTGTTTCTGTCAAACACCAATCACGAAGAGGATCAGCCCGGCCATCTGCAACTGCAGGATTCGGACATCCCCATTCAGTACAACCTACCGAAATATGCCGAGCCGGCGCAGCGATACTGTCCGGCGGCCGTCTATGAAGTGGTCGAGGATGAAGACACGGGCGAGAAGCAATTCAAGATCAATGCGCAGAACTGCGTCCACTGCAAGACCTGCGACATCAAGGACCCCACCCAGAACATTAACTGGGTGGTGCCGGAAGGCGGAGGCGGACCCACTTACCCCAATATGTAGGGTCTGCAACGCCCGGCCGGCTCACCAGAGCCGGCCGGCGACGCGCCTCGCCTATTCGTTGTCCTGCCGGGACCAGTCCAGGCGGTAGAGGTCGTTGCGCCGATCGCGCAGATTCGTCACCGACCCCTCCCGATGCAGCAACTTCACCTTGTCGAGATCCACATCCGCAAAAAGCAGCATTTCGGTATTGGGTACCGCCTCGGAAATGGTGGCGTCGTGCGGAAAATAGAAATCCGAGGGTGAAAATACCGCCGACTGCGCGTACTGTATGTCCACATTATCCACGCGCGGCAGATTACCGACGCTACCGGCAATGGCCACATAGCATTCGTTTTCAATCGCCCGCGCCTGAGCGCAGTGGCGCACACGCAGGTAGCCGTTCTTGGTATCCGTCCAGAAGGGCACGAACAAAATTTCCATGTCCTGATCGGCCAGAATCCGGCCCAGCTCCGGAAACTCGACGTCATAACAGATGAGAATTCCCACCCGACCGGCGTCAGTGTCGAAAACGCGCACGGAGTTGCCCCCCTGAATCAGCCAGTCACGACGTTCGTGGGGCGTAATCTGAAGCTTGCGCTGTTCTTCCACGGTGCCATCGCGGTGGCACATGAAGGCCGTATTGTAGAGTTGTTCATCAGACTCCAGCGGCATCGATCCGGCCACAATATTGATGTTGTAGCTAACCGCCATGTCCGAAATAGCCGCACGCAATTCCTCGGTGAACGCGGCCAGGAAACGCACCGCCTCGGCCGAGGACAGGTCGGTTTTCAACCCCATCAGGGGCGCGCTGAAGAATTCCGGCAGCACCACGAAGTCGCAGTAGTAATCGGACAGCGAGTCGACAAAAAACTCGACCTGGCCCAGCAAATCTTCCACCGAACGGGCGGCACGCATGCGGCGCTGGACGACGCCCAGGCGCACCACGGACTTGCGGGCATAGGGCTGACCCTGATCGGGTTCGAACAGAATATTGTCCCACTCCAGCAGCGTAGCGTAGCCATGCGACAACGAGTCTTCCGGCAGATAGCGCGACATCAGGCGCTTGACTCCCGGTGATCGTGATCGACGCCGCAATCGGCGTGCCCTTCTACCTGCTCCAGATACTCCGTGACCGTCATCTGCTCGCTGTGCTGGTGATACCCGGGCAGGCGGCCACCGGCGAGAATAGCCTTCATGTTCTGCTCGCGGCACAGGTCCTTGCGCGCCTGGTAGAGACGACGGCCCAGACGATAGCCGCGGTATTCGGGGTGGACGAAGACATCCAGCCCGTAGAGCGCATCACCGTCCGTGTCGTGACCCCGAACCTCTTTGTCCGTGATCAGATCCGTGTAGCGGTGCGGGTTGGAAAAACGGTCATAATTGACCTTGATGGTGAGCGCCACCGCCACCAGCTCGCCATTGTCCTCGATCACCATCTGCCCTTCCGAAAAGAGCCGAATCAGCTCCAGCACCAGCTTGTGCGGCCAGGCGCCGCCGATATCCGGGTACACCAGATCCATGAGGCTGGCGAACGGTTGATAATCCTCCGCGCTTAGCTGACGCAGGCGCAGACGGGTTTGTTCCTCGACCATGGTTCTTCCTGCTCAGTTGCTGTCTTCGAAGGGAATGATCCAGTACATGTCGCGGTTGTTGAGTGCACTGCTGGTATCCGGGTAGAGTCCCACACCGTCCGGGCGAACAAAAATCACACCGCCCGAGGCCAGCCGTACATAGCCGGATTGCTGCTCCAGAACCTGACCGTCGGGCGCCTCGGCTTCGCCCTGCAAATCTTCAGGGATGGCTTCATAGCCGATCAGGCCATTGCCGAAGGGATCGTTCACGGCTTCCGGATTTCGGTACAGTCCGACGGCTGTGGCGGCGACCATTAAAACCATGCCCCGATGAAAATGGAGCAGATTCACCCGGCCGCGGCCGGCGAGCTCCGCAACTTCGTGGCTTGCTACGACATTATCGCTCATAGAAACTGAACCTGGCTCTTATGACATACGAACGCATTGTAATACTTACCGGCGCAGGAATCTCGGCTGAATCCGGCATTGCCACCTTCCGCGACCAGGGCGGGCTCTGGGAAGAGTACCGGCTGGAGGACGTAGCCACGCCCGAAGGCTTTCGCCGGGATCCCGACACGGTCCAGGCCTTTTACAATGATCGGCGCCGGCAATTGCTTGAAGGCACCGAGCCCAATGCCGGCCACCGGGCACTGGCTCGGCTGGAGCACGAATACCCGGGGCAGATCCTGCTGATCACCCAGAATGTGGATGATCTGCACGAGCGCGCGGGGAGTCAGAACCTGATTCACATGCATGGTGAATTGCTCCAGGCCTGGTGCGAGGTCTGCGCGAGCGCCAGCGACTGGCGCGCCCCCATCGACACGGAGTCCGTGTGCCCGGCTTGCGCCACCCCGGGGCGGCTGCGTCCAAACGTCGTCTGGTTCGGCGAAATGCCGCAACAAATGGACCGCATTCAGGGCGAACTGGCTGCCTGTGATCTCTTTCTCGCCGTGGGCACCTCGGGCAATGTCTACCCGGCTGCCGGTTTCGTGGAACTGGCGCGCACCGCCGGCGCGCACACGGTGGAGCTGAATCTGGAACCGTCAGAGATGAATAGCGCCTTTGATGAACACCAACACGGACCGGCCGGCGAAGTGGTTCCGCCCTATGTGGCCAGGCTCCTGGGCGCGCCATAGTGGCCTTCAATGGCCCTGATAGCGCCGCCAGCCGTTTCCTCGACCCACACGATTGGGCTAGACTGAATAGCCTCAAACATAAACGAGTACGGACAAGCGCGACCCATGCTGGAAATCACCATAGACGATCTCAACATCGAGTCCCAGGATTTGCTGACAACGCCGGGCACGATCAAGGAGCAACTGCCCCTGAGTGAGGCGGCCCGATCCACGGTCGGGGCCGGACGGGAGACCATCCGCAACATTCTGGACCACCAGGATCACCGGCTGTTCATGGTCATTGGCCCCTGCTCCATCCATGATGTGGATGCGGCCATGGAATATGCGCACAAGCTCAGGAAGCTGGCCGACGAGGTCAGCGACACCCTGGTGCTGGTGCAGCGCGTCTATTTTGAAAAGCCCCGGACGACCGTGGGCTGGAAGGGCCTGATCAACGACCCCTATATTGATGACAGCTTCAAGATCGAGGATGGCCTGCACATGGCCCGCAAGCTGCTTCTGGATATAGCAGAGCTGGGCCTGCCCGCGGCTACCGAGGCGCTGGACCCGATCACACCGCAGTACATGCAGGATCTCATCTCCTGGACGGCTATCGGCGCGCGCACGGCGGAGTCCCAGACGCACCGGGAAATGTCGTCCGGTTTGTCCAGTCCCGTGGGTTTCAAGAATGGCACCGACGGCAGTCTGGATGTGGCCATCAACGCCATGCAGTCCGTAACCCACCCCCATCGTTTCCTCGGAATCGACCCGGAGGGCAAGGTGGCGATCACGACCACGCGCGGCAACAACTATGGTCATGTCGTGCTCCGCGGCGGTGGTGGCAAGCCCAACTACGACTCCGTCTCCATCGCGTTGGCGGAAGAAGAGCTACACAACGCTGATGTACCCACCAACATCGTGGTCGATGCCAGTCATGCCAACTCCAACAAGGATCCGTCCCTGC
This sequence comes from uncultured Alcanivorax sp., assembly GCA_964411265.1. Classification (GTDB taxonomy): domain Bacteria; phylum Pseudomonadota; class Gammaproteobacteria; order Pseudomonadales; family Alcanivoracaceae; genus SLJS01. The sequence goes on along the minus strand of CAYPKI010000018.1, from coordinate 1,394 downwards.
AGCCGCTGGTCATGGACAACGTGGCCCAGCAGATAATCGAGGGTAATCAGTCTATTGTGGGCATGATGGTTGAGTCGCACCTGAAGTTCGGCAAACAGAAAGTAGGGGACGATCCGTCCAGCCTTGAATACGGTGTATCCATCACTGACGGCTGCATGGACTGGGAAAGCACCGAAAAAGCCGTTCGGGCGATGGCGGAAAAGCTGCGGGACGTGCTTCCCGGCCGCCGCAGCTGAGCTGCGGGCCGCCGGTTCAGGCCGGCGGCAGCTGCTCCTCCAGGCCGCTGAGATAGCGCAGGAAAGGCGCCCGTGGCGCACGCGACAGAGCATTCAGACTTTCGTAAAAGCGTACGCCCAGACGATAGCCCTGGCCGGTGCGCTCAATGCTCACTACCCACGCCTCAACGTTATGCAGCCGCATGGCCGGGCCGTGCAACGTAAGGCGAAGGCTCTGCCCGGGCCGCCAGCGGCGACGGCTGACAAAGGCCATGCCGAAGCGGTTGAAATCCAGCCCGCGTGCACCCTGTTCCAGCGTCCGCCAGCCGCCCCAGCGCCCGTGACGCCGAATATCCACACCGATGTCGGCCGGACGCCGGGGTGTTTTGCGACGATTACCCAGGAAAGCGCTCATCTCGGACCTCCGCTCCCGTGAGCATATCCTGGAAATAACGCACCACGGGCTGGCGGTAACGCCAGGACATGCGCGACAACCCTTTTTCGATGCCCGAATAGGCTATCGTGCGAATCTTGCCTCGCGCCGTCGACACCATGCCCCGGCTGAAGCGGGTCAGCCCGAGGGGTTCGACCACAGCATCCAGATAATGCGCCAGGGCATCGTCGGCAATACTTTTCATGGCGGTGACTAGCAGGCCCTTGACAAGCCCCTTGCGCGCTCCGGCTTTCAGACTGGTTGGCAATCGAGGTCATTTTGAAGGCGTGTATCTACACGGGTGAAAATGGTAACAACGACTGCGGACCAGCCTGAAATCCCCGCCGGACGCGGCCTGAAGCGCCCATTTGTTGCACTTTCGCGCTCGGAAAACGGAAGCACCCGGTCCGTCGCAACCCGGCACACCAGCTGCACGCTTTAGATCACGCTGAGCGCGCAAGGGCTTTCAACAGCCTGCTAATCCCATCCACAAGCCCTATCGCCATTCCGGGATGCGCTGTAGCAGTAGACGCGTGGCGTTATAGACAGCTTCGGAGTGGCGCTCCTCCAGTGCCTCCCGCTGACGGTCCTGAATATCGCGCTCACGCACGGACAGTTCCTGTCGCACGGTGCCCGTATCCAGATGGCGGCTGGCATGGGCGAGCCCATGAATGGCGGCCAGCTCCACCCGGGGCTTTTGGGGATCCTCGACATTATGCAGTAGCACCGCCATGCGCAACGACGCC
>CAYPKI010000017.1:20463-21623 GCA_964411265.1 uncultured Alcanivorax sp. | reverse complement strand
GCAGCTTGTCCACGGGCATGTCGACGAACTCCGGGTCCCCGAGATATTCGGCCCGATCACGGTATGCGCGGCGCATGGATTCCACCGCCAGATGGGGAAACAGGGACGCGTCGATGTCACCGTCGTTGAAGGTCTCCAGGATGTGCAGCATTTCGAGCAGCACAATGCCGCCCGATGAGGGCGGGGCGGCGGAGATGATGCGCGCATCCCGGAAGGTGCCGGTAATGGGCTCGCGTTCGATGACTTCGTAATTGGCCAGATCCTCGCGCGTCCACAGGCCGCCGTTCAACTGAACCCCTTCCACCAGTTTCTGCGCCACGTCGCCCTGATAGAAGCCGGCGCGGCCGTCCGCGGCCAGCTGGCGCAGGGTATCCGCCAGATCCGGCTGCTCCAGCCGCCAGCCATCACCGGGCACACGGCCGTTATGCAGAAAAATGCTGCGGGCCTCGGCAAAGCCGTTGAGCACGTCCTTGCGCCAGTTGGCCATGTCCCGGTAGGACTCGCCCACCTTGAACCCGTCCCGGGCCAACTCGATGGCGGGCGCCAGGCTCTCGGACAGCGGCAGCTCGCCGTATTCCTCGGCCAGATGCACAAAGGCGGCCGGCTGGCCGGGAATACCCGCCGCGGACGGGCCCTCGGTAGCCCATTCCCGTTGTACCTCGCCTTCGTCGTTCTGGTACATGTCGGCCGTGGCTTGGCCCGGCGCCGTTTCGCGCGCGTCCAGCATGACTTCGTGGCCGTCGGCGGCACGATGGAGCATCCAGAAACCGCCACCGCCCAGGCCGGAGCTGTAGGGCTCCACCACGCCCAGCGCCGCCGCCACGGCCACGGCGGCATCAAAGGCGTTGCCGCCGTTGTTGAGGATGGTTTCGCCCGCTTCGGTGGCCAGCGGGTGGGCGCTGGCGATGGCGGCTTCCGAGGGTGTGGCGGCCCGGGCGCTTACCGCGGATAGCAGGATCAGGGCCAGGAAAATACGCATCATGAGGATCATCCTTGTTGGCTGTGCCCGATTGTTATAACCCCGCGCGGCGGGTGTCGTCACCCCTGCCGTTCCCGGGCCTTGCGGGATTCATCCAGCACCAGGGTCTCGAACTCGATATCCCCCAGCTCCTCCCGCTCCCGAGTCGGCTGTTGCAGCAGCCCTGTGGAGATGACGCCGA
>CAYPKI010000017.1:17395-20453 GCA_964411265.1 uncultured Alcanivorax sp. | reverse complement strand
GGCCTTGCGGGCCAGCCCGGCCTCGACGTTGTCCGGCACGAACTTGCTGACATCGCCGCCCAGTAGCGCGATTTCGCGCACCAGACTCGACGAGATAAAGGATAGATCCTCGGCCGGGGTCAGGAAGACGGTCTCCAGCTCGGGCGCAAGCTGACGGTTCATGTTGGCCAGCTGAAATTCGTATTCGAAATCCGAAACCGCGCGCAGGCCCCGAAGCAGCACATGGGCGCCCTGATCCCGGCAGAAAAAAGCCAGCAGTTTGTCGAAACCGGTCACCTGGGCCCCGGGCACATGGCTCAGGCTGTCCCGGGCCAGCTGGACTCGCTCGTCCAGATCAAACAGGGGTTGTTTCTTTTCACTGGCGGCGATGGCAACGATGACATCGTCGAACATGGTCGCCGCGCGCTCCACCAGATCCAGATGACCATTGGTAATCGGATCGAATGTGCCGGGGTATACCACTCGATTTTTCATAACCGCTCGCTCCCTCCGATTGAGGGGGCGAGGATACCGGAATCTGACGGCAAAGTCAGAGGGTCAGCCGGTGAGCTCGTCCGCCAGCCGGCTGGCATTGCGCGCGGCCAGGGCATAGATGCTGAGCTGGGGATTCACGCCCAGGCTGGTGGGAAAGACGGACCCGTCGAAGACATGAAGATTGGCCAGATGATGATAGCGGCCGCGCTCATCCACCAGGCACTGCTCGGTGTCCGAGCCCATGGCGCAACCGCCCATGACATGGGCGCTCCCCAGGGTGACGAAAAAGGGCTCGAACCGCAGCTGCGCGAGTTCGCGCCGGGCCTGCGTCAGGCTGGTGTACTCGGCGGCACTGGTATGCTGTGGCTGAACACTTCGGGCGCCGGCAGCAAACAGCATCTCGATCTGGCTCAGGAGGCTGCGCCGCGCTCCGTCCAGCACATAATCGGTGATGGGGTAGTCCAGTTTGGGGGAGCCATCGTCGCGGAGTTTTACCTCGCCGCCCGGACTTTGCTCGTGGAAGCCGTCGCGCATGATGCCCAGACTGGCGCTGGTCCACGGCAACCGCGCCATCTGGTCGCGGTGCTGCTCGCCCAGGCCGCTGGCCAGCCCGGCCATGAACCCGGGATGCACGGGCATGACCTCCAGCTTGTAGCCCATGGGCCCCGTGACCCCCTCGCGCCAGACGAATTCGTCGGAATAGGTGGACTGGGGCGCGCCATAGTAGCCCGCGATTTCTTCCTCGAAGAAACCCAGCGCCGACGAGGTGACATGCAGGAAGGTGCGCTTGCCGACCCGGCCCTGCGGGTCCGGGACGCCCGAGCGCAGCAGTAACCCGGGGGTATGAATACCGCCGCCGGCGGCGATGACCTGATCCGCCCGGATGGTCAGGGTCGCGCCCGTGGGCCGGCGCTCGCCGTCCAGGGGTCGGCAGGTCACCGCCCGGACCCGGTCACCGTCCAGCTCCAGTTGTTCCGCCGGGCAGCTGTGAATTACTGTCGCGCCGGCGTCCAGCGCCGCGGGCAGGGTAGTGGTGAGCATGGACTGCTTGGCATTGGTGGGGCAGCCCATGCCGCAATAGCCGATATCCAGGCAACCGGACACATTCCGCGGAATGCGCGCCCAGTGCCACCCCATGGCTTCGCAGCCGCGGCGCAAAGCGTCATTGTTGGCATTGGGTTCCCGGGTCCAGGTGCTGATATTCAGCCGCTTTTCCATGCGCTCGAACCAGGGATCCAGTGTGGTGCGATCCAGGTTCCGGACACCGAAAGTGTCGCGCCAATACCCCAGCGTCTGCTCGGGCGTGCGGAAACTCGACGTCCAGTTCACCACGGTCGAGCCGCCCACGGCACGCCCCTGAAGGATGGAGATACCGCCATCGGCGGTCGCCATGGCGCCGGCTTCCTGGTAGAGGTTTCGGTAGGCCCGGCTTTCCTGCATATTGAAGTCATCCGAGCTCTGCAGCCGGCCCGCCTCCAGCACGACCACCTTGAGCCCCGCCTGCGCCAGAATCTCCGCACTCACACCACCGCCCGCGCCCGAGCCCACAATAACTACGTCCGCTTCCCGGGTCCGGTCAGCGTCGATCCGGGCGCCGTCGATGACGTCCCAGCCCTGTTCAACCCCCTTTTTCCAGGGGTCCGGAATATCCTTGATCCGCAGCGTGGACAGATCCTTCATACCACCTTCTCCGGCGGTCCGGGATACCCCGTGGTCAGGCCGATATCGGCTTCCGAGTACCAGGCGATCATCATGGGCCGGATGGCGGCGTTGTGAGCTACCCGCGCAAAGCCGCTGTCGGATCGGGCCCATGCTGTCAGTGTGGCCTGGAGTTCATCCGCTGTCTGTTCGCCAAAGGCCGCCCAGGTGCCGGTGAGATACCAGCGGGCCGGCGCCAGTTGCAGCAGATCCAGCAGCTGGAAGAGGGCCTTGCGCCCGCCCGGCGAAAAGTGGTGCAAGAGCGAATCCAGTACCCGCAGGGGACGCTCCGTGTCCGTGCCCTCGGGCAGGGCCCCGGCGAGAGCCAGCGGGACGATCGGGGCCAGAAGCGCTACATCGGACGCACGCAGGTGCCGGTAGCCCCGGGCCGAGGGCGCGGACGAGGAGCAGCCGGTCAGCAAACCCGCCAGCGGCGCCGTCACGGCCAGCGCCACACTGGCGGTACCGCCCAGGCGCAGGAAGTCGCGTCGGCCCAGCGCCGGTGTCATCGCAGCAGCACCCGGTAGATCAGGTCCGTCACCCGGCGACCATAGGGCGGCAGGGCGTTTTTGGCCGCATTGAAGCGGCCCTTGTAGTAGACGCCCTTGGGCTTGGAAAAGGTCTGAAAGCCCTCGGGCCCATGGTAGTGGCCCATGCCCGAATCGCCGCTGCCGCCAAAAGGCAGATCATCCACGCCCACCTGGGCAATGGTGTCGTTCAGGCAGACGCCGCCGGACCGGGTTTCCTTGATGGCCCGATTGCAGCGGTCCATGTTCCAGTCGAAATAGTACAGCGCCAGCGGCCGGGGTCGATCGTTCACGTACTGGAGCGCATCATCCAGGGTCTCATAGGCCTCGACCATGAGCAGCGGGCCGAAAATTTCCTC
>CAYPKI010000017.1:11978-17385 GCA_964411265.1 uncultured Alcanivorax sp. | reverse complement strand
TGGGGCATCTTGCGCGTATCCGCAAGATCCTCATTAGCCGGGTTGATCTCGATGACCCGCGCGCCCTTGTCCCGCGCGTCCTGGAGCACAGCCTGGAGACGCTCGTACTGACGTTCGTCGATAATGCTGGTGTAATCCGGATTGTCCCGGAGGCTGGGGTATTGCTGCTCCACCTGGGCCGTCCAGGTGTTCACGAAGTCTTCCACCCGGTCGCGCTGGCACAGCACATAGTCCGGCGCCACACAGGTCTGGCCACAATTGAGCCCCTTGCCAAAGCCGATGCGCTCACAGGCATCCGCCATGGGAAAATCCGGAGCAATGACTACCGGCGACTTGCCGCCCAGCTCCAGCGTCACGGGCGTGAGGTTTTCCGCTGCGGCGCGCATCACATGCCGGCCTACCTGCGTGGAACCGGTAAAGAGCAGATGATCGAAGGGCAGCGCGGCAAACGCTCGTGCCGTTTCCACTTCGCCCTGAATGACGGCTACGTGGTCCTCTTCGAAGATTTCCCCCAGCATTTTCTGGATCACCCGGGCGGCATGGGGCGTGTACTCGGACATCTTGAGCATGACCCGGTTGCCCGCCGCCAGCGCCGAGAGCATGGGGCCGATCGCCAGATAAAGCGGGTAATTCCAGGGGACCATAATGCCCACAACCCCTTTGGGCTGGTATTCCACCCAGGCTGAGCCGGGAAACTGAATGGCGCCCACCTTGCGCCGGGACGGCTTCATCCAGTCGCGCACATTGCGGGCGTTGTACTTGATGCCCTCCAGGGAGGTGACCAGCTCCGCCAGTTTGGTCTCGTCCTCGCTGCGATGGCCGAAATCCCGCTTCAGCGCGTGCGCGATTTCCTCGGTATAGCGTGTCAGCGCCGGCCGCAGCCGTTGGAGGTGATCAATGCGCTCCACCGCGGCGGGCCAGGGGTGGCGGTGAAACGCCGCGCGCTGCCTGTCGAAGATGTCCTTCATGCGGTCAATTTCTTGCTGCTCGCCCTGCAGGCTTTCCACTTCGGCGACCATGGCCGACCTCCTCCGGGGAATTCGTGTTGCCGTCCGCGTTGACGACCGATTTTTAGAGTAATTACTCTAGCTGTCAACGTAACGCGCGGCTCAGGCATGCCCGTTTTTCCACAGGTTTTGATTCCGGCTCCCGATGACAGACACCCGCGAGCGCATCCTGGATACTGCCCTGACCCTGTTCAATGAACGCGGCGAGCGCAATGTTACCACCAATCATATCGCCAACGCGCTCGGCATCAGCCCCGGTAACCTCTACTACCACTTCCGCAACAAGGCGGATATCGTCTTTGAGCTCTTCAAGCGCTATGAGGCCCGAGTCGTGGAGTTCCTCCGTGTCCCGGCGGACCGCGACCTTACCTGGTGGGACAAGATGAGCTATTTTGAGGCCATATTGCAGAATATGTGGGAGGCTAGATTCTTTCATCGCGATCCCGGGCATCTGCTGGACCAGGACGACACCTTGCGTGAGCGCTACGCTAATTTCGTCCGCCTGAGCCTGGACCGGGGTATGGAGGTCTACCGCGGCCTGCAGCGCTCGGGGTTGATCGCGGCCACCGAGGAAGACATGCGCGCCCTGCTGGTGAATACCTGGGTGCTGGCGGCCAGCTGGACCGGTTTCGTGCATTCGCTGCTGCCCGCCGGCGAGCGTCAGGCGGCGCTGGACCGGCAATTGCTGGAACAAGGCATTTACCAGCTCATCTGTCTGGAAGCGCCCTACCTGCGTGGTGAGGCGCTGGAGCATCTGGAGGAGATGAAACAGCGCTACCGCCAGGCCCCGGACACGCTGACACTGCTGTTCAGCCGGTCCAGTCCGCCAGAAAAGCCGGAATCCGCTCTTCCAGCCAGTAGACCGGGTTGAGCGGCGAGCCCTGCACGAAGCCCACATGCCCGCCCCGATGGCTCGCCTCCAGGGTGACTCCGGAGCCCAGCTGCTCGGGGTTTGGACGACAGGCCGGCGTCATGAAAGGATCATCCGACGCCTGGATTAGCCGGGTCGGGGTGGTAATCTTTGCCAGCCAGGAACCGGCGCTGGCGCGTTCGTAATAGTCCCAGGCATCGCGGAACCCGTGCAGCGGCGCCACGACTCGGTTGTCGAAGTCGCGGAAGTTGCGGATGCCCGTGAGCGGGCCCACGGCCTCGTGGCGCTCCGCCTCGGCCGGCGCCGCCTGCCGCAGGTGCCGGCGCTTGGCCTGCTGCTGCGCGACAAGCTGTTTTAGCAGATGATTGCGATAAAGCCGCGACAGGCCCCGGTCCAGCCGCAGCGAGCCCGCCCCCAGATCCAGCGGCACCGAAATGGCGAGCGCCGTGGGCACGGCTGCATGTCCCCCCTCAGCGAGCCAGTTGAGTAAGCGGCTGCCGCCGAGCGACACGCCCACCGGCACCAGCGATGCTGCCGGGTCGCGTTCATGCAGTCGTCGGATCAGCTCGTCCAGATCACCGGTCTCGCCCGCATGATAACTACGCGCACGGTCGTTGGGCCGGAAGGCGCCGCGCGCATTCATCACGGTTGATGGAATCGAGCGTTCCGCCAGGACCCGCTGGAGCCCCACCATGTAGTGTGAGTCCGCACAGCCGGAAAGACCATGCAGCAGGATGACCCGAGTCTGCTCCGGCCCGGGTTCGGGCCCGGCATGGTGGAGCCAGAGATGGTCGTCGTCATCCAGCGTCAGTTTCTCGGTGCGGCGCTCGGGCGGCTCGACGCGCCGGAGCATGGGGCCCCAGAGCGTCTGGATATGGGGCGAGCGGGCCCAGGCGGGTGCGGTAAAGTCACTTGTTCGTATCATCGGTTTCGATCTCGTTTCGCCGTGCCTGTTTCACATCGGCAGCGGCCTCGCGGCGGTAGAGCACGGCCCGGACATCGCCACTGGTTTTTGCGCGTTCCCGAGCCCAGTTGGCCGGCACGGCTGGCTCAGCGTCATGGCCGTCCGACTCGACATAGATTACCGCGCCCGGTGCGAGAAAACCTTCGCCCTCCAGGCGCCGACAGACCTTGGTCTGCCAATGGAGATCATAGGGCGGGTCCACGAAAACAAGATCGAAGCGGCCTCGATCCCGGGACAGCCATGCCCGGGCGTCGGCATGGACAATCCTGATGCGGTCTTCAAACCAAGGCCGGAGCTGGCGCTCCAGGTCATTGCAGTGCACCCGGGCGCGCTCGATCAGCACCGCCTCGGCGGCGCCGCGTGACAGCGCCTCGGCACCCAGGGCCCCGGAGCCGGCGAAGACATCCAGCACCCGCGCGCCCGGCAGATCCAGCTGTAGCCAGTTGAACAGGGTTTCGCGCAGCCGGTCGCTGGTGGGCCGGACGACGCCGCCCTTGTCCTGGAAATGCAGCCGCCGGCCGCCGAATTCACCACCGATCAGCCGTACCGTGCCGCGTTTGGCGCGCATCTATGCTACTCCGGGTTGGGGCGGCCCCGCCGTGGGAGCGGCGTCCCCGCCGTGATTCCGTTCCAGTGCCGCTGGAAGGGTTCGCCGCGCGGACGCCGCTCCCACAGCGGGATTATTCCTCGTTTTCCGCCGGCATCTGCGGTTCGGGTTTCTCCGGGCCGATGCTGACGATGGCCATGTGCTCCGGCTGCAGGTGTTTCCGGAAGGCCTGCTTCACGTCCTTCACCGAGGTCTGGTTCACCTGTTTGCGGAACCAGTCCAGGTAATCCAGGGGCAGATCATAGAAGCCGATGGCCGCCAGCTGACCCACAATGTCGCTGTTGGACGCGGTACTGCGGGCGAAATTGCCCCGGATATTGTTACGGGCCTTGCGCAGCTGTTCCCGGGTCGGACCCTCGGTGACAAAATCCCGCACCAGCGACAGGGTCAGCCCCAGCGCCTCGCCGGCCTGCTTGTTGCGCGTCTTGAGATTCACGGTGAGCGGCCCGCCTGCGGCCATGGGGTGCAGGCCGGAACTGATGTTGTAGACATAGCCCCGCTCCTGGCGGACCTCGTCCATGAGGATCGAGGTGAAACCCCCGCCGCCCAGTATGTGATTGCCCACATACAAAGGCACATAGTCCGGGTGGCCGCGCCGGATGAGCTGATTGCCCAGCATCAGATGGGTTTGCTCGGACGGAAACTTGATATGCTTGCGCTTGCGCGCGGTCAGCGTCTTCGCCTGCTCGAGTTCTGGCGCCGCCTCGCCCTCCGGCAAGCGCTCACTAATGCGTGCGGCCAGTTTTTCCGCTTGCGTCCTGTCGATGTCACCCACGAGGGCGATGACCGCATTGCTTGATGTGTAATAACGGTTCCAGAACGCCTCCAGATCGGCGCGCTCGATGGCGCGGATGCTGTCCATGGTGCCGCTGGATGGATGTCCATAGGGATGATCACCGTAGAGCGTCCGGTAATACGCCTTGCTCACCTGCGGCCCCGGTACCTGCTGGTGACGGCGCAATGTCTGCAGCCGCTGCGTACGCGCCCGCTCCAGCGCATCTTTCGGGAAGGTGGGCGCGGCAATGGTGTCCAGGAAAAGCTCCACCGCCGGTTTGCGCCATTTCGCCCGGCTCAGGGTGCGCAGCTCGATCACGCCCATGTCCCGGTAGCTGCTGGTGGAATAGCGCGCGCCCAGATTCTCGAAGCCCCGGGCAATGTCGTCCACGCTTAGCCCCTCGGAGCCATCGTCCAGCAGGGCACTGGTCAACGAGGCCTGTCCGGGCTGGTGGCCGTCGCGCGTACTGCCGGCGGCAAAGGTCAGCCGGACATCCAGCATGGGCAACTCCTGCGTGCGCATGAAGAGCACGGTGCTGCCCTCGTCCGTGGTCCACTGCTTGGGGGTCAGCTCCCGGCCCTCGGTGGGGATGTCCTGTAACGCCTCGCCTGTGGTGGGGAAATCGCCGGCCGTCTGGCAGCCGGTCACCAGGGTCAGGGTCAGTAAAAGCGCCAGCAATCTTGTCATTTTGCCTCCGAATGCACATGGGCGACGGCGCTGCGAGCCGGCACCAGATACTCTTTCGCCGCCTGTTGCACGTCCTCGGGGGTGACCTCGGCCAGGCGCTCGTTGAACTGCTTCGCCAGACGCCAGTCGATGCCCAGGGTATCGAGATAGCCCAGCTCCATGGCCTGACGGAAGACGGAGTCCTTTTCATAAACGTCGCTGGCGGTCACCTGGGCACGGACCCGCTCCAGTTCGTCCGCGCCCGGAGGCTCCTCCTGGAGCTGGCGAATCTGCTCCAGCAGGGCGGTTTCCAGCTCTTCCAGATCGGTGCCCGGATTGGGGGTGGCGCGGATACGAAAGAGTCCGTCGCCGCGGGTCAGGCCCTGATAGCCGGCGCTGACGCCGGCGGCGATCTCGGCGTCCCGCACCAGCCGGTTGTCCAGGCGCGCGCTCTTGCCGCCGTCCAGCACCCCGGCCAGCATGGTGAGCGTGTAGTAATCGTCGGGCTTGTCCAGAT
>CAYPKI010000017.1:9645-11968 GCA_964411265.1 uncultured Alcanivorax sp. | reverse complement strand
CATTCCAGCTCATGCGCAGATTGGGCACGCGCACGGGCAGCTCCAGCTTCATCGACCGCTCACCGGGTATCGGGCGCTCGCCGCGCGGCAGGCCCGCGTCCGTCTCACGCGCCGGAATATCACCGAAAAAACGTTGCGCCAGCTCGCGCACCCGATTCGGGTCCACATCCCCGGCGATCACCAGGCGCGCATTGCCCGGATGATAAAAGCGTTGGTACCAGTCCCGGACCATGGCTGGAGTGAGCTGATCCAGATCCCGCCGCCAGCCAATCACGGGGCTGGCATAGCCCGTGCCTGGACGCGTGATGGTGGCGAACTTCTCCCCCGCCAACGCATCCGGGTTGTCCTCCACGCGCTGACTGCGCTCTTCGAGCACCACATTGCGCTCGCGCCGGAACTCCTCCGGTTTGATCTCCAGGTTGCGCATGCGCTCGGCTTCGAGTTCGAGCGCCAGCGGCAGACGGCTGACCTCGTACTGCTGGTAATAGGCCGTGTAGTCGTGCGAGGTAAAGGCGTTGCTGGAACCGCCGAAACGCGAAACCAGTTGCGAGAATTCGCCCGGTTTCAGGTGACGGGTGTTCTTGAACATCAGGTGTTCCAGTACATGGGACAGCCCGGTGCGGCCCGGCGGTTCGTCGGCGCTGCCCACGCCGTACCAGATCATGACCGTGGCAACAGGTGCGCGGTGGTCCTCGCGCACCAGCACCTTCATGTCATTACTCAGGCGATATTCATGAGTGTCCGGATAATCCGCTGCCCGGGCCGGTCCGGTCAGCAGTATGGCCGCCAGCACAGCAAACAGCGACCCCTGATCTCGCAAGCGCATTCGTTTCTCCCGCAAGCCCCGGATGATAGGATATCCAGCCGGTTCTGACCGGCCGATGCAAAGCAAAGTTCCGGCGTGGGCACCGTACTGAAAAAAAACGCGCACGCCTACTGCCAGCCCGTAACCTTGAGAGCATGTTCGCCATGAGCGACGACCAGGATTCTTCCGCCCCGGACGAGGACAATCGCGCCGGTTTCTTTTCCCGAATGTTCCGGCGCCAGGACAAGGACGCGGATGCGCCCGACGAAGCCGAACCCGCCAAGGCGTCCGAGAGCGACGACACCGGCAATGTCTGGGCGCGCATGAAGCAGGGGCTGAGCAAGACGCGCCAGGGCCTGGGCAAGGGCATGGCGGATCTGCTCGTGGGTGCCAAGGAAATCGACGACGAGCTGCTTGAAGATATTGAAACCCAACTGCTCACCGCTGATGTGGGTGTGGAAGCCACGGACACCATTGTCCAGGCGCTTACCGAGCGGGTATCGCGTCGCGAGCTTATCGAAGCGGACGCACTCTACGACGCCCTGCAGGAAGAACTGCGCAAGCTCATTGCCCCGGTCGAAGAACCCCTGGAAATCGATACGACGAAGAAGCCCTTCGTTATCCTCGTGGTGGGCGTCAACGGCGTGGGCAAGACCACCACCATTGGCAAACTCGCCTGCCGCTATCAGGAGCAGGGCCACAGCGTCATGCTCGCCGCCGGCGACACTTTCCGCGCGGCCGCGGTGGAGCAACTCCAGGTCTGGGGCGAGCGCAACGCCATCCCCGTCGTCAGCCAGGAATCCGGCGCCGATTCCGCATCAGTGGTCTATGATGGCCTGGAGGCGGCGCGGGCCCGGGGCACCGATATTCTCATCGCCGACACCGCCGGCCGATTGCACACGCGCGCCAATCTCATGGAAGAACTCACCAAGGTAGTGCGCGTCATGAAAAAGCAGATGCCGGACGCCCCCCATGAAGTCATGCTGGTGCTGGACGCCGGCACCGGGCAGAATGCTCTTAACCAGGTCCGCGAATTCGAAGAGGCGGTGGGTGTGACGGGACTGACCCTGACCAAGCTCGACGGCACCGCCAAGGGCGGCATTCTCTTCGCCCTGGGCCAGAAAACGGGCATGCCCATTCGCTTTATCGGTGTGGGCGAGCGCCTCGAGGATCTCCGACCCTTCCATGCCGATGACTTTGTCCAGGCGCTGTTTGAAGACGTCGCCCCATGATCGAATTCGACCGGGTGAGCAAGCGTTATCCCGGTGGCCAGGAAGCCCTGCAACAGGTCACCTTTGAACAGCCCGCCGGCGAACTCACCTTTTTGACCGGGCACTCCGGCGCCGGCAAGTCCACCCTGCTCAAGCTGATCATGCTCATCGAGCGCCCCACCGGCGGCAAAGTCCATGTGCAGGGGGATGATCTCAACACCATCGGCAAGCGCGGCATTCCCTATCTGCGCCGGCGCATCGGCATGGTCCACCAGAACCACCAGCTCCTTTTTGACCGCACGGTTTT
>CAYPKI010000017.1:0-9635 GCA_964411265.1 uncultured Alcanivorax sp. | reverse complement strand
TGGCGGAAATCATGGTGGCGCGCGGCATCCTCGGGGGCGTGGTCGCGCCGCTCCCGAACGAGGAATGGGAACGCCTGGGGGGCGACCAGTTCTCGCTCGGCCTCGAGCACGACCGCCTCTCCTGGTCGTTCATCGGGCAACCGACTCCGGACACGGTTTTCGACAATGTGGCCCTGCCGCTTATCATTGCCGGCCACGGCCCGGACGAGGTGGGTCGGCGTGTGCGTGCCGCGCTGGACAAGGTGGGCCTGCTGAACAAGGAAAAGCTCAACCCCATGGTCCTGTCCGGTGGTGAGCTCCAGCGCGTCGGCATTGCCCGGGCCGTGGTCAACAAGCCGCCCCTGCTGCTCGCAGACGAGCCCACGGGTAATCTCGACCCGGAATTGTCCGCCGAGATCATGGATATCTTCAAGGACTTCGCACGGGTGGGCGTGGCCGTGCTGATCGGCACCCATGATCTCGGTTTGATCGCGCGCTATCCGCACCGCCTGCTCAGCCTGAGCCAGGGGCAGCTGATTACCGACCGTCCGGAGGCTGCCCATGGCGCGTAACGCCACGCCACGACAGCCCGTGGTACCCAGCGCCCGCCGGCGGGGCCCGGGCGCGAAGGAAGGCTCACTTACCCTGCGCGACCGGCTGCGCTCCTGGTGGCGCCACCACGGCGCCTCCGCCCGGGATGCCCTGGTCCGGCTCGCCGTCCGCCCGGCCGGCACGGCCATGACGGCCCTGGTCATCGCCATTGCCCTGGCCCTGCCCTTGGGCCTGGGCGTGATGCTGGAAAACGCACGTGCGCTCGCCCAGAGCTGGCAGGGCGATGCCCATTTGTCCGTTTTCCTTCACAAGGACATAGCCGCGGATCCGCAGCGTGAAATGGCCGTTAAATGGAAGGGCTGGGACAGCATCCGCCGCACCGAAGTGGTCACGCCCAACCAGGCACTGACCGAATACAAGCAGATGTCGGGCTTCGGCAACGCCCTGGATGCTCTGCCCGAAAACCCGCTGCCGCCACTGATTATTGTCTATCCCCGTGCGAACGACCCCGAGGCCCTGGATGCCCTCAGCGCACGCCTGGGCGAGCAGGAGTCCGTGGATCAGGTGCAGCTGGACGTGCAATGGGTGCGTCGGCTGGACGCCATGCTGGATCTGGGCGAGCGTCTGGTGTCGGCCCTGGCCCTGGCGCTGGCGCTGGGGGTCATGCTGGTGCTCATGAACACCATCCGCCTGGCTATTGAAAGCCGGCGCGAGGAAATCACTGTGGTCAAGATTGTGGGTGGTACCGATGGTTTCGTTCGCCGGCCCTTTCTCTACACCGGTTTCTGGTACGGCGCTGCCGGCGGCCTGACGGCGGCGGCGCTGGTCCAGATCGCCCTCTGGTGGCTGTCCGGCCCGGTTGACCGGCTAGCCGGGCTTTACGACAGCAGCTATTCCCTGGCCAGCCTGCATCCGGGCACCTTTTTTCTGCTGCCGTTATTCGCCGGCATCCTGGGGCTGATGGGAGCCTGGCTGGCGGTGGGTCGCCACCTGCGGGAAATGGACCCACGTTTTTTGTAGCCGGCGGTTGGAAAACCCCGTGCGTACTCAGCGAGGTCTGAAGCGTGCAGCTGGTGTACGTTTTGGTGACGGACAGGGTGGTTCCCGTTCCGAGCGACCAAGTGCAGCAGATGGGCGCTTCAAGCCGCGCCCTGCGGGGTTTCAGGCTGGCCCGCACTTTTTGTTGGCCTTTTTCGACGGGTCGACATCCGCGTTCAAAGAGCGCCTCGATTGCGAACCAGCCTGAAAGCCTGAGTACGCAACGGGTTTTCAACAGCCTGCCAGCCGGCACCTGTTCCAAACACGCCACCCGGTGCCTGTGCGAGTAGCATCCCTGGTCCGATCCTCGGGGGTGCTGGCGCCCGGGATTCTCTCCACGCCGCAAAATGACCCTTGATTTGCGTCAAAAAAGTCGCAGAATGCATCAATCCCCCGGGTTTTGGGGCTGTCAGCGCGGCCCGCGCGGGCCTAGACTGAGAATCCGAGGAGGAGGGCAGCGTGCCATAGAATAAACCTATGGATGCGGAACTCGCGCGCCTATTAGCACTCCAAGATAGTGATTGCTAGCCTCAGAGTAGCGAGAAACAGGAGGGACTCGGGAATGACGAATGCGCAACTGCAACCGGTAACGGCGAACAACATGCCATTGGCTGTGCCGGGCAATGACCTGGATGCCTATATCCAGGCCGTCAATGCCGTGCCCGTGCTCAGTGTGGAAGAAGAGAAGACGCTGGCCGAGCGGTTGTATTACCACGATGACCTCGAGGCCGCTCGGTCCATGGTGCTGGCTCACCTGCGCTTCGTCGTGCACATCGCGCGGAGTTACAGCGGCTACGGGCTGGCACTGTCCGACCTCATTCAGGAAGGCAATGTGGGCTTGATGAAGGCCGTGCGCCGCTTTGACCCCACCAAAGGGGTGCGGCTGGTGTCCTTCGCGGTGCACTGGATCCGAGCCGAGATTCACGAGTTCGTCCTGCGCAACTGGCGCATCGTCAAGGTGGCCACGACCAAGGCGCAGCGCAAGCTCTTCTTTAACCTGCGCGGTGCGAAGAAAAAGCTCGGTCGGCTCAATCCGGAAGAAACCGACCGCATTGCCGAGGATCTGGGCGTTTCCAGCGCCCAGGTAAAGGAAATGGAAGGTCGCATGGGCGCCTTCGACGCCGCCTTTGATGCGCCCGCCAACGAAGACGAGGACAATGCCGTGCCGGCACCCTCGCAGTACCTGCACTCCGAGGGCAATGATCCGGCCGAAATGCTGGCGGATTACGATCTAGCCGAGCAGAGCCACCAGCAACTGGGCCTGGCGCTGGAGCAGCTGGACGAGCGTGGTCGCGACATCCTCCAGCGTCGCTGGTTGAGCGAAGACAACCGGTCCACGCTGCAATCCCTGGCGGATGAATACGGGGTCTCGGCTGAACGCATCCGGCAGCTCGAAAACAACGCCATCAAAAAGTTGCGTGGAGCCATGACCGCCGCCTGATCGGGCATTGGCTTCCGGCGTTCGGATGGCGCCCGGAGTGTCGGCTCCGGGCGTTTTTATGCGCGCCTTGCGAATGCAAGGCGCCAGTAGCGAGGAGCAAGTGGCAAGGCGCAAGACAAAAGTCGAAAGCCGAAAGAAGAAAGTGGCAAGAAACCTGTCCTCGGTGCTCCCCTTGAGCAGGGCAGGAAGACCTGACGAAGGCGGCAAAAACCCCGAAAGAACCACAAAGGACAAAGAGGGAACAGCGGAGCGGGTTTCGCAATCTTTGTGGCCTCTGTAATCCCTGTGGTGAAAATCGCGACAAGTCCTGCTCGCAAGGTCCGCGCATCCCGCCCCCGCGTCGCGTTACAATGAATGGTGACGCAACAGGAGCCGGTGGAATGAAAGCCTTGCTGGTGGCGGGCGCGCTGAACGGCGCCCTGGCGGTAACACTCGGGGCCTTCGGTGCGCACGGCCTGCGCGAGCGGGCTTCGGCGCAGATGCTGACGACCTGGGAAACCGCCGCGCAGTACCATTTTTTTCATGCGCTGGCATTGTTGCTGGTGGGCGTGCTGGCCCGTCAGACGGGTGCTGCAGCGCTGCTGGTGCCGGGCTGGATTATGCTGGCCGGGGTGCTGGTCTTCTCGGGCAGCCTGTATCTGCTGGTGCTCACCGACCAGCGCTGGCTGGGTGCGGTGACGCCGCTGGGCGGCACCGCGCTGATTGTGGGCTGGCTCTGGCTCGCCTGGGGCCTGATGCGTCACATGGGTCATTGAATTACGCCCGCTCGGGACCATTTTTGCGTACGAAACTTGCGAAGGTGTGGAGGCGGCCATGGAAATTCAACTGAACGGCGAAGAATACCGTTTCGAGGGGCAAACCGTGTCTGATCTGGCCGGGCAACTGGGCCTCACAGGCCGGCGCTATGCCATTGAAGTCAACCGCGAGATCGTCCCCCGCAGCGAACACCCTGAGCATCACCTGGATGAAGGCGACCGGGTGGAAGTCATCCATGCCGTCGGCGGCGGCTGAACCCGGCAATAAGCGAGTTTCATGAACAACGATACCCTCAAGGTGGCCGGCCGGGAACTGAACTCGCGGCTGCTGGTTGGCACCGGCAAGTACGAAAGCTATGAACAGGCGGGCGAAGCCATTGAGGCCAGTGGTGCCGACATGGTCACGGTCGCCATCCGGCGTACCAATATCGGCCAGAACAAGGACGAGCCCAGCCTGCTGGACTATGTCCCGCCCGAGCGCTATACCCTGCTGCCCAACACCGCCGGCTGTTTTAATGCCGAAGACGCCGTGCGCACCTGCAAGCTGGCGCGCGAACTGCTGGACGGGCATGAGCTGGTGAAGCTCGAAGTGCTGGGCGACGAGAAGACCCTCTACCCGGACATGCGCGCCACCGTCCAGGCCGCCCGGGAACTCCTGGATGACGGCTTCCGTGTGCTGGTCTACACCAATGACGATCCCATAGTCGCCCGCGAGCTGGAAGACATGGGCTGTGATGCTGTCATGCCCCTGGGGTCGCTGATCGGCTCCGGGCTGGGCATTCTCAACCCGCACAATATCCGGTTGATTCTGGAAGAAGCCCGGGTGCCGATCATTGTCGATGCCGGCGTGGGGTCCGCCTCGGATGCGGCCATCGCGCTGGAAATGGGCTGCGACGGTGTGTTGCTCAATTCCGCGGTAGCGCATGCCAAACAGCCGGAGATGATGGCCAGCGCCATGAGGAAGGCCATTGAAGCCGGCCGCGAATCCTTCCTTGCCGGCCGCATGCCGCGCAAGGCCTACGCCTCGGCGTCATCGCCCATGGAAGGCACCTTTTTCGATCAGTGATGCTTGATCGGCACAGCCGATAAAAAAGGGAAAGGCGTCCATGCCCCAATCCGGCAGGGGGGAAGTACCGGATTGGAAGGGTAAAACCGGCGGTGCCGAGACTCCCCGGGGGGATAAGACTAGGGGGGAATCTTAAGAGAAGCCTCGACACCACACGGCAATTATTAGTAAACCAGAGCCCGCGTAACGATGGTGTGAAGTTTTTGCCTTTTCCACGGCCGGGAATCCCCTCCCGGAACGCCGCGAACAAGGCCTTTTATCACCAGCCATTGCACGGCAGGATGGCACCGGTACCCGGTCCCCGGGAGGCGATACTGCATCCAGACACCGAGGAGAACCCCATGCGCGCGCTTATGATCCTGATGCTGGCGCTGACAGCGCTAACGGCCCGGGCGCAAGACCCGGCACTCACCGAGGACGAAGTGGCGCGCTTCGTGGAGGCTATGGACGAGATCATGGACCTGCAATCGAATACGGACCAATTGTCACCGGAGCAGCGCAAGCAGCAGGCCATGATCATGGGCCGGGAATGGAAGGGCGTGCTCGACGATCACGGTTTCACCCCCGAGGAATGGGCCCGGGTGAGCCAACAGGTCTTCCGCGCCTATGCCAGCCTTAACATGGAAAAGCAGAACGCCGCGTCGAAGATCGAGAAAGCCCGCGAGCGCGTCCGCAACAACCCGGACCTGTCCGAAAAGGCCCGGAAACGCATGCTCAAGCAGGTGGAGCAGCAGGCCAAAATGATGAGCCAGATGAGGAATTCGGCGAACACCGATGTTGTTAAACCCTACCGGGACGAACTCGACAGCCTGACGGAATAACCCCTGCTTCCGGGCGGGCATTGCGCTAGAATGCCCGCCTGATTTCCCCGACCGCCGGGATCCCATGCTCGACTTCCTCGACCGCGAAACCGATCCCGAAACCGGCCGTCGCCTGCGCAAGGTGCGCTCCTTCGTCCTGCGCGAAGGTCGGCTCACGCATGGCCAGGAGAAGGCCCTGGAACGCCTCTGGCCGGTCTACGGCCTGGAACGCGCCGACGGCGTCCACGACCCCGAAGCCGTCTTCGGCCGAAGCGCACCCCTGGTGCTCGAACTGGGCTACGGCATGGGCCAGTCCCTCGTGGACATGGCCCGCCGCGAGCCGGACAAGGACTTCGTCGGCATCGAAGTCCATCGCCCGGGCGTGGGTTCACTGCTCATGGGCATCGAGGACAACGGCCTGACCAACCTGCGCACGTATTGCGACGACGGCGTGGAAATTCTGGAGGATTGCATCCCGGGGGCCAGCCTGCACCGCCTGCAGCTTTATTTCCCGGACCCCTGGCCCAAGAAGAAACACCACAAGCGCCGCATTGTTCAGCCCGGTTTCCTGGATCTTGCGCACCAGAAGCTGGAACCAGGCGGCGTCCTCCACATCGCCACCGACTGGGCCGATTACGCCGAGTCCATGCTCGAAGTCATCGACCAGGTCCGCGGCTGGACCAACCGCGCCGGCCAGGGCTGCTACGCCCAACGCCCCGAATGGCGCCCGCTCACCCGCTTCGAACGGCGCGGCGAGACCAAGGGACACGAGGTTCACGACATTATCCTTGAGAAGAGCGCGACCTGATCTTTCCTTCTGGGTTGGTAGTGAACCCAGCGCGTTGGTTATCGGTGTTTTGACGGGCGAAGCCGGAGGCGAGCCCGTATACCCGGGTCCCCTTGGGAGGCGCCGAGGGCGGCGGGCGTAGCAGGACAAACCCGCCAGGGAAGGCGGGTTTAGGCGAGCCAAATCGTGGACGATTTGTCTCGCCGCGTCCGTCGCGGAGCCCGCCAACTGAGGGAATCTGATCACCCGATGGAAATCGGGTGATCGGACGCCGGACACGGGGTGCATTTCTTTGCTTACTTTCTTGTTGCATAACAAGAAAGCAAGGCGCCCGCCGGGGCGCGTCCCGGCACCGGCCCGATAGGGCACAGAGCTGTAGAAATATAGGCCCACTGCTCGGTAAAGGCGATTTATCCTGATCCACCGCCGCGCTATCCTGACCGCGGCCAAAACACCGAATAAGGACGAACATGGCTGACCCAGCGCCGGTGATCCTCGTCGACGGCTCCTCCTATCTCTACCGCGCCTTCCACGCCCTGCCTGCCCTGTCTACAGGGGACGGCCGGCCCACCGGCGCCGTCCGTGGTGTGGCCTCCATGTTGCGCAAGATGCGCAATGACTATGACCCGCAGTACATGGCCGTCATCTTTGATCCGAAGGGCAAGACCTTCCGCGACGAACTCTTCGAAGAGTACAAGGCCAACCGCCCGCCCATGCCGGATGAATTGCGCGATCAGGTGGAGCCCCTGTTCGAGCTGATCCGGGCCATGGGCCTGCCGCTGATTATCGAGGACGGCGTGGAGGCCGACGACGTCATCGGCACCATGAGCAAGCGCCTCCGGGAACAGGGCCGCGACGTACTCATCTCCACCGGCGACAAGGACATGGCCCAGCTGGTGGAACCGGGCATTACGCTCATCAACACCATGAGCGGCACCGTTCTGGACGAAGACGGGGTGGCACAGAAATTCGGCATTCCGCCGTCGCTGATCATCGATTTCCTGGCGCTCATGGGCGATTCTTCGGACAATATTCCGGGCGTGTCCGGCGTGGGCGAAAAAACCGCACTGGCGCTGCTGCAGAACCTGGGCTCGCTGGAAGACATCTACGCCGATCTCGAAAAGGTCCGCAAACTGGGTTTCCGGGGCGCGAAGAAAATGCCCGAAAAACTCGCCGAAAACCGCGACCAGGCTTTTCTCTCCTACAAGCTCGCCACCATTCTGACCGATCTCGAAATCAACGAACGCCTGGAAGATTTCCGACTCCGGGAGCCGGATACGGACAAACTCGCCGAACAATACCGCCAACTGGAATTTCTCGGCTGGCTGGAACAACTCCAGCCCGGCCAGGCGGCGGAAGAACAGAGCCCGGCCGGTGCCAGTGTCAGCCGCGACGATTATGTAACCATTCTGGATGAAGCCACGCTGGACGAATGGGTCGCCAAGCTCCGCGAGGCCGAGCTTTTCGCCTTTGATTGCGAAACCACCAGCCTGGATTACATGCGCGCTGATCCGGTAGGCATGTCCTTCGCCGTGGCACCGGGCGAGGCGGCCTATCTGCCCTTCGGCCATGATTACCCGGGCGCGCCGGATCAGCTTGACTGGACCACCGTCAGGGCGAAAGTCGCCCCCCTGCTCGAAGATGACCAATACAAGAAAGTAGGCCAGAACCTGAAATATGACCAGTCCGTGCTTGCCGGTGCCGGCATCGAACTGCGCGGCATTGAATTTGACACCATGCTGGAATCCTATGTCCTGGATTCCGTGGCCACCCGCCACGACATGGATTCGCTCGCGCTCAAATACCTGGGCCACCGCAATATCGATTTCGAGGACATTGCCGGCAAGGGCGCCAAACAGCTCACCTTCAACCAGATCCGGCTCGATGAAGCCGGCCCTTATGCCGCCGAGGATGCGGACGTCACCCTGCGCCTTCACCAGGTGCTGTGGCCCCGCGTGCAAGGTGAGGGCCGTCTGAACCAGGTTTTTCGGCAACTGGAAATGCCCCTGGTGCCAGCGCTATCGCGCATCGAGCGATCCGGCTGCCACATCGATGTGGATCTGTTAAAAAAACAGAGCCAGGAACTGGCGCAAAAAATGGCCGAGCTGGAAGAAAAGGCTTATGAAGAAGCCGGCGAGCCCTTCAACCTGGGCTCACCCCAGCAGCTGGGCAAGGTCCTCTTCGACAAGCTCGAAATCCCGGTCAAGAAGAAAACCCCCAAAGGGGCACCGTCCACCGCCGAACCCGTGCTGGAAGAACTCGCCGAGGACGGCTATACCCTGCCGCAACTCATCATGGACTACCGCGGCGTGGCCAAGCTCAAGAATACCTACACCGACCGCCTGCCGGAAATGGTGAACGCGGACACCAAAAGGGTGCACACTTCTTATCATCAGGCCGTCACCGCCACCGGACGCCTGTCCTCCAGCGATCCGAACCTGCAGAACATCCCGGTGCGCAGCGAAGAGGGCCGCCGCATCCGCCAGGCCTTCTGCGCCCCGAAGGGCCGCAGGATCGTCGCCGCCGACTATTCCCAGATCGAGCTGCGCATCATGGCGCATCTGTCCGGCGACTCTGGCCTCAAGAAGGCCTTCCAGGAAGATCTGGACATACATGCGGCCACCGCCGCCGAGGTCTGGGAAAAGACCATCGACGACGTCAGCTCCGAGGAACGCCGCAACGCCAAGGCCATCAACTTCGGCCTCATCTACGGCATGAGCGCCTGGGGCCTTTCAAGACAGCTCGGCATCGAGCGCAAGGAAGCCCAGGACTACGTCGACCGCTACTTCCAGCGCTACCCGGGCGTTGCCGAGTACATGGACCAGATCCGCGAGAAAGCGGCCGAGCAGGGCTATGTGGAAACCATCTTCGGCCGCCGCCTGCACCTGCCGGACATCAACGCCCGCAACGGCCAGCGCCGCCAGGCCGCCGAACGCACTGCCATCAACGCCCCCATGCAGGGCTCCGCCGCGGATATCATCAAACTCGCCATGATCAAGGTGGACCAGTGGCTGCGCGAGAGCTCACTGGACACGCTCATGGTCATGCAGGTGCATGACGAGCTGGTGTTCGAAGTGGCGGAAAAACAGGTGGACGAGCTGATCGGCCACATCACCGAGCTCATGCAGGGGGCGGCGGAGCTGGATATTCCGTTGGTTGTGGAGCCGGGGGTGTGGTCTACTGAGGATGAGGCGCATGAAGTACCTCCGTCACTACT
>CAYPKI010000016.1:16678-21629 GCA_964411265.1 uncultured Alcanivorax sp. | reverse complement strand
CATCAGGGTGTGCTGGTTTGCGCTCTTGTCAACTGAATAAAACGGCCCTTCCCCGGCCGGGGAAGAGCCGTGTTGCCCCGCATGGGGGCGAAGTCCCCGTTCGGGGGGACAGAGGGGTCGGTAACCTCAGAGTTTTTCCAGAACAGTTTCGGCGCTGGAGTTCGCCACGCCCTTGGCGTCCACGCCCACGTACTCCACCACGCCGTCGTTGACGATCAGGGCGTAACGCTGGCTGCGCGTACCCATGCCGCCGCCACTCGCGTCCATTTCCAGACCCAGGGCCTTGGCGAAATCCGCGTTGCCATCCGCCAGCATGGTGATGCCGTCGGCGTTCTGATCCTTCTGCCAGGCATCCATGACAAAGGCATCGTTTACGGCGGTGCAGACAATCTCGTCCACGCCCTTCTGCTTGAGCTCGTCGCCTTTCACCACGAAACCGGGCATGTGCGTATTCGAACACCCCGGCGTGAAGGCGCCGGGCACGGCAAAGAGCACCACCTTCTTGCCTTTGAAGAGATCGGCCGTGGAGATATCCTCGGGCCCGTTGGCGCCATTGGTCTTGAGCGTCATTTCCGGAATGCGGTCGCCTTCGGCAATGGTCATGATTCCTTCCCCTGTCTCACGGAAAATTCGGCCCGGAAGTTCGCCGGGCCCTGACTAGCAGGCTGTTGAAAAACCCGGTGCATACTCAGGCTTTCAGGCTGGTTCGCCATCGAGGCGCCATTTCGAATGCGGGGTATGCCCCGTCGGAAATTGGCAACGAAGCCGGCGGACCCGCCTGAAAGCCCCGCAGGGCGAGGCCTGAAGCGATCAAGGGGTTTATCAACCACTTGCTGGAAAATTGGGTATTCCCGGCCCGGATTCAACCCGGGTTGTTGCAGCAGGACACGCATGGCTTCATCTTGTCATTCTATCCATCGAAATCAAGGGAGTCCCCCATGAGCCAGACCATTGTCATCATTGGCGCCAATCGCGGTATCGGCCTGGACATGGCCCGAATCTGGAGCCAGCGCGGCGATACCGTCTACGCCACCTGCCGCAGTCCGTCGAAGGAGCTCGAGAGCCTGGATCTGAACGTCATCTCCGGTGTCGACGTCAGCACCGATGAGGGGCTGCGGAAACTGCGCACGGCCCTGGGCGATGCCCGCATCGACATGCTCTATCACAACGCGGGCATCATGCGGAACGAGAACCTGGACAACATGAACTACGACACCATCCGCGAGCAGTTCGAGGTGAACACCCTGGCGCCGCTGCACACCACGGTGGCGTTGCTCGATCACATGCACAGCGGCGGCAAGGTGGGCCTGATGACCTCGCGCATGGGGTCCATCCAGGACAACGACTCGGGCGGGCGCTACGGCTATCGGATCAGCAAGGCCGCGTTGAACGCTGCCGGCAAGTCCCTGGCCGAGGATCTCCGGGAACACGGGATCGCCGTGGCGATTCTGCATCCCGGTTTCGTGCAGACCGACATGACCGGCCACAATGGTCACATGAAACCGGCCGAGGCGGCGGAGCGGCTGGTCCAGCGCATGGATGAAGTCAACCTGGATAATACCGGCACCTTCTGGCACTCCGACGGGTCGGTGTTGCCCTGGTAGACAATTGAAAGTAGCAAGTGGCAAGCCGCAAGAAATGAGGCGGGGCGCCTTCGGCGCCCTGTGTTTTCCCGCTATAACGTGTGGTGGCTCGCCTGGTCCAGTTTCTCGCGCCAGCGGCCGCGGCCGGAGGCGATGCCGTCCGCCCACCGGGTGGTCTCGGGCAGTCGGTAGCGGGTGACACAGGCCAGGACTTCATTGATGGCCGTGGTCACCGTGACGCGGTGACCCGGCGACACGAACAGCGGCTTCACGCCGGTGCGGGTGCGCAGGACCGCGCCGATTTCCTGGCCCTCATGGCGGAGCGAGGACCAGTGGCCCTTGTCCCGCGGCACGGGTTCGTAGTCACCCACCAGGCGGTTCTTGGCCACGCCGATGGCCGGCAGCCCGGATTCCAGACCCAGGTGGGCGGCCACGCCCAGCCGGCGCGGGTGAGCAATGCCCTGACCGTCCACCAGCAGCAGATCCGGGGTCAGGGTTAACTGATCCAGGGCCTTGAGGATCACGGGGATTTCGCGGAAGGACAGCAACCCGGGCACATAGGGAAAGCGCACCGGCTCACTCGCGAGAGCGTAATCCAGGGGCTGCAGATCGGAGCGACGCAGCACCACCACGGCCGCCCGGGCCGTGGTTCGGTTTTCAATGCCCACATCAACGCCGGCCATCGTCTCGGCCGGCGCGAATTGATCCGCAACAATTACCTGCTCGGCCAGCCGATCTTGCAACGCCCGAGCCTGTTCCGGTGTCCATGTCCCGTCCACGCTGATGGAACCCATGGCGGCTTCTCCGTACAATACGCGGTCTCTTTTGACCCTCGATTGACTATCGTGAGAAGAGCCTAACTTCATGAAGCTACATGCGCTATGTTTCCTGCCCAGGCTTGACTCCTGGCAGTGGTGCGTCCTGATTTTCGTCTGGGCTTGCGCGAGCACGGCACGGGCTGGCCCGGATTTGCCTCGCCCCGCCAGCCTGCAACCCGCCGTGGACTTCTGGACACGGATCTACTCCCGGGTAAGCTCCTCGGAAGGGCTGCTCCACGACCGCAACAACCTGTCCGTCGTCTACGACAAGCTGGCGCTGGAAAACGGCTACCGGCATCCCGCCCGCGAGCGCAGGATCCGCCAGCGCCGTGCCCATTACCGCGGGATTCTCCAAAGCCTGGCTTCAGGCAAACGGGACGATCTCAGCGCGGAAGAGCGCCGCGTGCTGGAGCTTTGGCACGGCGACGTATCCAGGGCACGGCTGCGGCGGGCCGCTCACGGCATCCGGTTTCAGCTGGGCCAGTCCGACAAGTTCCGCCGGGGGCTGATTCGCGCCGGGGCCTGGGAGCCGCACATGCGCTCTATCCTCGCGCAAATGGAGCTGCCGCCGGAGCTGGCAGCGTTGCCCCATGTGGAGTCGTCGTTCAATCCGGAGGCCTATTCCCGTCTGGGCGCGGCCGGCATCTGGCAATTCACCCGGCTCACGGGTAGGCGTTTCCTGCGTGTGGATCACATCGTGGATGAGCGCATGGACCCCTTCGCCGCCACCGAGGCGGCCGGACGGCTGCTGAAACAGAACTACTCCGTGACGGGCGACTGGGGCCTGGCTATTACCGCCTATAACCATGGTCTGGCCGGTGTCCGACGCGCGGCTCGCACCACGGGGTCGAACAATATCGCCGACATTATCAACAGCTACGACGGTCGACGCTGGGGCTTTGCCTCGCGCAATTTTTACCCGGCCTTTCTGGCGGCGGTGGAGGTGGACGAAGATGCGCGGGCCTATTTCGGCGAACTCGATCCCCGCGAGCCCTTTGTCACCGAGACTTGGAGCCTGCCCTTTTACACGACGGTCGATGCCGTGCTTCAGGCTCATCCGGTCGACCGGCCCAGGCTGCGCGAGCTCAACCGCGGGCTGCGCGCGCCGGTCTGGCAGGGGCAGAAGTACATCCCCGAGGGCTATTCACTCCGCCTGCCCGCGGGCCCGGACCAACCGGAACCGGACACTTTGATGGCCCGTATCGACAGTGAACAACGTTATGCGCAACAGGTGCCCGATGTGCAACACACCGTACGCCGCGGCGAAAGCCTCTCGGGCATTGCCGCGCGCTACGACACCTCGCTGCAGGATCTCATGGCCATGAACAACCTGCGCAGCCCCCACCGCATCCGGGCCGGTCAGAGCCTGCGCCTGCCTGTGGAAGGCAAAGGGGCCATTGAAGGCGACACCTATCAGGTCAACCAGGGCGATACACTCTCGGAAATCGCGCGCCGTGCAGGTGTACCCACAGCGGCGCTGGCCCGGGCCAATAACCTGAACCCGGACACCACGCTGCAACCGGGCGAGACACTGCAAATCGCCACCTTGCAACCAGCCGGTGACGCGTCCGGCTCCACTGGCGCGGTCCGTAAGCCCGGCGGCGCGGAAGCAGTTGCCGACGGGAGCATCAACATGCCGCTGGCCCCGGCGGAGCCGCACTGGAGCGGCAAGGATCCCGTGGAGGCCCTGTCCCGCCAGATCAGCGCGCTCACCTCGCCGGCGGCGGGCGAAGCGCAGAGCACGCCCACCTCGGACCCGGCGCTGATGGGCGGAGACAGGGTTACGGCGGTCCCGGATCCCGAAACCACGGGTGATCTCACCGCCGACCCCAGCGACTACAGCGTGGCCGATGACCACACCATCGAAGTCCAGGCAGCAGAAACGCTGGGCCACTACGCTGAATGGCTGGAGCTACGCACTTCGGATCTGCGGCGGGTCAACAACCTGCGCTATGGTGAGCCCCTCGTCATCGGGGAACCGCTGAAGTTGGATTTCACCCGGATAGAACCGGCCACCTTTGAAAAGCGCCGCCGAAACCACCACCGCGAAGTGCAATCCGCGTTTTTCCAGCGCAACCATATTCGCGGCACCCGGATCCACCATATCGAACCGGGTGATAGCCTCTGGAATCTGACTCGACCCAACACGGATATCCCCGTCTGGCTATTGCGGCAGTACAACCCGGATCGGGAGTTCACTGATCTGCACCCGGGCGAGGAGATCCGCATGCCGGTGGTGGAACAACAAAAAACGGGGCCCGTCGTGGCCAACCCGTAGCGGGACGCCTGAGCGCAAGACGGACGGACGCGGGCCGCGCCCGCGTCTATTCTCCTGTCTCCTTGATGGGCTTACTACTGGGGTGTAAGCAGCCAGGCCACTTCCATGATGGAATCCAGGCCCTGCCCCTGGAAGCGTTCCGATTTTTCGATAACGTCTTCCCGCGAGAGCTCCTCGATGTGGAAACGCTCACCGTAGCGCTGTTCCACCTCCTCGCTGTTCACGGAGAACGGCGGTCCGGTGTCGCTCTACAGCTCGGCGAGCGCCGACAC
>CAYPKI010000016.1:10964-16668 GCA_964411265.1 uncultured Alcanivorax sp. | reverse complement strand
CTCGATGTGGAAGCGTTCGCCGTAGCGCTGCTCCACCTCTTCGGCGGTCACGGAAAACGGGGGGCCATCCATCTGTTTCGTATCGTATTCAAAAGTGATCAACAACTGCGGCGCGGTGCCCGTCAATGCCGCCAGGCGCGTCGCATAGAGCGCGCGCATGGGGGGCGGCAGCGCCACCAGCGAGGCCCGGTCATAGACCGCGTCCACCGCCCCCAGATCCGCCGACTGCAGCTGAAAAAAATCGCCCTGGTAAACATGAAGGCCGCGCGCCTGCCAGAGCTGGCCACCACGCCATTCCGTCACCTCGGGTTCCAGTTTCTGGTCCTCGAACACCTCCTTAACGGCACGCTCGTCGATTTCCACCCCGATGACCGTGTGACCCATCGAATGCAGATACCCCATATCCAGGGTTTTGCCGCACAGCGGTACGAAGACGCGACCGTCATGCTGCGATACCACCCGGGACCAGAATTGCGTCAGCAAGGGATGCACATCGGGCCGATGGAAACCGATCTCCCCCTTTTCCCATTTTTCATGCCAGAAAGCTGATTCCAATTTTTCCTTCCTGTTCAGCCAGCGAAACGCGAATTGCTCGAAAAGTGTATCAAGGTGAACTCAGATTGTGTTGCGCGCAGGAAAACGGCTTTGCCTTGGCCCCATCCGCAAGCCGTGCAAGAATCCGCGCCCTATGCAGCTCTTGCCCGTCTCTATACGTGCGCGCCCCGGCCTGGCGCTGTTCGCCCTGCTGGCCACCGCCGGCTCGGGTTTTGGCCAGACCTTTTTCATCTCCGTGTTCGGCTCGGCCCTGCGCGCCGAATTCG
Source organism: uncultured Alcanivorax sp. (assembly GCA_964411265.1). Taxonomy (GTDB): domain Bacteria; phylum Pseudomonadota; class Gammaproteobacteria; order Pseudomonadales; family Alcanivoracaceae; genus SLJS01. The sequence goes on along the minus strand of CAYPKI010000016.1, from coordinate 15,847 downwards.
CTCTCAGCAATACCGCCTATGGCGCCCTGTACAGTGGCGCCACTGTGCTTTCAGCTCTGGCCCTGTTGCGCATCGGTGGCCTGGCGGATCGGTGGCCGTTACACCAGGTCACGGCCCTGGGCGTGAGCCTGCTGGCGCTGGGTTGCATCCTCATGGGCCTGGCGCCGCACGTGGCCGTGCTGACGCTGAGCTTCTTTTTGCTTCGTCTGGGCGGCCAGGGTCTGATGGCTCATCTCGGCCTGACCACCGCAGGCCGGTACTTTCAGCTCCACCGGGGCAAGATCATGGCCCTGGCCGCAGCCGGGTTTCCCCTGGCCGAGGCGACCCTGCCCGCCGCCGGGGTAACGCTCATCGGTCTGGCCGGCTGGCGCAGCGCCTGGTGGGTTGCCGCAGCCACGTTGTTGCTCGTGCTGTTGCCCATTTACTGGCTGCTCGCGCGCCGCGCGCCGCTACCCGAGCAGACCGGCGATCACGAGGACGGTACACCGGTAGCAGGCTTGACCCGCAGTCAGGTGTTGCGGGACCGCGGCTTTTACATGTTGCTGCCCGCTGCCCTCATCACGCCCTTTGTTGTCACCGCCATCCTTTTCCACCAGGCAGCCATTGCCGAAGCGCGGGCCTGGCCACTGTCCCTGGTAGCGGGTGCCTTCAGCGGCTATGCCGCGGGTCACCTTCTGACCCTGCTGATCGCGGGTCCCATGGTGGACCGGCTCACTGCGCGGCGGACACTGCCGCTGTCGCTTTTACCCATGATGCTGGGCATGATGCTGCTGGGGCTGCGCGACGGTAGCTGGGTGCCGGCCGCCTATCTCACACTTACAGGCATGAGTCAGGGCGCCATGTCCACGGCCAGCGGCGCGCTCTGGCCGGAACGCTACGGCAGCCGCTATCTGGGCGCCATCCGCGCCATGGCCCAGGCCGTGATGGTGGTCTCGACCGCCGTTTCGCCCGTGCTGGCGGGCCTGCTGCTGGACGCGGGCTTCGGCATTCCCGGACTGGCCGGGGCCATGGCCGTGTTAACCGGGTTGAGTCTTGCCCTGGCGCTGGTGGCACCCGCCCGGGTTACCTCGGCCTGAAGCCGTTCTGGTGATGACGGCACCTCCGGTTATACTGACCCTGGTTACTGCAACCGGACGATCCGTATGACCGATAAGCACGACCAAGGTTTTCAGCACCAGCACTACATCATTCGTTCGAAGTTCTTTCGCATTTTCGGCGATGCCTTCCACATCTATAATGCGCAGCAGGAGCTGGTCCTCTACGCCAATATGAAGCGTTTCCGCTTACGCGAGGACATCCGCCTCTATGCGGACGAATCCATGGACGAAGAGCTCCTGCGGATCAATACGAAAAGTATTTTGGATATCTCCGGCGCCTATGACGTAGTCGATGCGCGCACGGACGAGCGCGTGGGCACGCTCAAGCGTTCCGGGCTGAAGTCCTCCTTTTTGCAGGATCACTGGTCCCTGCTCGACCCGGACGGCAACGAGATCGGCACCCTGGAAGAGGATTCCATGCTCAAGGCTCTGGTACGGCGGTATCTGGAAGTGTTATCCATCTTCCTGCCCCAGCGTTATCACGCCACCCTTAACAGCCAAACCGTCGCCAGCTATCAACAGCGCTTCAATCCCGTCATTCTGAAACTGGATATCGACTTCAGCAGTGATTCGGAGCAACAACTCGACCGCCGGCTGGGTCTCGCCGCGGGCGTGCTGTTATCAGCCATTGAGGGACGGCAGGAATAGCGGCGAACCTGGCAAGGTGATGAAAAACCGCTTGCTAGCTACGCACCACGCGCGTCACCAGCCAGGGCCCGAGCAGTTCAAAGGCAATGGTAGAAACCACAGCGGTGGCGACAATGAGCCTGCCCTGATCGGGGAACTGCTCGGCGGCCAGCAGCGCCATGCCCATGGCTACACCCGCCTGGGGCGTCAGCGCCAGGCCCATGTTCCGCGGGACATCCGGTCGCGGCCGGCGCAGCGCCCAGACCCCCAAGCGCCCGCCCAGATAACGGCCCAGTGAACGCAACGCAATATAGACCAGGATCAGGCCGCTGGCCGTGCCCAGATAGGCCAGATCAATACTCGCCCCCGAGAGGACAAAAAAGAACACCAGAAAGGGCCATTCAATGTGCTCGATCTCCGTAAAGGAATACTCATGGTGAGGCGAGACATTGACCACGACGAAGCCGGCGACCATGGCCGTCAGCAGCGGCGAGACATGCAGCCAGGCGGACAGCGCCGCCATGAGCAGGATCAGCGCCAGTGCTTCTACCTGGGTGGGCTCGCCCGGCTCCAGCCGGCCGGTGAGCCAGGCTGCCGGTAGCCCCAGCGTCAGACCCAGAATCACGGCGCCGCCCAGCTCCCAGACCGCATCCACCAGCGCCGCGCCGCTGTCGCCCGGACCCAGCCAACCCAGTCCGGCCATGGCGAGACCGAAAACAATAATGCCCCAGGCGTCATCGATGGCCACGATGCCAAGGAGAATCCGTGACCGCGGGCCCTCGTCACCACTCGCGCGCACCGCCTCGCTGACCGCCGCCGGGTCGGTTGCCACGGAAATGGCCGCCAGGGACACCGCCACCACCAGCGGGTAGCCCAGCAGTGTCAGCCCCGCGCCCACGGTCAGCGCCCCCAGTCCGATGACCGCCAGCGAAAGCACGAAAATCACCGCTCCGGTCCGGCGGAGGCGCTCGCGGGTCAGTTCGCCGCCCAGCAGGAAGGCCACCATGACCAGCGCCACATTGATCAGGGGCTCGCCCAGTCCACCCAGCGGCCGGGCATGGGGCTCGCCCAGAAGGGTTTGCTGCACGACGGCATAGGCCACGCCCACCAGAACCAACAGCGAAATGCGCGGCAGCGCCGTGCGCCGAGCCACCCCGTCCGCCAGAATACTGACGGAAAGCAGCCCTCCCAGCAGCAACAGATTGTGCGTGCTCGCGTTCATGTCGGCCCCCTCCAGCCGGCTGTTGAAAAAACCGTTGCGTAGCCAGGCTTTCAGGCTGGTTCGCCATCGAGGCGCCCTTTTGAATGGCGGATGTCTACCCGTCGAAAAATGGCAACGATGACTGCGGGCCAGCCTGAAAGCCCCGCAGGGCGCGACCTGAAGCGCGTAGCTGCGGCCCTTGCTTGCCGATTCGTCCCGAGCGGGCATGGTGACGGCCGGAGCCGGGCAGCCCACGCGCAGCGCCCGTTGCACCCTTGAAAAAGGGCGCATCACCCCCAATTCGTTGCGGTACATTGAACTAGGGCAAAGCAATAAGGTAGAAGACACCATGGCCGAAACCGTCCAGACCGAGCAACACGAATTCCAGGCGGAGGTAAATCAGCTGCTGCACCTGATGGTGCATTCGCTGTACTCCAACAAGGAAATCTTTCTGCGCGAACTGATTTCCAACGCCGCCGACGCTGCCGATAAACTCAAGTTCCGTGCCCTGGAAGACGACAGTCTCTACGAGGGCGAGCCCAACCTGGAAGTTCGTATCGACGCGGACAAGGACGCGGGTACGCTCACGGTGCGCGATAACGGCATCGGGATGGATCGGGAAGACATCATCAACAACCTGGGCACGATCGCGCGTTCAGGCACCATGGAATTTCTCAAGCAGATGAGCGGCGACGAACAAAAAGACGCCAGTCTCATCGGTCAGTTCGGGCTGGGCTTTTACTCATCCTTTATCGTCGCCGACCGCGTGGAGGTCTATAGCCGCAAGGCGGGCACGGCCACCAGTGATGGTGTCTACTGGGCCAGCACCGGCAATGGCGAATTCGAACTCGGCGAGACCGAAAAGCAGACCAAGGGCACGGCCGTCGTACTCCATCTGCGCGAGGAGGAAACCGAATTCCTGGAGCCCTTCCGGTTGAAATCGCTGGTGCAGAAATACAGTGACCATATCGCCATTCCGGTGCTGATTCAGGAAGAAAAACCCAAGGAGGGGCAGGAAAACGAAGACGAGCCGGAAATGGAGACCACCTGGGAGCAGGCCAACACGGCAACGGCCCTGTGGACCCGGAACAAGAACGAAATCAGCGACGAGGAATACCAGGACTTCTACCGCCATGTGTCGCATGATCACGGCGATGCTCTGACCTGGACGCACAACAAGGTGGAAGGCAAGCTGGAATACACTTCCCTGCTGTATGTGCCCGGGAAAGCACCCTTTGATCTGTATCACCGCGACGGCGCACGCGGGCTCAAGCTTTATGTCCAGCGCGTTTTCATCATGGATGACGCCGAGCAGTTCCTGCCGCTGTACCTGCGCTTCATCAAGGGCGTGATCGACAGCAATGATCTGTCGCTCAACGTCTCGCGCGAGATTCTGCAGCAGGACAGCACCGTGGAATCGCTCAAGAACCAGCTGACCAAGCGGGCGCTGGACATGCTCACCAAGCTGGCGGAGGACCAGCCCGAGCAATACCAGCAGTTCTGGCAGGAGTTCGGCAATGTGCTCAAGGAAGGCATCGCCGAGGATTTCAAGAGCCAGGACAAGGTCGCGCCGCTGCTTCGTTTTGCCAGTACCCACACGGGCGACCCCTCCCAGGATGTCAGCCTGGAGGACTACAAGGCGCGCATGAAAGAAGGTCAGAAAGAGATCTATTACATCGCCGCGGACAGCCACCAGAATGCGTTGGGCAGCCCCCATCTCGAGGTCTTCCGCAAAAAGGGCATCGAGGTGCTGCTGCTGTCGGACCAGATTGACGACTATGTCCTGAATCATCTGGGTCAGTACGACGAAATCCCGCTGCGCGATGTGTCCAAGGGCGAGCTGGATCTGGGCGATCTTGAAGACGAGGAAGAGAAAAAAGAGAAGGAAAAGACCGACGAGGAATACGCCCAGCTAACGCAACGGATTCAGGAAGTGCTGGCGGACGATGTGGAATCCG
>CAYPKI010000016.1:3765-10928 GCA_964411265.1 uncultured Alcanivorax sp. | reverse complement strand
AGAAAGAGGCGCACCACCCACCGGCTCACGGATTCCCCGGCCTGCCTGGTGGTTCAGCAGGACGATCTGGGCCCGCAGGTGCGTCAACTGTTGCAGGCGGCGGGCCAGGATCTGCCGGAAAGCAAGCCCATTCTGGAGATCAATCCGGAACATCCGCTGGTGCAACGGCTCAATCAGGCCTCGGACGAGAGCTATTCGAATGATCTCATCAGCGTGGTCTACGAACAGGCGCGCCTCGCCGGCGGCGAGGAACTGAAGGATGCGCCCGGCTATGTGCAGCGGGTCAACAAGCTGCTGCTGGAATTGTCCAGCTGATCCATGGCCCGGGACAGGCGGCTCCCCCGTCTAATGACGCTGTCGCAAAAGGGAAGAGGATGTGGGAGGCGCGTCCGCGCGCCGATTGATTCCAGAGGTTTTGGAAGCAGCTCGCGGCGGGGACGCCGCTCCCACGCTACTCTGGCCAGTCCCAAAGGGTGCGGTTACCGCAAAAGGTCTTTTGCGACACTCTCTAACGACGGGAACAGAGCCGCCGCCCGGGGCCGGGTGCGTATCCTGACTCTATAATCTCGGACTACAGGGACAGGTCCACCATGAAACAGGATCACAGGGAGTCCGGATCAACCAGCGAGGCTGTATCCGGCGTTGTCCAGCGCGATGGCAAGCTGGATCTTCGACCTGCAACGCCCGTACCCGCTATGACGCTGCCCTCCACCCGTGACCGCGATGTGGAACTGAACCGGATTGCACGGAATCACCACCTGGTTCTATTCTGCTATCCCGGCGATCGGGAAGGATTACACTTTCCCGAACTGACCGGATGTACGCCAGAGGCCTGTTCTTTCCATGACCAGACCGCTCCTTCGCCCATGCCGGAGCAGCCGTATTCGGCGTCAGCACGCAGTCCGCCGCGCGCCAAAAGGTCTTCCTGGAACGCGAGAAGCGTGCGCTGGAATTGCTTAGCGATAGCGACGAAGAGCTTGCACGCCAGCTCGGACTTCCCGTATGGCAATCACCTGAGGGGGAGCGTTTCCTCGAGCGCATCACGCTGGTATTCCACAAGAGCCATGGACTTGTCGATTACTTCCGCGAACCGGCACCCGAAGAGCATGCACGATGCGCACTGGAGAAAGTTCAAAACCTGAGCGAAGGCTGAGGTTAGGGGGAAGCGGACGCGCCACTTCTCCACGCGCTGGATGAACCTCAATAGTCCGGCGTCATCGGTCAGCGGGATTGCACAGCTAGAAGCTGAAGCCGAAACAGACACCACAGGCGTGCTTGTTGCAGCTTACCCAGCGATCGCCCGCGACCTCGCAATAAGCAACCTTTTGCGTCTGCACCACCATTGATAATGGTAACGGCGCAATCAGGAGTCCGGCTCCGGACCGCCCAGGATCGTCGGCAACCGCGCGGCCCTGGGCATGCCCTGTTTGCGCGCCACATTGTCCTCCTTGTCGCGGTAATAGATCACCGGCGTGGCACGCAAACCCAGCTCGCGCATGAGCTGATTGTTCTGCTTTACGCGCTTACGGGCGTCCGCCACGCGCTCCTCATTGACGGCGATACCGCCGTCATCGAACCGATTCTGATTGCGCAACAAAGCGGCGGCCGGATCGGGACTGCCCAGGATCGTGGCCGCTCTCTCCGGGCTGTCGTCCTTGAGGATGCCCACCATGATGTGCCGGATCTGCACCCGGCCGGCATCAACCCAGGGCGCGGCCGCCTCGCGGAAGCGATGACAATAGGGGCAGTTCGGATCGGTGAAGGTATAGATTACGGTGCCGGCATCCTCGGCCCCATCGGCAAACCAGTCCGCCTCGCCCAGGCGTGACCAGGTGTCTTCGTCCACCTCCGGGGCGGCCAACTGGCCCAGCCGCGGTCGGGTCAGATTACGACCCTGGGCGTCGAGCATGGGACCGACGACCATGTGCTCACCGTCGGGAGTAAGATAGGCGGCCAATGGCTTCCCGTCCAGCCGGCCCACATAGCCGGTCAGTCCGCCCGGAGCCTGAAAACGATCCGTGACCTCGAATCCCTGCCCTTTCAGATGTTCGATCGGCCCCGGCCGGTCCTGGCCGGATGCCGGGCCGGCCAGCGCCATCATCAGGACGGCGGCCCTGGCGGCGCGAAAGCTTTGTGGTTGGAACTTCATGGCGCATTCTCCTGCAGATAACGTGAATCAAAACCGTCCAGGGCGCTTTGCAACGAGGCGCGCGAGAGCCCGCCCACATGAGTGTCGATCAGCTGCCCGGAGGCGTCGTAAAAAAGGGTCGTGGGTAGTGCCTGGCCGCCCGTCCGGCGGCCCAGGTTGCTGCCGGGATCGAGCAGCACATTCGACAGCTCCAGTTCGTGCTTATCGAGGAATCCGCGGATCCGTGCACGCCCTTCGCCCTGATTGATAAAGAGGAAACTCACCCGGGGAAAACGCTCGGCCGCCTTCTCCAGAACCGGCATTTCGCGCACACAGGGCGGACACCAGGAGGCCCAGAGATTGATCACCCGGGGCTGACCCGGGCGGATCGCGACCGGGCGCACGGACTTCCCGGCAAGCGTTTGCATCTGCGTGTCCGCCAGCACCGAACCCTGCTCGCGCATCACGCCCACGACGGTACTCAGCAGAGCCCAGACCGCCACGCCCGTGCCCAGCGATGCCGCCAGGTGCGCACGCGCATCCGGGTGCCGCAGCGCCATCCAGAGAGCCCCCACCGCGCCGCCGGCGATACCCGCCAGCGGCGAAAAGCCGCCGTCGCGAAGGTCCAGCATGCCCAGCCAGTTATTCCCGTATTCCGGAAAATAGCGAATCACAAAGCCCAGACGCGCGGCGAGCAGAGCGATCAGCACGAGATCGAACAAACGCGTGCCCAGCGCCAGCTCGTCTCGCCGGCTCAGGAAGGCGGCGGTTACCCAGGCCACGCCGAAGGCGACGATCATCATGAGCTGGTTGAGCGAAAGGGCCAGGGGGCCGCTGCTCACCGAAACCATTACGACTCCATCAGATGCGGTTTGCGGAACCTCATCAGTGCGGGGGAGACTGAGGGACGGGCATTATGCAAACGTTAAGGTTGCGCCCATCCCGCGGCGAGGAGCCCCTTCATGCATATCCTGCTGGTCGAGGATGATGAGCTGGTCGCCTCCGGCGTGGCGTCCGCGCTGGAGACCGAGGGATTTACCCTGGACCGTTTCCCGGACGCGCGCCGGGCGGATGCGGCGCTGCGAAGCGCGCACACCGATGCGGTGATTCTGGATCTGGGGTTGCCGGATACCGACGGCATGAAACTGCTGCGCGACTGGCGCGCCAGCAACATCACGGTACCGGTGCTCATCCTCACCGCCCGCGACGACGTGGCGGCTCGAATTGCCGGGCTCGAAGCGGGCGCCGACGACTATGTGCTCAAGCCCTTCGACCTGGGCGAGCTGAGCGCAAGGCTACAGGCGCTGATCCGCCGCGCCGCCGGCCGTCCCGTACCCGAACTGGTCCATGGCCGCATGCGTTATCGCCCGTCCGAGCAGACCGTCACCCTCGACGGCGAGCAGGTCACACTGTCGCGGCGGGAACTGGCGCTGCTCGAGGCCTTCCTGTACTCCCGCGGCGCCATTCTGTCCGAGGAACAGCTCAAGGACTCGCTTTATGGCCTGGATACGGACATCGGCAGCAATGCCCTGAATGTTCATATTCACCACCTGCGGCGCAAGCTCGGCCGAGACCTCATTGAAACCGTACGGGGCGTGGGCTATCGCCTGGGAGCCAGCGACGAACCGGAGGGCGCATGAGCCTCCAGCGACGCCTGCTGCTAACGCTGGGGCTGGCGTTTACCCTGCTGTGGCTGGTCGCGGCCGGGTTGTTGTTCGTCGATCTGCGCCGGCAGGTCAATGCCACCCTGGACGAGCGCCTCGCCGCCTCGGCCCGCATGGTTGCCGGCCTGGTGGCCGACCGCCCCAAGCTGGCCGAATCGGGGCCGGAGCCGGCGCGCCTGACGGCACCGGAAACGGATGGGGTCGCCTGCCAGGTACGCGCGGACGGCGGGCGCGTGCTGCTTCGCACCGGCAGCGCAACCGGCAAGGCCCTGGGCGAGGCCCGCCCGGGTTATCAGACCCGCACAATCAACGACCAGCGCTGGCGGCTCTACACCCTGCAGCATCAGGAGCTGTTGATTACCACGGCCGATCACATGAGTGTGCGCCGGGAACTGGAAAGGCGCATGGTGCTGGTCATGGTTGCGCCCTTCGCACTGGCGCTGGTGGGCGGGCTGATCGCGCTCTGGCTCGGCATTCGTCGCGGCCTGCGGCCCCTGCACCGACTGCGCGAAGCTCTGGCTCGGCGCCGGCCGGACAGCCTGGAGCCCGTGCGACTCGAGCACGTACCCGCTGAGCTCGCGCCGGTGATCGACACCCTGAATGAGCTGCTGGAACAGGTCGCCGAAGTCCTGGAGCACGAACGCCGCTTTACCAGCAACGCCGCCCACGAATTGCGCACGCCCCTGACCGGCATCAAGACCCATCTGCAACTCGCGCGGCGGAAGCAGGGCCCGGAACGCGATCAGGCCCTCGAACACGCGGAGACAGGGGCACAGCGCCTGGCCCATCTGGTGGATCAGCTGCTGACCCTGGCACGGGTAGAAAGCGACAGTAGCGAAGAGCCACCTGTCGCACACCTGGACCAGGCCGTGCGCGATGCCCTGGAGGATCTACCGGATACGCGGCGCCTGCGCGTTACCGGGCTGACGCCGGATCTGGCTGTGGCTGCGCCCGTGGCGCTGGTTGGCACGGCCCTGCGCAATCTACTCACCAATGCGTTGCGCCACACGCCCGACCCGACCCCGGTCGAACTCGTTATTGAGGCGGACGCCGACCGAATCCGGCTGCGCGTCGAGGACCAAGGCGCGGGCGGCGCCCTGGTAGCCCAGGGCAACCTGACCCGTCGCTTCGAGCGCCAGGGCGAGCACGCCGGTGCCGGACTGGGCCTGGCGATTGTCGAGGCCATCGCGCGCCACTATGACGGCAGGGTGCGCTTCGCCAGCTCCGCGAGCGGCGGACTGGTAGCCATTCTTGAGCTGCCGCGCGCCAGGAACGACGCCACCGACTAACAGGCTGTTTCAGCCGAAAAGGTACAACCCGGCACTATTGTTGGAGGCATTGCCGGCGACTGCGCGCCCGGACATCAAGCGGCGGGGGGCGCGCACTGCCGCGCGTACCAGCTCACCAGCTCATTCGCCACACCCGGGTGATCGAGCAGGCCCATATGGCCGATACCGTTCACGCGGGTTCGCGTGATCCGGTCCTCAGCCGGATCACGCAGGCGCGGATTCAGCGCGCTCCGGGGCGTGACCAGGCCGTCACCCACTGTCTTTTCCAGCATGCCGCCGCCTGGACTGCCGAGTGTGGTGCCGATCAACAGATGATGGGCTCCGGGCACCGGATCTACCGGATGGGGGTGAAAGCGGGCCACGTCATTGCGGTCGCGCTCGGTCCAGTCGTCGGCACGCAGGCTGCCGTGGCGCAGATCCTTGATGCCGGCACTGCGCCATTGCCCCACAATCGCCAGGGGAGCGGAATAGGAGGTGTGTGACAGCAGGTGCGTGAACCAGTTGCCGGCCGCTTCCAGCTTCGCGCCCTGATGGGGCGCCCCCAGACAGCAATGTCCGCGCAGCACCCGGGTCCAGCCATGGTCCGCGGCCTGGGCCTGGTGCGCAGCACTCAGCGCCACCAGCCCGCCCATGCTGTGCCCCACCAGTGTGAGACTCTGCACCGGCACGGGATAATCCTCGACCAACGCTTCCAGCCGGTCGGCCAGATCGGCACCGTTATCGTGAATGGGCCGACCGGTGTTGTAGCGCAGGAAGAGCGGCTGGCAGTCGCATTCCGCCGCAAGACGTTCCGGAAAGGCTTCACCATGCCGGCTTTGCCAGGCCATCTCGTTCATGCCCAGCCCGTGGATGAAGAGAACAAGATGGGGGGACGGCGAATCCGGCAACCACCCCGGCGTGCCGGTGGTGAAGGCATCCGGGTCGTTGCCGGCGGCAAAACCCATGGGAATCGCCCAGGGGTGGCCATGGGACTGGAGGGAATCCCCCCAGGCGGCATTGACCCCGCTAACGCAGTGCAGTTGCCAGGACTGCAGGGGCTCGGCGCCGGACCGACTCCGGGCACTGACAGCCTGATGAAGGTGAAGACCACCCAGCGTCAGCCACGAGGTGAGTCGGCGTACGGATTGGTAAACGGCGCCGGTCAGACCCGGAGCGGGCGCGGCCACCGGCACCCGCCGCGCAACATTCGCCCGGGCCGCCTGGTGTATTTCTTCCACCACACGGGTGGTACCGAGCACACCCAGCTCCACACCGCGAATGGCCCCCCGACTGAAGTTTTCACGCGAATACATGGTTCTCGTCCCATCAATCTCTCCCGAACCCTTTAGAGTACATGTGTTCACATAATATGCCAAGCGGTTGAAATCGCGGGTCAGTCACCGCATCTGGGCGGCGTGTGCGCGCTCGGGGAACGCCCGGGCTCGGGGAGCTTTTCCAGCAAAGGGCAGGGGCAACCATGGAGTATGTACTGGTTACGGGCGCCAGCGTCGGCATTGGCGAGGCGTTTGCACGGCAACTCGCGGAGCAGGGCGAACACCTGATCCTCGTCGCCCGACGCGCGGATCGCCTGGAGGACATCGCGGACGATGTGCGCCGCGCGCACGGCGTCACCGTGCACACCCAGCCTGCCGATCTCACCAGCGCGGAGGGCGTAAACCAGGTGCTTGAGCGCATCGAAAACGAAAGCTGGCGCATCAAGGGCCTGATCAACAATGCCGGCTTCGGTGAGCGCGGTTCCTTCGCCGAGCTCGAGCACGGCCGGCAGATGGACATGGTTCAGGTGAATGTGAACACGGTCGTGGATTTTACCCACAGGCTCATCCCCCGGCTGCGCGCAGCAAACGACGCCTTCGTCATTAACGTCGCCTCGCTGGCGAGCTTCCAGGCCGGTCCGCAAATGACCACCTACTACGCCACCAAAGCGTTTGTTCTGGTCTTTTCGGAATCCTTGCACGAGGAATTGAAAAGCGAGGGCATCAGCGTGTCCTGTCTCTGCCCGGGCCCGACGCAATCGGAATTCGCCGACAAGGCCGATCTTGCGGGCAGCCTGCTTTTCCGCATGGGCACCATGACCGCCGACGA
>CAYPKI010000016.1:0-3719 GCA_964411265.1 uncultured Alcanivorax sp. | reverse complement strand
GCATCAGCCTTGCCCGGCGTCACAAGGCCGTGGTCATTCCGGGGTTTCGCAACTGGTTGCTGGCCTTTCTGGCCCAGGTGTCGCCGCGGCTGGTGGTGCGACGGCTGGCGGGATTGCTGCATAGCTGAGGACGCCCGACCGGGCCAACGGACGGCTCGGGGTGGCGCGGTTGCGTTCACCCCGTCAGCTTCACTGATCAAAATGTTGGCGGCGCAGTTCGCTCATGCGCCGGCGGTATTCGGCTTGCCATTGCTCCTCGGGCAGGGTCCCGCGTTTGGCTTCCATTTCCGCTTGCAGCTCTTGTTCCGCCTGCTTGTAGTCGGAAACTGCGGCCTGCTGTTGCTCACGCTGGGTGTCGCGCTCTTCCATTTGCGCAACGGTCTCGTCGTCCAGATGCCGCTCGCGCACCTGACGGGTAATTTGTTGCCGCCGCTGCTCGTCTTCCACGCCCTTGAGCAGCAGGCGACGTTCGTGCCGATAACGGCCCAGGGCGCCCTCTTCCTCGGCCAGTTCTTCCTGATACTTGCCAAAAGATTCCGTGCGTAACTGATCCAGGGCCTCGCGCCGCTGCTGCCGGGACATGGCGTCAGCGCGGTCCATGAGATCGCCCATACCGAAGCGGAACTGGGCAAAGGCGCGTTCCTGGCCGTACATCGCCTCGGCTTCCTCAACTCCCAGCGTCTCCTCGCGCACGCTGTGCAGCCGTTCGTAGCGTTCGCGCGGCGGGGTTTCTTTCACCGACATCCGGGTACGCTTCATTTGTTCCTTGTACTCGGGTAACCGCTCCCGGATGCGCCGGATCATGGCCGCGCGTTCCTGATCCACCTCGGACAGCGCCTCATCGAGGAGCGCGTCACAGTCGTCACTGCCGGCGCAGATTCGGTTGAGCCGCTCAAAGAAGGCCTTCAGATTGCCCGGATCCTGGTCGGCGCGCTCCAAAGCGGCGCGGATCCGCTCAATCCGGCTGCGCCGATTTCTGGCCTCACGCCGCTCGTCGGCACTGCCCTGCAAGTGTTCGGGCCGTTCGTTCGCCCCGGGAAGCTCGGGCAAATCGCGGGTATCCGTATCCGCGTCAGTGGCGGGCGAGGACGGCTCAGGCTCATCGGGCTCGGCGGCGCTCTGCACAGGAGCCCGGGACGGTTCGGTCTGATCTTGAGAAGAGGGCCAGCCAACGAAAAACGCAGTGGCCGAAATGATAACGGCCGCAAGAGCGGCCGTTATCGTCACCTGGGTACGCCGGGTCATGGTCATCAGAACCGGAACTCACCCATGACCGGGTAGTGGTCGGACAGATCCCACCAGTTCCACAGATCAGCGGTGATGGCACGCGGTACGCGTACGTCGTTGCGTGCGCTTACCGGCTGGCGATGATCGTTGGCGTACAGAACATAGTCCAGGTACTGCACCTTTTCGCTGCCGATATTGCTGTTGATAGGCGCGTCATAGGTGGCCCCGTGCCCGGTATTGGTGGGCTCGGAGGCATTGAGCGTGTCGAGCATGAGGTCATGATCACCCGGGAACTTGAACTTGTTGACGTTCATATCGCCGCCAATCATCACGGCTTCCCAGGAGGGGATGTTCTGATCATCGATCAGATCCCGGATCTGGCCAAACTGCTCAATCCGATCCTCACGCGCTTCTTCGGTATCAAAGGACGCCACATGCGTGTTGGCCACATGGTAGGCCTTGCCGCCCTTGACCACTTCGGCGTATATCACGCCCTTGGTGCCGTAGCAGTCCGTGCCCGAGCAGGAGGTGTAGATAAAGTCATCGGTATTCACGATGGGATGCTTGCTGACAATGAAGACACCACTGTCGACCACATCCAGATCCCAGTAGTTGGTGCTGCCGGGTACATAGGTTTGGTAGGGATATTCATCGCTCAGATCAAGCTTGAGGCCATCACGGAGACCGGAGAAGGCTTCCTGGAACATGACCACATCATAGCCTTCCATGTGGTTCGGGATCTCGTTGACCCGCTCGCTGCGCTTGTCGCCGCTGACGTAGAGGTCCTCGATGTTGTAGCTCACCACCTTGAGTGCGTCTTCTCCGCTCGCCTCTTCGGTCTGAGTGACATTGTTGGTGGTGTAGCGGAAGTTCGCGTAGCCGGAGGTGCTGTGAGCCTTCATGCCCACTTTCGAAGCGCGCCCGTCATACTGAGTGTCGTAGCGATGGATATCCCAGCCGTTGTGCCAGTCACCGGAAAAATCATCGCCCGAGGCCGTGTGCCAGATCTTGCTGGAGCCGGTCCAGGTGCCTTTCATGGCCTGGTAGAGCGTGTTGGTGGAATTCTCGCCGGTGATATGGGTGGCGAAGTAATACCAGTTGCCTGAGCTCACACCCCAGTAACGGTTGAAACTGAGCACTTTTTCCGTGGCATAGGGCTCGATTTCCTGAGCGTAAGTCTCGTAGTCATCGTCGGCCAGGTAATCCGGGCCCAGCTGCTCCACTTCCACCGTCACGGTTTCCGGGGTGCTGTTGGTGTAGTAGATGCTGGTGCCGGCCAGCGCGGACCCGGCAAAGAGGGTCAGCGTTGCCATCAGCAGGAGGCGCAAGCTTGTCATTTTTTTCTCCCGAGCAATGTCCCTGAATTTTTGATTTTGCAAATGCATTTATTTGCATAAGGGACGTTCGTAGCTTGAAGGCGCGTGGACCGGCGTGCAATGCCAGAGTCCGAAATTGTGCATCCCGTTTACCAATTCCAGCCAAAAGCACCACAGACGTATCAGTTGATAGTGCCAGAAACCGACGGGTCGCTGAGCTCAATTAAGGACGTTGCCCTGTCCGGCTCTACTGAGACCAGCCGACACTTGTGACCACACAAAAAACTTCTGCCCCATGGAAAAGTCCGGAACCGCTCGGCAGGGCCAGCTCGGCCTGCTACGAATGGGCTGCATAGGTGGCTTCGATCTCGCGAGCGAGCTCGGACGCGCGTTGATCCGGATGGAAGGGGGCGGCTGCCGCACGGGCGTCGGTGCTAGCCCGGGCATAGGCATCCGGGTCATCCATGAGCCTGGTGATCGTATCCAGCCAGGGCCGGACATCGCTCGCCGTGGGCATGCGGAAGAATTCGTCCAGACAGGCCGGCGGCACATCAAAAAGGAAGCCGGCACCATTGAGCTGCTCGCGCAATCCTCCCCGGTTGGTGGCCAGCACCGGAATGCCCGACAGCTGGGCCTCCACCGGCACCCGCCCGGCGGCTTCAAAACAGAACGATGGCATCAACACCAGGGCGCTGCGGCGGTAGACCGGGCGCATGTCCCGGCGGTTGCGGACCCAGGTGATATTGCGCCGCGCAGCCAGGTCGATGCCCATGGCGTGCCATTCGTCGGCGCTGACGCGCGCCTCCACGGCCAGAAACTGCAAATCCGGGCGTTCAATCGCCGCCAGCTCGGCCAGGCGGAAAAACAGGGTGGCGCCTTTCTCGGGGGACGGATTAATCAGGGTGATATAGCCGTAATTACCGTACGCCCGGGGAGGTTTTGCCCCCGGGTTGCTCAGAAACTGTTCGCGTGCAAAGACATTACGCACGACGCGCGGCGTGAGCTGCAGCATGGGTTCGTAGAAACCCGCCAGCGCGCGCGTGGGTGTCCAGCACTCATGCACCCGGCGGAAGCCCTCGGCATTGGGAAAGCCCGGGTTGGCCAGATAGAACACCGTCACGCCACCCGCCTCCACGCCCAGGTGATGCAGGGTTTCCGAGACCGCGTCCACGCCCG
>CAYPKI010000015.1:20193-21897 GCA_964411265.1 uncultured Alcanivorax sp. | reverse complement strand
GATATCTTCCACCGCCTTTGGGACGCGGGCGTGGTCTGTGCCCGGCGTGGCGGCGGCATCCGCTTTTCGCCGCATTTTTACACACCATTGGCGGTGATTGATCAGGCCCTGGACACGCTCGGTGCCGGCCGGTGATATCGATACACGGCGTTTACCCTGCTAGGCTGGCGCCATGATGACGGGCAATCGGCTATACCAATGGTGCAGTGACTGGCTGCAGAAAGAGCGGCCCTCCGGGCGTGTGCAGCTTTCAGACTTTGATCAGTTGCGTCAGGAGCTGCGGCCCTGTGACGTGCTGCTTGTGGACGGCGAAAGCCGGCTGGACGAGCGCTTCAAGACGCTGAGCACGAGCCGCTGGTCCCGGGTGCTGCTCTATCTGGGCCGGCTCCACGACATCAATGACCCCTCGTTGCGCGCCATTGTCACGGAATACCAGCCCTGTGAAACCGACACCCAGCTAGTGCTGGAAGCGCGACTCGACCGGGGCCTGATTCTGCAGCCACTGACCAGTCTGGAACTCGGCCATGTGCGGATCGCCCGGCCGCGCGGGCTGTCGCAGCATGACAGCCAGGAGGTGATTCGCTACGCCATCAGCCGCCTGGGACTGTCGCCGGCGCCCTCCTGGCTCGATATTCTGCGCCTGCTCGCCCCCTGGGGCTTGTTGCCCCGGCGCTGGCGTCTGGGCATGTTCTCGCGCCTGGCCGGGCAGCTGCTGCGCACCCTGGCGGGCTCCACCGTGGGTTCGGCCTTCGGCTTCATCCAGTACCCGATTCTGCCACTGGTCAAGCGCACCGAAGATGGCGCCACGAGGCTTTACCGGCGTCATCCGCGGATTTTCTTCGCGGCGGATTTCGATCATTCGCCCTATTTCGACATCATCAAGTATCCCTTCGTCGACCACAATGACGACCACCGCGGCATGCGCCTTCTACCCTGGAAAGGCAATCACGGTGCGTTCAGCAGCGAGGACGAGGATCGCCCGGCTTTGCATGTGGTGGATCATGTCTCTACGGGGTCCGATTAACGCCAGTAATTACTACAGAGCCAGAATCAAGGTTTTCGCTGTGATCTCTGTGACCTCTGTGCTAAAGATGCTTTATCCCAAGCCTTCCGCAAGGTATTGCCAGGCTGTTAGCGCGGCCTGTACCCGGTGCGCTACCATGCGCTTTCATTTCACCTGTGGGGGACTACCATGAAACTGCTTGCCCGGATCATCCTGGGTCTGCTGGCTGTGTTGCTCGTGGCCGCCGTTGTGGCCGTGGCCTTAAGCTGGGCGCCGGCGCGCTCGGCGGAGGAGCTCAGCGAGCGCTGGGCGAAGCCGCCGTCGGAATTTGTACGCGTCCAGGGAATGGACATACATTATCGCGACACCGGGCCCCGCAACGAGGCACCGCCCGTGGTCCTGCTGCACGGGACGTCCTCCAGCCTGCACACCTGGAACGGGTGGGCCGAAGACCTGGATGGCAAACGCCGGGTCATTCGCTTCGACCTGCCCGGCTTCGGGCTCACCGGCCCCTATCCGGGAAACGACTACAGCGTAGACCGCTATGTTGATTTCGTTACCGCCATGCTGGACAAGCTGGAGCTGGATCAGGTAGTGCTCGCCGGCAACTCCTTTGGCGGTCAGCTGGCCTGGGAAACCGCGGTGGCCACGCCCGAGCGAGTGTCACGGCTAATTCTGGTGGATGCTGCCGGCTACCCCAT
>CAYPKI010000015.1:18492-20183 GCA_964411265.1 uncultured Alcanivorax sp. | reverse complement strand
GCCCAGGTCCCGGGCATGAAACCGTTGATGAGCCGCTTGCTGCCGCGCAGCATGATCGAGGCGAGCGTGCGCAAGGTCTACGGCGACCCGGACCAGGTCACCCCCGAGCTGGTGGACCGCTACTATCAACTCACTTTGCGTAAAGGCAACCGGGAAGCCCTGTTCGAGCGCTTCCAGGCCGGAGTTACCTCGGAGCAGCCCTCCAGGCGCCTTCAGCAGCTCGACGTGCCTGCCCTGATTATGTGGGGCGGCCGGGATGAGCTGGTTCCCCTGGCCAGCGCGCGCCGCTTTGCCGACGATATTCCGGACAGCAAGCTCGTGATTTTCGACGACCTGGGCCATGTACCCCACGAAGAAGCGCCGAAGCGCACCATCGATGCCGTCCAGCGCTTTCTGGATGCGAGCTAATGCACCAGGAGGGGGGTCAAGGCGCCGTAAAAGATCAATAGCAGGCCTATATAGCGCGGATCAGCCATCACGCGGGTGTCCGCTCCCTGCTGCGGGAAGACGTGATCCACGTCCGCTTCCTCCTGATCCGGATGACCGTAGAGGAAGAGCGCGGTGAAATAGCAAGCGGGCACCAGGGCCAACCAGGGCAAGGGCGTAAACAGGCAGATCGCCGACAGCGCTATGCCCTCAGTCAGACGGTGGAAACGATAACTTCGCCAGAGACCGGGTGGGCACAGCAGGGCCAGCGTGATTACCAGCACCGTGAGCGTAGTGGCGATTTCCATCCTGTCCAGATGCAGCTCCAGAGCCGTTGAGTCCAGTGACAGCTTTTCCATCCACCCGAGAGCGAGCAGGAACGCCACCGCGAACAGGGTCGGCAATGGTTGCCGGTGCAGCCCCATGGGCAACACGGTCTGGCGCTTGGTCATGAGTTTGGATGCCACCTGCGAAAGCCAGGTAAAAAACAGAAAACCGCAGAGAGCCCAGTAGAACGGGGCATGCTCATCCAGCTCGAGCAGAGCGCGGCCATGGTCGCCGGCCCACGCCGCCACGAGCAGCAAATACGGATACGAGGAGAAGCGGAAAAGGCGGGTACAGACACGACCCCGATAAAGCTGGCCCAGATGCAACGAAAAGGGCTTGTCGTACTTTTTATCCATGGGCGGCTTGTAGGGAATCATGCGCGGAACCTTGGCGCGATATTCGCGATACGCATCGCCGAAAATCTCGGTGAGCATTTCGTCTTCCTCACCCAAGCGATGACGATAGGCAATAACCCAGAAGATCATCATGATCACGGTATAGACCCAGTTATTGATGATCAGCAAGAGGCCCAGATCCATGATAAAGTTTGAGAAATGGAAGGGGTCGCGCACCCAGCGATACGGGCCCGAACGCGTCAGCTCAGCGTTAACCTGCAGGTGGCCCTTGGACCAGGTATGAATCCAGGCCGCAATCGCCATGAAAACCACACCCACCCCGAACGGAAGCAGGTCGAAATGGTTGAGATCGAAAAGCCCGATCAGGACCCCGCCCACCACGAGATAGGTACGCAGCTTGGTGCGCCGGATGGGCAGGTACTGGATCCATTTCCGGTTGCGCATTCTCTGGCCGTCTACGCGTCGTCCCACTGTTCTTTCCTCCTGATGAACCGAAATTCCGAACGCACAACCCCGGGGGGTGCCTGGCTGGTTGACGTAATATACAGACGAGCGCCATTGCGGTCCAATGGCACAGGGTCC
>CAYPKI010000015.1:3334-18482 GCA_964411265.1 uncultured Alcanivorax sp. | reverse complement strand
TTATTCCCGACAGGCGCGGAAATTATACTAAGCCCACCCAGTCTTGAGAGTTTCTCCATGAGCGAAAGTCATAAAGACCGCCTCTTCGCCGAGCAGGAAAAGGCCATCAGCGACTTTGATTTCGGCGAGAAAACAGCCGCTGTATTCGATGACATGCTGGATCGCAGCATCCCGGAGTATCGGGAGCTCCAGCGCATGATGGGCGAGCTGGCCGGCGAGATGGCCATGTCCGAGTCCAATGTCTATGACCTGGGCTGCTCCACCGGCATCACGCTGAAAAGCTTGGATGAGACCGTGAAATCCGATGCCCGGCTGGTGGGCATAGATTATTCCCCCGCTATGCTGGACAAGGCCCAGGAGAACCTGAAAGATCGCCATGAAGCGGGGCGTGTAGCCTTCCGCCAGGCGGATCTCAACGAGGGGCTCCAGATCGAGAACGCGTCGGTGGTAATCCTCAACCTGACGCTGCAGTTCGTGCGCCCCATGAACCGCGAGCAGCTGCTGGAGTCCATCGTGGAAGGGCTCAATCCCGGGGGTGTGCTCATCCTCGTGGAAAAGGTGCTGGGCAACGACGCCTTCCTGAACCGGCTCTGGATCAAGCTGTATTACGACATGAAGCGCCGTAACGGCTATACAGAAACCGAGATCGCGCAAAAGCGCGAAGCACTGGAAAATGTGCTGATCCCCTACCGCCCTGAGGAGAACATGAAGATCCTGCGCCGGGCCGGCTTCGACGAAGTGGACATGTTCTTCAAGTGGTACAACTTCGCCGGCTTTCTGGCGCTGAAAGCCTAGCAGGCTGTTGAAGAACCCTGTGCGCGCTCAGGCCTTCAGGCTGGTTAGCAAACGAGGCGCTCGTTTGAAGGCGGATTTCTACCCGTCGAAAAAGAGCACCGATGCGTGCGAGGGCAGCCTGAAAGCCCCGCGGGGCGCGGCCTGAAGCGCTCATCTGCTGCACCGGGTCGCCAGGACAGGGAGCCACCCAGTCCGTCGCAACCAGGTACACCAGCTGCTCGCTTCAGCCCCCGGTGAACATGCACAGGGTTTTCAACGGTCTGCTAGCCGCGCAAGGACGCCGGAAGGTTCAACTGCATTTCTGCGGCGAGGTGTGTGAGCCCGGCGCGCGCGTCGTCGGTTAGTTCACTGCCCAGCGGCTCAAGCTCCGCCCAGAGAGCGTCGCTTTCACAGGCGTCTAGCAAACCACGCAGGACCTCTTCGTCAGCGAGCCGTGGTACCTGCAGCAACTGCGACCGGCTATCGGGTGCCATGGCATGCGCCAGCGGCAGGGTGTCCGGCCAGAGGCGCTCGCGGTGGACTTCTTCAATCAGGCCGGCCAGAAAACCGGGTTCGTCCGCAGCGAGTTCGGACAGGCGGCGCTCCAGATCCGGCCCCACCGACTGCATCAGCATCAAGGCTTCCTGATAGAGCCCCCGGGCCCGGGCTGTGGCGATAATCTCGCTCAGGCGCTCCTCGGGCAGCAACCGCGTGACATTGTCCAGGTGAGCCCGGTCATTCACGAAAAAGGCGCTGCGCAACACGGCGGCGTCATCCATTTCACGCATCACGGCCTCGGTCACGGCGATCGGCATGGCATCCACGAACCGGCCCAGGGTGATCACGGCCTCGCGGCGAGCGAGTTCATGGGCGACCCCCTTGATATGGTTAAGACTGAGCCGCTCCAGGAGCGGCTTGGCCCGGTGCGGGTCCATGCGCATCGCCACGTCCGCCATGAAGGGCACATGCAAATTTTCGGCCATGGCCACCGCCCGGTCCACGGGCGTGTAGCCCGCCACGCGGGCACACAGGGTTGCTCCCAGCGCTTTTTCGGCAATCAGGACGCGGATCTTCATGGGCATGACGCCACCAGCGCCGGCCAGGCGCTCGAACAGGCTCGCGTGGCCCTCGAACAGCACCGTGGTGATCTGATCACGCAGGGTGGTCAGAGTATCCAGTGACAGCGACTCCAGCCAGTCCAGCTCCCCGGCGCCCTTGTCCAGCAGGGTTTCCAGCTTGATGCGTTCCGCCCGTACAACCAGTCGGCTCATCCATCCCCCTCAGGAAAACAGCATGCGGCGAACGGGTTTGCGCAACATGCCGGGCACATGGCTGAGCGCGTCTTCCATGGCCTGGTTCAGCGCCTCTTCCTGCGCCTGATGTACTGTCTCGATGGCGGTCGCCAGCTCGTGCAACTGGTCGTCTTGCAGTTCCGCCACTTCAGCCGGCGGCTCCGCCTGGTGCAGGGCGTGTGCGAGCGCCTGGAATGCATCGTTGGACATGAAGAGCTCTCCTGACCTGGGTATAGCGCAAGCCTACCAGCCGGCCGGGGCGCATCGGTTCGCACCGGCGACGCCGCAAGCGCGCCCGGGTGTCAGTGCCCGGGCGAGGATCGGGGCGCGGCCGGCGTGGCCTGGTCGAAGAGTTGAAAAAAGTTCTCCCGGGTCACCCGTGCTACCTCGCGTACCGGCACCTGGTGCAGCTCCGCGACAGTTTCCGCCACATGAGGGACAAAGCGCGGTTCATTGGGCTGACCCCGATGGGGCACGGGCGCCAGCCAGGGCGCGTCGGTTTCAATCAGCAGCCGTTCCAGCGGCAGTTTCTCCACCACCTTGCGTACCTTGGAGGCATTCTGGAAGGTGGCGATTCCCGACACGGAGATGTAAAAGCCCAGCTCCAGCGCCCGTTCCGCCATGGTGCGGTTCTCCGTGTAGCAATGGAGCACGCCGGTGACCTCGCCGGCACCCTCTTCCTCGATAATGCGCAGGGTGTCCTCACGTGCCTTGCGGGTATGGACCACCAGCGGCAGGCCGGTCTCGCGTGCGGCACGCACATGCACCCGGAAGCGCTCGCGCTGCCAGTCCGCATCGTCGGCAGCGTAGTGATAATCCAGTCCGGTCTCCCCAATGGCGACCACGCGCGGATGTCGAGCCAGCTCCGCCAGCTCGGCCTGACTGGGCTCCCGCGCATCACCATAAAGCGGGTGCACGCCCACGGTGGCATGCACCCAGGACCAGTCCTCGGCCATTTGACGCACCTGATCGAAGGTTTCGAGTTCGGTGCCGATACAGAGGACATGCGACACGCCGGCAGCGGCCGTGGCCGCCATCATGCGCTTGAAATCGCCGTTCCAGGCATGCAGATCGAGCAGGTTGAGATGGCAGTGAGAATCGACAAACTGCGTGTCGTTATCAGGCATGGGGCTGTGCCTACGGTTGGAGCGTCCGGAAACCGGATTCTACATGGTATGGGTGGGCCGATCCGACGCCAGTGAGCCCGCCAGGTATTTCTCGATCGTCGTACGCGGGGTGTCATCCTGATCAGAAAACTGCACGCCGACACCCGCCGAGCGATTGCCCTGAGCACCCTTGGGCGTAATCCAGATGACCGTGCCCGCAACCGGGATCTTTTCCGGTTCTTCCATTAAACTCAACAGCAGGAAGATCTCGTCGCCGAGCTTGTATTCCTTGTTGGTGGGAATAAAGAGACCGCCGTTCTGGATAAAGGGCATATAGGCCGAATAAAGAATGGCCTTGTCCTTGATGGTCAGCGACAGGATGCCGCCCTGACCCTCACCGCCGGGCATCTTCATCTAGCTCTCCGCAGGGTACTATCCAATTGGTCCACTGAGCGTAGAAGGCGCCGGCAATGGCGTCAACTCCCGGTCGCGGCGATCCCGGCCGAGCCCAGCGGGTCCGCGCTGGGGTCCACGCCGGTAAGGTAGAGCACCAGTGCCTCGAATAACAGCTCGCGGTTGGGATTGGCACCGGCGCGCAAGGCCGAGCGGGCGCGCACAAGCCGGTCCGCGAAACCCAGCAGGCGCGCGCGGCCGGCGCGTTGGGCCAGCTGATCCAGCACCCGAGCCAACTCGCTGTCCGCACTGCCACGTCCGGCCCATTCGCTTTTCAGCGCCTCGACTGTCCACCCGTAGAGGGCATCCAACAGGGTTACGGCATCCCCGGAGAGCAGAGGCTGAACCGCTTCATTGATGGCCACCCGTCCCTCGATCACCCCCACAAGGCCCTCCAGCAAGGCCCTGCGTTTCACAAACCAGTCGGCGCGCTCCAGCTCCAGCGCCTTGAGCGGTGCCCCGCTCGCGGCACTCAACAAAGCATTGGCGCGCTCGCTGTCGCCCAGTTGCTCGCGCAACCAGGGGACCGCCGTGTCCGCCTCCGGCAACGGCAACCGGCGCTGCTGACAACGACTGCGGATTGTGGGTAATAGCAGGCCCGGCTGGTGCGATACCAGCAGCAAATGCGTGTTCTGGCCCGGTTCTTCCAGGGTCTTGAGCAAGGCGTTCTGGGCATTGCGATTCATGGCCTCGGCGGGCATCACCAGCGCCACGCGCGAACCCCCAAACTGCGCCGTGCGCTCGGCGAATTCCTCCAGCCCACGCACCTGATCCACCTTGATGGGTTTGCCGGCTTCTTCCGGGGCGAGACGATAATAATCGGGGTGCGCACCCGAGGCACTGACATGACAGCTCCGGCAGCGCCCACAGGCCAGCCCACCCGCGGGTTGCTCGCAGAGGAGCCATTCCAGCAGGGCACGCGCCAGGCGCTCCTTGCCCATCCCCGCGACCCCGCCGAACAGCAATGCATGCGGCAGGCGCTGCTGCTGATAGCGACGGGTCCAGTCCGTCAACTCGGCCCGGTGCCAGGGACAGGGCGCCTGTACAGCCGCGGTGTCACTCATACGCGCCAACCATTCCCTTCAGAATCTGCTCGATACGGCCGTGGACCTGTTCCAGCGGCGCTTCGGCATCCAGCACACGAAAGCGCTCCGGCTCCGCCCGGGCACGGTCACAATAGACGGCACGAGCCCGCTCCAGATAGTCCCGACCGGACTGTTCAAAGCGATCCGGGATGGAGCGTTGACCGACGCGGTCCAGCCCGGTTGTCACGGGCAGGTCGAACAACAGAGTGAGATCAGGCCGTAGCTCGCCCTGAACAAGATTCTCCAGGGTGGCAATGCGCCCCGGATCCAGCCCCTTGCCCCCGCCCTGATAGGCATAGGTGGCATCGGTAAAGCGATCACAGAGCACCCATTGGCCGTTGTCCAGAGCCGGACGGATGACTTCGGCAATATGCTGCGCGCGGGCCGCAAAGACCAGCATGACCTCGGTGTCCGCCGCCAGGTTTTCCTCACGCGGACGCAGAAGCGTTTCCCGGATTTCTTCCGCCAGAGGTGTGCCGCCAGGTTCACGGGTGAGCACTACATCCTCACCCCGAGCCCGCAGCCAGTCGGCGGCATGGGTCATGCAGGTGCTCTTACCCGCTCCTTCGCCGCCCTCGAAGGTAATGAACCGAGCCATCATGAGCCATCCTTTTCGGACGCGGACGCCTCCGGCCCGGGTGTGGAGCGATAATCCTCGCGCCGGCGCAGCTGATATTCGCGCACCGCTTTTTGATGCGCCTCAAGGCTGGGCGAAAAGACATGGGTGCCGTCGCCGCGGGCCACGAAATAGAGGGCCTCGGTATCCGCCGGATTCAAGGCCGCGCGGATACTGGCCTCGCCCGGCATGGCAATGGGAGTAGGCGGCAATCCGGCCCGCTGATAGGTGTTGTAGGGCGTGTCCTGCTGCAAATGGCGGCGCCGGATATTGCCCTGGTAATCCTCGCCCAATCCATAAATGACGGTCGGATCGGTCTGTAGCCGCATACCCTCGTTCAGCCGGTTCAAGAAAACGCCGGCGATTTCCGCGCGCTCATCAGGCACGGCCGTTTCCTTTTCAACAATAGAGGCCAGGATCAGGGCCTCATAGGGTGTGTCCAACGGCAAGTCCTCGGCGCGGTTGTTCCAGGCGCGCACCAGGATTTCTTCCTGATGCTCCAGGGCCCGGGCCAGTAAGTCCAGGGCCGTATCGCCGCGCACATAGGCGTAGGTATCCGGTGCGAACCAGCCTTCCGGATGATGATCCGGCTTGCCCAGCTCTTGCATCAAGACCTGGTTATCCAGTTTTCCTATCCGGTTCGCCAACCCTTCGGCTTTATTCAGTGCCTCGCGCAGATCCCGGATGTTCCAGCCTTCCACCAGGGTCAGCTCGCGCCTGATGACGTCGCCGCGTTCCAGCTTGTCCATGAAATCCAGCAGGGACAAGCGCGGCTTCAGCCGGTATTCGCCCACCTTCATGCGATCGGCCACCGGACTGATCCGGGCATAGACGCGGGCGGCCAGGCGCCGCGTCCGGGCCTGTATCCCCTCGCCCAGCATGCCCTGCCCTTCCAGGCGCAACAGTACATGGGTAAAGCTGCTCGCTTCGGGCACCACGATACGTTCGGTTTCGGTGTGCGCCATCGGCTGCGTAAGGGCATACCCCAAGACCGCGGTGACGCACACTGCCGTGACGAAAACACCCGACAGCAGGATCCAGCCGAGTCTTCGGCGCAACTTCATGACAACAACTCTTTTGTTTGTCCCATCAACGCGCGCGTAACCGGACCGCGCTGCCAGCGCCAGACACCCAGTTTACCCAGGGGCAGCACGCCGGCCACGGCATTGCTAACAAAAATCTCGTCGGCGCTGCGCAGTCGCTCCAGAGTAAGCGACTGGATACGGACAGTCACACCCGCCCTTGTAGCCCCCTGCTCGACAATCCAGGCGCGCAGCACACCGGCCACACCCGCCCGGTCGACCGGCGGTGTGAGCACCTGACCGTCTGTGACAGCAAAAAGATTCATGCTGGTCAGGCACTGCGGGCGCCCGGTGGCGTCCAGCATCACCGCCTCGTCCCAGCCCTGGCGATCAGCTTCCCGGCGAGCCAGAACCTGCTCCAGCCGGTTGGCATGTTTGACGCCGGCGAGCCCGGGCTGATCCGTGAGCCGCGTCGGCGCGAGGCCCGTCACAAGACCGGACTTCTGATGGTACGCGGGTCGCGCCGGTATAGCCTGGTGACGCAGCAACAAACGGGGTTCGGGCGACTCCGGGGGCGCATAGCCACGACCACCGGAACCGCGCGTCAACAGCAACTTGCCCACGCCTGGTCCCTGATAACAAAGCTCGTCCAGGGCCTGCCACCAAGCGGCCTCGTCAAAGGGGATGCCCAGCCGCCGGGCGCCGTCGGCCATGCGCCGGCAATGGGCTTGGGCCAGAGGGGCACGGCTCTGCGCCGTGATCCGCACCGTCTCGAAGAGCCCGTCGCCATAGGCCAGGCCGCGGTCATCCGCCGGAACGGAGCCGGGCCTGAGCATCACAGGGTCCGGAACAGCAGGGAGGCGTTGGTGCCGCCGAAACCGAAGGAGTTGGACATGGCGGTGCGGATCGGATAAGCACGGGCCTCGTGGGGCACGAAATCCAGATCACAGCCCTCATCGGGCTCGTCCAGATTGATCGTGGGCGGCGCCACGCCGTCACGCATGGCCAGCAGGGTAAAAATCGCCTCGACCGCACCAGCGGCACCGAGCAAATGACCCACCATGGACTTGGTGGAGCTGACACAAAGCTGGTCGGCGTGGGCACCGAAAACGTCGCGAATGGCACGAGCTTCGGCCACATCGCCCACCTGGGTGCTGGTGCCGTGGGCATTGATGTAGTCCATTTCCGAGGGTTCGGCTTCCGCCGAGCGCAGAGCATTGTCCATGGCCAGCGCGGCCCCCTCGCCGTCCTCGGGCGGCGCGGTCATGTGCCAGGCGTCGCCGCTCATGCCGTAGCCGGCGACTTCCGCATAGATATGCGCGCCCCGGGCTTTCGCCTGCTCGTATTCCTCCAGCATGACCACGCCCGCACCGTCCGACAGCACAAAGCCGTCGCGCTCGCGATCCCAGGGACGGCTGGCGCGCTCCGGTTCCTCGTTGCGCGTGGACAGCGCCCGGGCCGCGGAAAATGCCGCCATGCCGAGCTCCGAGGACGCCTTTTCGGCACCGCCGGCGACCATGGCATCGGCGGTACCCAGCTGAATCTGCTGGGCGGCAAAACCGATATTGTGAGTCCCGGTAGTACAGGCGGTCACGGTGGCGAAGTTGGGACCTTTGAAACCGTATTCGATGGAAAGATGACCGGCGATCATGTTGATGATGGTCCCGGGCACGAAAAACGGGGAGAGCTTGCGTGGCCCGCTTGCCATCAATTTCTTGTGATTGTCCTCGATGTTGGTGAGCCCGCCAATGCCGGAACCAATGGCGACCCCGATCCGCCCCGCATTATCATCCGTCACGGTCAATCCGGCGTCGCGAATGGCTTGAGCAGCCGCGACCATGCCGTACTGCACGAAGACATCCATTTTGCGCGCTTCCTTGCGCGCCATGTAAGGCTCCATGTCGAACTCCGGCACCAGCCCCGCGAAACGCGTGGGGTAGCCGTCGGTATCAAAATGGGAAATGGGGCCGATACCGCTGCGTCCGGCCTTGACCGCGTCCCAGCTGGATTCGGTGTCCTCGCCCAGCGGCGTAAGCATGCCCACACCGGTAACCACCACACGACGATTCGTCACAGCCTATCCTCCCAATGCGACGGCGCAGGTTCACCGCCCACGAAAAAAAGCCGCAAGTTGATGCAACCTGCGGCTCTTGTTCCGGTCTGGTGCCCTTTCAGCGTTCAACTATTGTTATTGATGTAATCGATGGCGGCCTGAACGGTGCTGATTTTTTCGGCTTCTTCGTCCGGAATCTCGGTTTCGAACTCTTCTTCGAGCGCCATAACCAATTCCACGGTATCGAGCGAGTCCGCCCCCAAATCCTCGACAAAGGACGCTTCCGACTTGACTTCCTCGGCCTTCTCGCCCAGTTGTTCGACGATGATTTTCGTAACCCTTTCTTCAATGCTGCTCATGGTGCTCAGTTTCTCCTGTGGTCGGTGTCCCTCCACCTGTCGGCGCTATTCTAGGTGAACGCTGTTTGCGGTTGCAAGCAACGCCACTGACGCACGGGCGGGACTGTATTGCAAGTTATGTCACTGTTTCGCCGGTACTTCGCTTCCGGATAGCCCCGGAGAACAGCCTGTGCTCAGGGTCACGAAAACCCTGTCCGTAAGCTCTTTCTACTCCATCAACAACCCGCCGTTGACGTGTAGCGTAGTGCCGGTGATATAGGCAGCACCCTCGCCGGCCAGCCAGACCACGGCACGCGCCACTTCAGCCGGCTGGCCCAGGCGTCCCAGCGGAATCCGGGCCAGCATGGCCTCGCGCTGTTCGTCGCTCAACGCGTCCGTCATGTCCGTGTCGATAAAGCCCGGCGCCACGGCGTTGACGGTAATATTGCGCTGGCCCAGTTCCTGGGCCAGCGAACGGGTAAAACCCTCAACGCCCGCCTTGGCTGCCGCGTAGTTTGCCTGACCCGCATTGCCCATGGAACCCACCACGGAGCTGATGTTGATGATCCGTCCCTGGCGGGCTTTGGTCATGCCTTTCAGGCAGCCCTTGCAGACCCGGTAGACACCACTGAGATTGGTGTCGATGACACTGCCCCACTCATCTTCGTTCATGCGCAGCATGATGTTGTCCCGCGTGATGCCGGCATTGTTCACCAGCACCAGGGGCGGGCCATATTGCTCGTTAATACGTTTGAGCGCGGCATTCACCGCTTCCGCGTCAGCGATGTCCAGCACTTCACCACCGCCGGCATTGCCCAGCTCGGTGAGACGCGTACTGATTCGATCCGCGCCGGATCGCGAGGTGGCCGTCCCTACCACGGTGTACCCAGCCCGGGCCAGTTCCTCGGCGATCGCCTGACCAATGCCGCGACTGGCGCCGGTGACCAGCGCAATGGTGTTGTCTGTCATCTATTCCCCCTCGTGATTCAGGCTAGCGCCCCGTCCAGGGCCTCGCGCTCGCCCAGCGGCGTAACCGGAGCCCGGCGCTCCACCCGTTTGACCAGTCCGGCGAGCACCTTGCCCGGACCGCATTCGTAACTCTGCTCGACACCCTCGTTCAGCAGCCGGCGCACGGTTTCGGACCAGCGCACGGGCGAATACAGTTGCCGCACCAGGGCGTCGCGGATGGCGGCCGGTTCGGTTTCAACAGCCACATCAACATTGTTCACGATCGGAACGCGGGGCGTCTCCAGAGTCAAATCAGCCAGCACGCCCCGGAGCTGCTCCGCCGCTGGCTTCATGAGTTCACAGTGCGAAGGCGCACTCACCGGCAGCGCCATGGCGCGTTTGGCACCGGCCTCTTTGCAGGCCTCGATAGCCCGATCCACAGCCTCGCCATCGCCGGCAATTACCACCTGGCCCGGGGCGTTGAAGTTCACCGCCTGGACCACCTGATGATCAGCGGCTTCCCCGCACAGCCGCGTTACCTCATCGTCTTCGAGCCCGAGAATGGCGGCCATACCGCCCTGCCCGGCCGGCACGGCATCCTGCATGAAACGGCCCCGGGTTTCCACCAGGCGCGCACCATCCGCCAGGGACAGCGCCCCGGCACACACCAGCGCGGAGTATTCCCCCAGGCTATGCCCGGCAAACCAGTCGGGCCGGGCACCGCCACGCTCCTCCCAGACGCGCCAAAGCGCGACGCTACAGGCGAGCAGGGCCGGCTGGGTACGGTCCGTGCGGTTCAGCTCGTCTTCCGGGCCGTTCTGGATCAGACCCCAGAGATCAAAGCCCAGGGTATCGGCGGCTTCGCGAAATGTCTGGCGCACGGCGGCCTCATCGGCGAGATCCGAGAGCATGCCCACGGCCTGGGAGCCCTGACCGGGAAACAGAAAGGCGGTTTGACTCATGAAAGAAGCTCCCCCGAAGCTGGCGAAATAACTGCGTTATTATGGCGCAGTGACGGCCAGGCTTCGTGCCTGACCTTGCAACATTTTATGAAGATGTGGATACGTTATCGTCGCCGACGCCCAGGTTATCGCGGATGAGCGCGGGCACATTACGTTGCGCTTCCCGTGCGGCCACTTCCAGCGCGCTGGCAAAACCTTCCACGTCGGCTCCGCCATGACTTTTCACTACGATACCGTCCAGCCCCAGCAGGCTTGCCCCGTTGTAACGCTCGGGATTCATACGTGTCTTCAGGTTACGCAACCAGGGTAAGGCCAAAAGCCCGGTCAGCCGAGTCAACAGGCTCCGATTGATCTCGACACGAATCATACCACCGAGCATGGACGCCACCCCTTCCATCGTCTTGAGGGCCACATTGCCGCTAAAACCATCGCACACCACGACGTCGGCCTCGCCCTTGACGACACCATCACCTTCCACAAAACCCTGGTAGTTCAATACCGCATGCGCGTCGAACTGCTCGGCCGCCTCTTTGACCATCTCGCTGCCTTTAATGGCTTCTTCACCGATATTAAGCAGGCTTACGCGCGGCTGCTCCAGCCCTTCCACGGCGCGCGCCAGGGCGGCGCCCATGAGGGCGAACTGCAGCAGATGTTGCGGTTCCACATCCACATTGGCGCCCAGATCCAGCATGTGGCACTGGCCCTGTTCATGGGGAATGGCCGTACAAATGGCGGGGCGGTCGATGCCCGGCAGGGTCTTGAGTACAAAACGGCTGACCGCCATGAGCGCGCCGGTGTTGCCGGCACTGATGGCGGCATGGGCGTCGCCTTCGCGCACCTGGTTGATGGCAACGCGCATGGAGGAGTCGCGCCGGTTGCGCAGGGCCACGTTCACCGGATCGTCCATGGACACCACCTGGGTGGCATGGACCACGGTTATACGCTCGGATTCCGCCGGTTTCTCCTGACTCAGCTGCCCCTTGAGCTTGTCGGCGTCGCCCACGAGCAGAACCTGCAGTTGCGGGTGACGCTCCAGGATACGTGCCACAGCAGGCACTGTTACTTCAGGTCCGTGATCGCCGCCCATGGCATCCACCGCCAGAATAACGTCAGGCATCAGCAGCCCTTCCCTGAAAAGGGGGCGGGGTCGGCCACCCCAACCGTGCGGTGGACAAGGTTACTCGTCGTCGTCCAGATCTTCGTCCTGCTTGATGACCTGACGGCCCCGGTAGACGCCGTCGGGGGAGATATGATGCCGCCGATGCACTTCGCCGGTATTGCCGTCCTCGGTGAGCGTAGGCTTGCTGAGCGCGTCGTGCGAGCGGCGCATGCCGCGCTTGGAACGGGTTTTGCGATTCTGTTGAACTGCCATTGCTTTCTCCAGCTACTCTTCGCTATCGCCTTTTTTCAGTTGGGCCAGCACTGCAAAGGGATTCTCTTTTTCCGGTTCCGCCTCGTCTTCCGACGGATCCTCGGCATTTTCTTCGACCAGGTCATGAGGACAATGCTCATGGACCGCCACCGCCGGCAGGGCCAGCAGGATTTCCTCTTCGAGCAAATCCGCCAGAGGCACCTGATCGGCCGTAATCAACCAGGGATCATATTCCGGCGGCAGCGCCTTCATCTGATCATTGCCCCAGGCCATGGCCAGGATTACCGGGATGGCCAGTTCCAGCGTTACGGGTTCCAGACAACGTTGACACTGCATGGCCAGACGCGTGTCCACGGAACCATGCACGCAGTGATGACCCTGTTCGTCCCGCGAGAAAACAAGCTCGACCGCTACCGGTTCGTCCTGACTTTCAGGGAACTCGCGCAAACGCGGCAGCTCACCCACACTCATCTGCCCGCGTATGGCGCCGCCCTGGTTCGCCAGTTTTCGCGGATCGAGCAACCGCGGTAAAAGCCCTGTCGACATGGGCGCGCAATTCTAGGGCCACGGTCGGGTCCTGTCAAAACGCTCAAGCTTCAAACGCCTGAACCATGGGCGTTTTGAGCTGCATCCCGGATCAACAGTCGATTATCATACCCTTCAAGTGACCAAGCCGGAGCCGCCACATGCACCCGACACAGCCGGAACTGGTACTGGGCTCAGCCTCACCCTTCCGATGCGCACTGCTCGAACGCCTGACTTTACCGTTTCAAACCCATGCCCCCGCGATTGATGAAAGCCGCCGGCGGGACGAGACGGCCGGCCAACTGGTCCAGCGCTTGGCCCGGGACAAGGCGGCCGCCGTAGCCGAACACTACGCCGGACACCGCATCATTACCGGGGACCAGGTAGCGGTGGCACCGGATGGCGAGATTCTGGGCAAGCCCGGCAACCGCGAAAACGCCATCAAACAGTTGGGCCGTTTCAGCGGCCGCCATGTATCACTACCGACGAGTCTGGGCCTGTACAATAGCGCCACAGGCGCATGGCATGAGACCCGGGAAGACTTCGTGGTCCGGTTCCGCCGGCTCGACACGACCGCAATTGAACGCTATCTGGACCGGGAGGAACCCTTCGATTGTGCCGGTAGTTTCCGCGCCGAAGGGCTCGGGATCACCCTCTTCGAACGTTTCGAGGGTCGTGATCCCCATGCCCTGATCGGTCTGCCACTCATGGCCCTAACGGACATGCTCCGCGCCGAGGGTATAAAACTGCCCTGAACGCCCTCAGCGCAACCGGATTGCCTCGAGTCCCAGCGCATCCATCAGGCCGGCGCCCACGCGCGCGCCAAGGCGCTTCATGAGATCATCCAGCGGGTTGGGTCGCGGGGTGTAGTCGACGATGTCCTCGGCGCCCACCACGTCGCGGGCCACCTGGCCCGGGCTCTTGAGGCCGTCCGTCAAACCCAGATCTTTCGCTTCGGCGCCCGTCCAGAAAAGTCCGGAGAATAGTTTATTGGCTTCCGGGTCCGCGAGCCGGTCGCCACGTCCCTTTTTGACCGCTTCTATGAATTGTTCATGGATCTGGGTGAGCATGGTCTGTACATGCTCTTTCTGTCCGGGGTCCACGGGCTTGAAGGGATCCATCATGGCCTTGTTTTCACCCGCGGTCAGCAGGCGCCGTTTTACCCCCAGTTCGTCAATAGCGTCCGTAAAGCCGAATCCCGACATAATGACGCCAATGGAGCCCACAATGCTGGCCGGATCCGCATAAATCCGGTCGGCTGCGGCGGCAACATAGTAACCGCCCGAGGCACCCATATCGGTAATCGCCGCGTAGAGTTTTTTCCCGGAATGCTTCTCACGCAAGCGCTCGATTTCACGATAAATCTGTCCGGCCTGAACCGGCGAGCCGCCCGGGCTGTTAATGCGCAGTAGTACAGCTTTACTGTCCTCCGCTTCAAAGGCCTTGCGCAAGCCTGTAACGATCCGGTCCGCGTTGGCGTCTTTCTGCTCCGCAATCACGCCATTCACTTCCACCATGGCCGTATGCTTGCCCGACCCCGTAGGCGCCATGTCGCTCGTCATGGGCAAAAAGAGAATGAGCAGCAAAAGCAGATAAGCCATGCCCAGAAAACGGAAAAACACACTCCAGCGCCGTCGCCGTCGATTTTCCTCATGCGCTGACAGCAGCACTTTTTCGATCAACTGCCATTCCCGGTTGTTTTGGGGCCGATCACTACCCGATTCGTCATCACTCATAACACCGTCTCCGTATTGTCATGCTCGAGGCCCAGCAGCGGCATCAATTCATCGAGATGATCCACCAGCACCAGCGGTTCGTATCGTTCCAGCACCGCGGGCGGCTGGGCGCCATACCGCACACCCACACCTGCTACGCCCGCGGCCTGAGCCATGCCCAGATCAAAGCAGGTATCCCCTACCACTACCGCTTCCTCCGGTGCCACGGACAGCGTGTCGAGCAATTCCAGCACCATGGCCGGATGAGGTTTGGAGTGACACTCGTCCGAGCAACGCGAGGCATGAAAATAATGCCCTACCTGGTGGGTACTCCAGATCCGCTCCAGACCGGGTCGGGATTTGCCCGTCGCCAGACCCAGCAAAAAACCCGCATCATGAAGACGGTGCAGCACATCCGGCACCCCCGGGAAAAAGCAGCTGGTGGCCTGGTCTTCGTCCATGAAATGCCGGGCATAGTTCGAGCGCAGGAGCTGAACATCGTCATCGGTGCTCCCGGGAAAAAGCGTACGGATAGCCTCGGGCAGGCCCAGCCCGATAATGTCTTTCACTTCCCGCTCTTCAGGCAATCGCCAGCTCAGATCCCGGGCGGCTTGCTGCATGGAATTGACGATCTGGTCGGTGGAATTCAGCAGTGTGCCGTCCCAGTCGAAGATGATCAGCCGATAGTTCATGTGGCCACCGTTGCGCGCGCCGTGGTGAGCGCCCGGTTCATGGCTTCATCCAGGGGCGCCTCTACTTGCAGGAAGCCGCCGTGATCCGGATGACGAAACGCCAGCGAGCGCGCATGCAGGCACAAACGCCGCACCCCGGCATCTTGCCAGAACCCGTCCCGTTGGGCGTCACCGAGACGCTCACCTCGTCGCCGT
>CAYPKI010000015.1:1673-3324 GCA_964411265.1 uncultured Alcanivorax sp. | reverse complement strand
AGCGGGAAACCACCGTGTTGGGCGTGCACCCGGATCTGATGCGTTCGCCCGGTTACCAGGGTGGCTTCCACCAGCGCCACGGAGCCCAGCTGTTCGATCAGGCGAAATTCAGTGCGTGCAGATTTGCCGCCCTCACCCACATACATGATGCGTTCTCCACCCCGACCGCCCTTTTCCAGGGACGCCTCGACCGAGGCTTCGTTCGCCGTGAAGTTGTGACAGAGCAGCCAGTAGCGCTTGGTGACACCGCCCTGATTCATGAGCCTTTGCAGGCGGCGCAAGAAGGCACGTTCGCGCGTCACCATGATGCAGCCCGAGGTGTCCCGGTCCAGCCGATGCGCCAGTTCCAGGCCGTCGGTTTCCGGATACAGGGAACGCAGGGTCTCGATCAGGCCCACCTGAATACCACTACCCCCATGTACCGCCAGACCGGCAGGCTTGTTGTAGACCAGCAACTGATCATCCTGATGTAGAAGACTGGCGGACAGGCGCTCGCCCAGCTCCCGGCTGACCGGCGCCCGTCCGCGCTCGGCGGTGCGCACCGGCGGTATGCGAATCTGGTCCCCGGCTTCCACGCGATAGGTCTGGCGGGCGCGTTTCTTGTTCACGCGTACCTCGCCCGAGCGGATGATGCGATAAATGCGCGAGCGCGGCACCCCCTTGAGCTGGCTCATGAGGAAGTTATCCAGGCGCTGACCGGCACGGTCATTCGAGATATGGAGGTGGCTTACGCCGTTATTGGGGCGGTGCTGCGACATGGCGGCGATGATAGCAGCTTGTGGGCAAACTGTATCCTTCCTGGTCGCAAGAACCGTATTCGGGGCCGCGAAACTTGTGCTTCAACCTTTTTACAATAGGAATCACCTATCTATTTGATAATTCCGTTGTTTTGCTGCTATATTCACGCATGGTCCTGCGGTCAGCGTCGGCGACGCACAGCGATTCTTCGCCGTCCTGCCCCGGAATAGGGCAGGCATTCGCGCGGGACCAGCGGAAACAGCAAAGGCGCATGCCGAGGCATGCGTTTATTGCGGGCCAGTTAACAAATGGTGTCGCCGCGGCACATAAACCGGCGGCCAAATGGAAACCCGGTGGCCTGCAGAATCCGCCCCATGAGGCGCGGGTGACAGAACAAAGGCGCTATGACAACACCAGCAATCGGAACCTGTTCAACAAACCGGGCTCCGGTTCGTGAATTGACTGTTTTGCGACCCCCGCGGGCCCGAAGTCCGCGACCGGAAAAACCGACAACAGCATAGGCCCGAACGCGAACGGCAGCTATGTTTTGGTCGCCGAAGACCGAGGACAAAGTGCCTGGTCTTGGGCGACTCCAGCGCTGCCGGAGGCCCGACCTCCTCGCCTGTCACTCCCCGGGGCGCTCTGCCCGGCCACCACAATCTGTGTGGTAAGTCTAATGAAACGCATGCTGATCAATGCAACGCACCGTGAAGAGTTGCGTGTTGCCCTGGTCGACGGCCAGCGGCTTTATGACCTGGATATCGAGCACCGCACCCGGGAACAGAAAAAGGCCAACATCTACAAGGGCAAGATTACCCGGGTAGAACCTTCCCTGGAAGCCGCCTTTGTGGACTTCGGCGCGGACCGCCACGGTTTTCTCCCGCTCAAGGAGATCGCGCGCCAGTATTTCCGA
>CAYPKI010000015.1:0-1642 GCA_964411265.1 uncultured Alcanivorax sp. | reverse complement strand
TGAGGGCGAGGAGCGCCAGCAATTGCGTGAGGCCATGGATACTCTCACCTTCCCCGAGGAAATGGGGGTCATCGTGCGCACGGCCGGCGTGGGCCGCAGCGGTGAAGAGCTGCAGTGGGATCTGGATTACTTGCTCAAACTCTGGAACTCCATTGCCGAGGCTTCGGATGAACGCAAGGCGCCCTTCCTGATCTATCAGGAAAGCAACGTCATTATTCGCGCCATCCGCGACTATCTGCGCAAGGACATCGGCGAAGTCCTGATCGATTCGCAGGACGTCTATGACGAGGCGCAGCAGTTCGTCTCCCAGGTCATGACGGACTTCCAGCACAAGATCAAGCTGTATCAGGACGAAACACCCTTGTTTTCGCGCTTCCAGATCGAGTCCCAGATCGAGACCGCCTTCGAGCGCGAAGTCAAACTGCCGTCGGGCGGATCCGTGGTCATTGATCCCACCGAGGCGCTGGTGTCCATTGATATCAACTCCTCGCGCGCTACCAAGGGCGCGGACATCGAGGAAACAGCGCTGCAGACCAATCTGGAGGCGTCAGACGAAATCGCGCGTCAGTTGCGCCTGCGTGATATCGGCGGGCTCATCGTGGTGGATTTCATTGACATGGGCCCGCCCAAGAACCAGCGCGAAGTGGAAAGCCGCATGCGTGAGGCGCTCGATGACGACCGCGCACGCACCCAGACCGGACGCATCTCGCGCTTCGGCCTGATGGAACTGTCGCGCCAGCGGCTGCGGCCCTCGCTGGGCGAGACGTCCAGCATCGTGTGCCCGCGCTGCAACGGCCAGGGCCATATCCGGGATGTGAAATCGCTGTCGCTGTCGCTGTTGCGTCTGGTCGAAGAAGAACTCATGAAAGAGCGCACCGGCGAAATCCAGGCCCAGGTTCCGGTGCCGGTAGGCACCTATCTGCTCAACGAAAAGCGTTATGAAATGCGGGACCTGGAAAACCGCTATCAGTTGCGCGTCGTGATCATTCCCAATCCCAACCTGGAAACACCCCATTTCGAAGTCGAGCGCGTGCGCGACGACGAAGTGCGCGAGGATGTGAGTAGCCATGACGTCGCGCTGAGCGAGGGCATGGCCGATCCCAGCCTGGACTCATCCCGGGAAACGGACGTCAAGTCGCCGGAAGCGGCGGTCAAGTCTGTGGCGCCCGACACCGCGCCACCCGAGCCGTCCACGCCGGCCTCGACGCCCGCGCAGAAGCCAGCGCATAAGCCGACGAAAGAGGCAAGATCAGGCGGTGGCACCTGGTCGCGCGTCAGTGCCTGGCTGGCCGAGGTTTTCCGGGCCGAAGAAGAAGAACCGGCTGTGGCGCCACCCAAAGAAGACAAGAAACCGACCGGACCGGCGCGCAAGAGCTCCGACAGGGGGCAAACCGATAACAAGGCTGGTCAGGGCTCAAAAGACCACCGTGGCGGCAAAGGCCATGAGCAGGGGGGCGACCGCAAGCGCAACGACACCTCCAGTGGTGGCGGTGGCAAGAAAGAGCAGCGCCCGGACAAGCGCGCCAGCAAAAACAAGCCCGCCGAGGCTTTCCAGGGCGCCCAACCGGATGATTCCAGGAAAGGTGCGCAGGGCCGTGACCGAAACAAGGGCGGCCAGCAGCGCAAATCGGGCGGCGGTAGT
>CAYPKI010000014.1:18886-21969 GCA_964411265.1 uncultured Alcanivorax sp. | reverse complement strand
CAATCCAGATGCCCGAAACTGATTAGCTGCGGCTTGGGTGCGGGCTGGAAGGCCTCCGTCGGCAGGCCCTGGAGCTCCGATTGCACATTGGCCGCCGCCTGCTCGCCCATGGCCATGGCGTGATAGGCCTGCTTCTCCAGATCCTGGCCGGTGTCGGCGGCGTCACCGACGACGAAGACCTGGTCACATTCGCGGCTGCGCAGTTCCTCGTCCACGGGCGCGCCCGCGCGCGATGGCGCCAGCCCCCACTCGCGCAGGCGCGGATGAGCCCGGGCACCCCCCGTCCAGATGGTGAGCGCCGAATCCAGCTCGTGTCCGTCGTCCAGTTTGACGCTCTCCGCACCCACCTCGGCCACTCGCGTGGCCGTATGGAACTTGACGGGAAAGGGGCGGCTCGCCCTGCGGACCCCCTTATCCACTCGCGCGGGAGCGTCAGGCAGCAGGCGCTCGCCCGCCTCCACCACATGAATATCCAGCAGCGAGCGATGGCGCTGGAAACCACGCAGGATTTCGCCCAGCACCTCCATGCCCTCCAGACCCGCGCCCACCACAGTGACGCCGCGCCGTTCACCGTCGTCCACCAGCTCACAAAGCCGGGTATGAACGGCATAGGCATCGCGCACGGACTTGAAGGGCAACGACCGCGCTTCGGCTCCAGGGACGCCGGCGTCATTATTTACGCCGCCTACGGCCACGATGCAGCGATCAAAGGGTAGAACCCGCCCGGAGGCGAGCACGGCCTGGCCCTGCTCGGTATTAAGGTGGGTGACGCTGTCCCGCAAAAACCGGTGGCCGCACCGCTCCAGCACCGTGGCCAGCGGAATGCGCAGCGAATCCGGTTCCTTGGTACCCGAGACCAGCTCATGGATATTGGGCAGCCACTCACAGGAAGCGCCGGGGTCCACGAGGGTGACATCCAGTTCGCCGGAGAGTCGGCGGGCGGCGCTCAGCCCCGCTAGATTGCCGCCCACGATGACAACTTTGGGTACGTTCATAATGGCTTGCCGTTGCCGGAATTGCATTCGCGCGGGAGGATACGCATCAGTGGAAGTGTTTCCACCCCGGATCGACAGGCGGCAACACCTCCCCGCGCTCGTCGAACAATTGAATGCGCGGGTCCGTGGTAATCGTGCCGATCCTGTAAGCCTGCGGCGGCAGGCTTGCCTCGACGGGTAACGTGAAAAGCAACAGATAGTCATCACCGCCGCCGCATTGCAATGCCCGGCGCTCGTCTTCCGGCCAGGCCCGCAGGCCTTCCGAGACCGGCATGCGGGCCGTTTCCAGGGCCGCGCCCCGGTGATCACCCAGAAGATGGGCCAGATCCGCCAGCAAACCGTCGGAAATATCGATACAGGCAGACGCACGCCCGATCAGCCCCCGACCCAGCTCCAGCTGCGGCCAGGGCCGGCGGAAGCGTTCCACCAGGGGTCCGCTGGGCTCGCCGCGCTCCCAGAGCCGCAGTCCGGCGGCCGCCTCGCCCGGCACGCCTCCAATGCAGATCTGCTCGCCGACCCGGGCTCCACGCCGGGTCAGCGCCCGTCCGGGCTCCACTTCGCCCAGAGCCTGGACGGTGACGCTCAAAGGCCCCGAGTTGATATCGCCCCCCACCAACTGGACCCCGGCAGCGTCCGCCAGTTCGAAAAACCCCTGGCTAAAGCCTTGCAGCCAGGTTTCGTCCGCTTCGGGCAGGGTCAACGCCAGCAGGCACCAGCGTGCTTCGGCGCCCATGGCGGCCAGGTCCGAGAGATTGGCGGCCAGAGCCCGCCAGCCGACATCGGCCGGGTCCAGTCGGAGCGGGAAATGGCGGTCGGCCACCAGGGTATCGGTGGTGGCCACGAGCTGTCGGCCGGGCTCGGGGGCAATCAGGGCCGCATCGTCGCCGGGCCCCTGGACGACGCCGGCGTCAGGCGCGCGGGTAAAAAAGCGCTGAATCAGATCGAATTCATCCATGGCTACCCCGGCACCGGAACACGCAACAGAAAGGCTATTCGCGCGCTGGCAATTTCAAGCGCCCGAGCCGGTTTCCGCAGCGCGGAACTGACCGGCGAGCTTGTCCAGTACGCCGTTGACATAACGAAAGGAGGTTTCCGCGCCAAACATCCGGGCCAGTTCAATCCCCTCGTTGATAACGACATTGCGGGGCACATCCACCCGGGCCATCAACTCGAAGGTACCGATGCGAAGCACCGCCTTTTCCACCTGACCCAGCGAGTCCACCGCTCGGTCAAGGACGGGTGCCAGGGCGCCGTCGATCTCGTTTAGCCGGCCGGTTACGCCCACCAGCAGGTCATGAAAATAGGCCGTGTCCGTCTTGCGCAGATCATTGTCCGAGCGAAACCAGGCCTCCACCGCGGCAATCTCGGTGCCCGCCATCTGCCACTGATACAGCGCCTGGACGGCAAAGCGGCGGGCCTTGCGCCGTCCGGCTGCAGAAACCCCGTCGCCCATCAAAGCTGCTTCAACAAGCTGACCATTTCCAGTGCCGACAGCGCCGCCTCGGCCCCCTTGTTGCCGCCCTTGGTGCCGGCGCGTTCAATGGCCTGTTCAATGGTGTCCACGGTCAGCACGCCAAAAGCTACGGGCACGCCGGTTTCATTCTGAATGGCGGCGACCCCCTTGGCCGCCTCGCCGGCGACATATTCAAAGTGGGCAGTGCCGCCGCGGATCACAGCGCCCAGGGTGATGACCGCGTCCCGGCCTCCGTGGTCAATCACGCGCCGTACCGCCAGGGGCAGCTCCCAGGCCCCGGGTACCCGGACAATATCGATGTTCTCCCGGCTCACGCCGTGGCGCACCAGCGTATCCACAGCGCCGTCCAGCAGGCTCTCCACCACAAAACTGTTGAAACGCGTCACCACCAGGGTGTAGCGGCCACTGGTCTGGGTGAAGTTGCCCTCGATGGTCCTGATGTCCTGCGTCATGCTGTTCCCCAAAATTCCAATAAAACCAGGCCGACCTAGTCGGCTTGCACATATTCCTCGATTTCCAGATCAAAACCGGACAGCGCATTGAAGCGCATGGGCGAGCTGAGCAACCGCATCTTGCGCACACCCAGTTCACGCAGGATTTGTGAGCCGGTGCCG
>CAYPKI010000014.1:17519-18876 GCA_964411265.1 uncultured Alcanivorax sp. | reverse complement strand
GCGGTAGGCGGGCGAGTTGAGCGTGTAGGGTTTGCGCTCGCCGGCAAAGTAGTCCTCGATCTTGTCCAGCCATTCGCTGGACTTGTGATCCTCGCCCAGCACGATGACCACACCCACTTCGCGTTCCGCGATTTCACTCAATACCCGATGCATGTTCCAGCCCGTGCGTCCGTTGATCTTGGCACTAAGCACATCGCGCAGCGGGTCCACCTGATGCACGCGCACCGTGGTGGTCTTGTCCGGCTTGATCTCGCCCTTGATCAGGCATAGATGGATGAGGTCATCCACCACATCCCGGAAGGACACCAGGCGAAACTCGCCGTACCAGGTGGGCAGGTTATGCTCGTCCACCCGCTCCACGGTTTTCTCGTGCACCATGCGGTACTGGATGAGATCGGCGATGGTACCGATCTTGAGATCGTGCTCCTGCGCGAAAGCCTCCAGGTCCGGTCGGCGGGCCATGGTGCCGTCTTCGTTCATTATTTCAACGATTGCGGAGCTCGGCTCCAGCCCGGCCAGGCGTGGTAAATCAGAGCCCGCCTCGGTGTGCCCAGCCCGATGCAATACGCCCCCTGACTGAGCCATGAGCGGGAACACATGGCCGGGCTGGACAACATCCCGGGGCCGCGCATCGGGCGACACAGCCGTGCGCACGGTGTGGGCACGGTCGGCCGCCGAAATCCCCGTGGTGACCCCTTCCGCTGCTTCGATGGATACGGTGAAGTTGGTGCTCAGGTCCGAGGCGTTGCGCCCGACCATGAGCGGCAGATCCAGCTGCCGGCAGCGTTCCTCGGTCAGGGTCAGACAGATCAGGCCCCGGGCGAGGCGGGCCATGAAGTTGATGTCGTCAGGCGTGACATGGACCGCGGGCATGACCAGATCGCCCTCGTTCTCGCGGTCCTCATCGTCCATGAGGATCACCATCCGGCCCCGGCGCATGTCCTCCAGCAGTTCCTCAACGGTGTTGAGTTCCATGATCAGCCGTCCTTCAAGAATCCGTGCTCGGCCAG
The DNA here is from genome assembly GCA_964411265.1 of uncultured Alcanivorax sp. Classification (GTDB taxonomy): domain Bacteria; phylum Pseudomonadota; class Gammaproteobacteria; order Pseudomonadales; family Alcanivoracaceae; genus SLJS01. Next base: position 17,866 of record CAYPKI010000014.1, on the reverse strand, counting down.
AAAGGCCATGCTGATGCTCTCGCCGGCATCGGGTTGTGCCGCCTTGTCACCCAGCAACAAGCGCTCCAGATAGCGCGCTATGATATCAACTTCCAGGTTCATGCGCGTACCCGTTTGCCAGTCCGTCATGTTCGTCACGTCCCAGGTATGGGGCACGATATTGAGCGCGAAGCGCGCGCCGGTCACCTCGTTGACCGTAAGACTGATGCCGTCGGCGGTGATGGACCCCTTGCGCGCAATATAGCGCGCCAGCTCGTCCGGCGCCCGCACTTCGATGTGCCAGGAACGCGCCTCGGGCCGGATCTCGGTGACTTCACCCACGCCGTCGACATGACCCGAGACCAGAT
>CAYPKI010000014.1:14863-17509 GCA_964411265.1 uncultured Alcanivorax sp. | reverse complement strand
GATGGCCACCCAGACGGCTCGCCGGTGTCAGTGACTTTTCCAGGTTCAGCGTAGCGCCCGGCCGGAGATCGCCCAGCGTGGTATTGTCCAGCGTTTCCATGGACACATCGGCGCTGAAGCCGTCCGCATGAACGGCAGTTGCCGTGAGGCAGGCGCCGTTTACCGCAATGGAGTCCCCGCCTCGCACATCGGACAGATCCAGATCACCGGTTTGCAACACCAGCCGGTAATCGCCTTCCGCACCCGGTGTCATGGACGCCAGGGTGCCCGTGGTTTCAATAATGCCTGTAAACATAGGGGTATTCTCTCAGTCCGAGGGCCTGGGCGCTAACGTCAGCCGCAGATCATCGCCCAGATGGCGTAGATCCCTGAGCTCCAGGCGGATCTGCTCGCTCATCTGTTCCAGTTCGGGCAGGGCCAGCAGCGGGCGGGCGCTGGAGCCCAGCATCGTGGGCGCCATATAGACCATGACTTCATCCACCACACTGCTACGCACGAGATCACCGGCCAGCTCCGCGCCGCATTCGAACAGCACTTCATTGCATGCGCGCCGGCCCAGTTCGTCCAGAGCGGCCGCCAAGGACACCCGGCCGTCGTGCTCCGCCAGCGTCACGACGTCCGCGCCCGCTGCTTCCAGCGCTTTACGCTGCCGGGTGTCCGCCGCCTCGGTGCCCAATATCAGGGCGGGCCCCGCGGCCGTAATCAGCGGCGTGTCCGTCGGCGTGGCCAGCGTGCGGTCCAGCACCACCCGTAAGGGCTGGCGCACTTCGCCTCCCGGGTAATCCGGAAATTGCCATTGTTCCGGGCGCACCGTGAGCGCGGGCCGATCGTCCAGGGCCGTTCCCCGGCCAGTGACCACTGCGGACGAGCGGGCCCGCAGATGCTGGACATCGTCGCGCGCGGCCGCGCCCGTAATCCATTGCGATTCGCCCGAGGCCATGGCCGTGCGGCCGTCCAGACTGGCCGCCAGCTTCAGCCGCACAAAGGGACGGCCCGTCGTCATGCGCCGAATAAAACCCGGGTTCAGCGCCCGGGCCTCATCTTCCAGCAGACCCCTTTCCACCGCGATCCCCGCCTGCCCCAACCGCTCCGCGCCACCGCTGCCGGCCGGGTTGGGGTCATCCGTTGCCATGATCACCCGGGCCACGCCGGCTTCGATCAGGGCATCGGCACAGGGGCTGGTACAACCGGTATGGGCACAGGGTTCCAGGGTGACATAGGCGGTAGCGCCGCGCGCGTGCTCGCCGGCCGCATCCAGGGCATGGCGCTCAGCATGGGGTTCTCCGGCGCGCGCATGCCAGCCCGTGCCCACTATCTCGCCGTTACGGGTGAGCACACAGCCCACACGCGGATTGGGATCCGTGGTGTAGAGGCCCTGCCGGGCAAGTTGCAGTGCATGCGCCATCCGGCGCCGGTCGTCGACGGAAAAGCTCATTTGTGGCCGGCTTTTTCCAGACGCTCCACTTCGGCCCGGAAATCAGAGATATCCTGGAAACTGCGGTACACCGAGGCGAAGCGCACATGGGCCACATCGTCGAGCTCGCGCAATTCTTCCATGACCAGCTCGCCGATCTGGCGGGCGGGCACTTCGCGCTCACCCGTGGCTCGCAGGCGGTGGCTGATGCGGGTTATGGCCGCCTCCAATTCCTCCATGCTCACCGGACGCTTTTCCAACGCACGCATCATGCCGGCACGCAGCTTGTCCTCGTCAAAGGGCGCGCGCTTGCCATCGGATTTCACTACCCGGGGCATGACGAGCTCGGCCGTTTCAAAGGTGGTATAGCGCTCGCCACACTCAAGACATTCCCGACGACGACGCACCTGGCCACCCTCGGCGACCAGGCGCGAGTCAATCACTTTGGTGTCCTCGAAGTCACAGAAGGGACAACGCATGGCGCCTCCAACGCCCTGATTCGTGGCCAAATCATAGCACAGGGGGCCAATGCGGCGGCCCCGGGCAGAGACGCATGCGCTTCAACCGGCTTCCCGAGACGCTGGAAAGGGTCGCGGCGTGGACGCCGCTCCCACGACTCAGCCGCCATACCCCACTTTCTGTGGGAGGGGCGTCCGCGCCGCGATCTATTCCAGAGTCTCTGGACGGCATCGGGGCGAGGACGCCCCGCCCACATCTTTACTGCTCGTAAACCGGGAACCGTTTACAGAGATCCAGAACCTTCTTCTGGACATCCTCGATCAGCTGCTCGTTCTCGACGTCATCGAGAATGTCGCAGATCCAGGTGGCCAGATCCCGCGCTTCCTGTTCGCCGAAACCACGCCGGGTAATGGCGGGTGTGCCGATACGAAGTCCGGAGGTGACAGCCGGCGGGCGCGGGTCATTGGGCACGGCGTTCTTGTTCACCGTGATGTTGGCCCGCCCCAGGGCCTCGTCGGCATCCTTACCGGTCACGTTCTTGTCGGTAAGATCGACCAGGAATAGATGGTCATCCGTGCCGCCGGAGACGATGTTGTAGCCCCGCTCGATCAGGGTATGGGCCATGGTGCGGGCATTGTCCACCACGCCCTGCTGGTACGCGCGGAAATCCGGCTCCATGGCTTCCTTGAAACACACAGCCTTGGCTGCAATCACGTGTTCCATCGGACCACCCTGACCACCGGGGAAAACGGCCGCGTTGACTTTCTTCTGCA
>CAYPKI010000014.1:4910-14853 GCA_964411265.1 uncultured Alcanivorax sp. | reverse complement strand
GCCTTGCCCAGAATCAGGCCGCCGCGCGGACCGCCCAACGTCTTGTGCGTGGTCGTGGTCACCACATCGGCAATCTCCACCGGCGACGAATAAGCGCCGCCCGCGACCAGACCGGCCACATGGGCCATGTCGACCAACAGCCAGGCGCCTACTTCATCCGCGATGTCGCGGAAGCGTTGCCAGTCCACGACGCGCGAATAGGCGGAAAAGCCGGCCACGATCATTTTGGGCTTGTGCTCACGCGCCAGACGCTCCATGTCCTCGTAATCGATCCGACCGGTCTCGTTGTCCAGCCCGTACTGGACGGGCGTATAGATCTTGCCCGAAAAGTTGGGCTTGGCGCCGTGGGTCAGATGACCGCCGGCGTCCAGACTCATGCCCAGCACGGTGTCGCCGGGTTTGCACAGAGCCATGTAGACGGCCGTGTTGGCCTGGGAGCCGGAGTGCGGCTGCACATTCGCCCAGTCCGCGCCGAAGAGCTCTTTGGCGCGTTCAATGGCCAGATTCTCGACGACATCGACATGCTCACAGCCGCCATAGTAGCGCTTACCGGGATAGCCCTCGGCGTACTTGTTGGTGAGCACCGAGCCCTGGGCCTCCATGGCGCGCGGTGAAGCATAGTTCTCCGAAGCGATCAGCTCGATATGCTCTTCCTGGCGCTTGTTCTCCGCGTCAATAGCGGCCTGGATTTCCGGGTCGTACCCGGCGATGGTCATGTTGTTACCGAACATGGCGTTCCTTTACTGGTTCAGGATGGGGTGATCGGAAAGACCCAGATTGTACCCGAAACCGGACGCTGACGCACTTGAGATGGCCTCACCCCGGGGTGCGCGCCGTTCATGCGCCCCACGAACGGCGCGAATCGCGGGCATGCTGTGGTTCTTAGTGCTTCAAAAAAACGGGCTTTTCGGGTAGGTTGGGCACCTTTCACGAGACAACAAACGGCAGCTTCACGACTATGGCGCAATACATCTTCACGATGGACAAGGTGGGCAAGGTCGTCCCGCCCAAAAAACAGGTCCTCAAGGACATTTCCCTGTCCTTTTTCCCGGGCGCCAAGATCGGCGTGCTGGGGCTCAACGGTGCGGGCAAATCATCGTTGCTGCGCATCATGGCGGGGGTGGATAACGACTACACCGGTGAGGCGCGCCCGCAGCCGGGCATCAATATCGGCTATTTGCCCCAGGAACCCGAACTGGACGAGAACAAAAACGTTCAGGCAATCATCGAGGAGTCCCTGCAAGAAGTACGCAACGCCCAGCAACGACTGGAAGAGGTGTACGGCGCTTATGCCGATGAGGACGCCGATTTCGAGAAGCTGGCCGCGGAGCAGCAGAAGCTGGAGCAATTCCTCGACGCCGCCGGCGGCCATGATCTGGAACGCAAGCTGGAAATCGCGGCGGACGCGTTGCGTTTACCCCCCTGGGACCAGCAAGTGCATTCCCTGTCCGGCGGCGAGCGCCGGCGCGTGGCGCTGTGCCGACTGCTGATGTCAGCGCCCGACATGCTGTTGCTGGATGAGCCCACCAATCATCTGGACGCCGAGTCCGTGGGCTGGCTGGAGCGTTTCCTGCACGATTTCCCGGGCACGGTCGTGGCCGTCACCCACGACCGTTACTTTCTGGACAATTCGTGCGAATGGATTCTGGAGCTGGACCGGGGCGAGGGCATTCCCTGGCACGGCAACTACAGCTCCTGGCTGGAGCAAAAGGAAAAGCGCCTGGAACAAGAAGAGAAAAAGGAAACGGCGCACCGCAAGACGGTGGAAAAAGAGCTGGAGTGGGTGCGCTCCAACCCCAAGGGTCGGCAAAGCAAGAACAAGGCGCGCATCAAGAACTTCGAGGAACTCGCGAGCCAGGAGTTCCAGAAACGCAACGAAACCCAGGAGCTTTATATCCCGCCGGGACCGCGCCTGGGGGACAAGGTCTTTGAGGTGGACCAGGTCACGAAACAGTATGAAGATCGTGTGCTCTACGAAAACCTGAGCTTCGATGTACCGCGCGGCGCCATTGTGGGCATTATCGGGCCCAACGGCGTGGGCAAGACCACGCTCTTCCGTATGCTTACCGGCGAGGAAGAGCCGGACCAGGGCGAGATCCGGGTGGGCGAAACGGTCAAACTCGCCTATGTGGATCAGAGCCGGGAAGAACTCGACGGCGACAAGACCGTCTGGGAGGAAATCTCCGGCGGCAACGACATTCTTCATATCGGCAACCATGAAGTACCATCGCGGGCCTATCTGGGCCGCTTCAATTTCAAAAGCGGGGATCAGCAGAAGAAGGTCAAGGATCTATCCGGCGGCGAGCGCAACCGGCTGCACCTGGCCAAACTGCTGCAGCAAGGCGCCAATGTCCTGCTGCTGGACGAGCCCACCAATGATCTGGATGTGGAAACCCTGCGCGCGCTGGAAGAAGCGCTGCTGGCTTTTCCCGGCTGCGCCATTGTCATTTCGCACGATCGCTGGTTCCTCGACCGGGTCTCCACGCATATCCTGGCCTTCGAGGACGAGGCCGAAGTGGAATGGTTCGAGGGTACTTACAGCGAATTCGAGGAATACCGTCGCAAGAAACTGGGCGACGAGGCGCTGCAACCCCGGCGCGTCAAGCACAAACGGATCGAGGTGTAACTCGTCATGGCCGAACAGCGCCGCTTCGCTCGCATTGATCTTGGAGGCCGGGCCCGACTGGAGATAGCCGGCCATAACTGGCCGGTCGAGGTTGTGGATCTGTCACTCAAGGGCGCCATGGTGCAGAACGCGGCCGTCGAAGCCCATGTAGGGGACGAATGTCTGTTTACGCTGGAACTGGATGATTCGGACATCACCATTCCCATCCAGGCCCGGGTGACCCATGTGCAGGATGATCGCCTCGGGATTGAATTCACCCAGGTGGACATGGAGGCCATGCAGCACATCCGCCGCATGCTCGAGCTGAACGCGGGTCACGAGGATCCATCGGTCGGGAATATGGTACAGCCGGAGGAGTCGCATGAGCGCTGAACTGGAAACGCCGGAATTTCTGGCCAAACTGCAAAACGGCGATCGACAGGCGTTCTCGCAGCTGGTTACGGCCTATCATCGTCGCCTGTTGTCCTCGGCCAGCAGCATTCTGAACCCGGGTGATGCCGAGGACGCGGTCCAGAATGCCTGGATCAAGGCGCACAAGGCCCTGCCCGATTTCGAGGGACGTAGCCGGTTGCAGACCTGGCTGACCCGCATTGTCATCAACGAAGCCAAGATGCGGTTACGCGGCGGCGGTCGGGAACTAACCCTGGATGTGGACGACGAGGGCCGGGATACGCTCGCCGACCGCTTCAAGGATAGTGGCGGCTGGGCTCAGCCGCCGGGGCATTGGGGCGTGTCCTCGCCGGATGACCTGCTTACAAGCGATGAGCTGGCCGATTGCATGCGCAAGACCCTGAACGACCTGCCCGAGAAACAACGTCTGGTTCTGGAACTGCGCGACATGCAGGGGGAGGAGCTGGCCGAGATCTGTAACAGCCTGGAGGTTAGCGCATCGAATGTCCGGGTATTGTTGCATCGGGCGCGCACCCGGCTCTTTGCCCTGGTGGACCATTTTCAGGAGACAGGCGAATGCTGAAGTGCAATGAAGTCGTCGAACGCGCCGACGAGCTGGTGGACGGCACACCACTGTCCTTCCGGCAACGCTGGGCGCTGCGCCTGCACCTGATGATGTGCCATCACTGCCGCCGCTATGTGCGTCAACTCCGGATGTTGGTCAAATCACTGCGTCAGATCGACGGGACTGATACGAGGTAAGAGCCCAACCGTTCCGCGCGCCCGCATGCGCATGCCCTCCGCCGGACCCGAAACGCACGCGGAGGCAAACATGAACAACCGGCTATTCGAACTCCTGCTGGCGACGCTGCTGTTGGCAGCCCTGCCGGCTTCAGCCGTGGAAAAAAACGGTTTCGAGCTGGATGACGCGGCCGTGCCCCCGGAGAAGATCATGAAGGGCGGACCACCCCGGGACGGTATTCCGGCGTTGTCCTCACCCAGGATGATCGACGCCGACGAAGCGGACTATCTGCGCGATACCGATCAGGTTCTGGGCGTGAACCTCAATGGCGATGCGCGCGCCTACCCCACGCGCATCCTGGTCTGGCACGAGATCGTCAACGACACCATTGGCGGAACGCCTGTAGCCGTGACATTTTGTCCGCTTTGTGGCTCGGGCGTGGTGTTCTCGCGGCTACTGGATGGACGCATTCTCGAATTCGGCGTTTCCGGGTTGCTCTACAACAGTGACATGCTGCTCTATGACCGGCAGACCGAATCCCTGTTTTCGCAGATCCCGGGCAAGGCCATTAGCGGACGATTCAAGGGGCAGAAGCTGGACAAGATCGCGATCCGCCACACGCAGTGGCGCGCATGGCGCGAACAGCATCCGGACACCCGGGTACTGTCGCGCGAGACAGGCCACCAGCGTGACTATGACAACTATCCATATCGCGGCTATGAGCAGTCCCGACAACTCATGAGCGCGGTGGAAAACCGTGATCGGCGGTATCATCCCAAGGATCTGGTGATCGGGATGAGCCAGGGCGATGAGGCGCGGGTCTGGCCTTTCCATGAACTCAAGAAAACGGAAGGTCGCTTCCAGGACGAATTCAACGGCGAGAGCGTAACCGTCATCTACAACAAGGATACCCAGTCCGCGCGTGTCCTCGACGCTAATGGTGACCCCCTGGCCGCCACCACAGGCTTCTGGTTCGCCTGGATGACGTTCTATCCGCATTCCTCGGTATTCACCGCTGAAAAGGATCAGGACTAGATGCCGCTCTGGTTGCAATGCGCGTTGCGCGGCGAAACCGTAATCACGGCTGTAAAACTGGCGCTGGTCGTGGGTTCCCTGCTGGTGTTGATCAACCAGGGCGGCGCCGTCTTTGGTGGCGGCGAGCTGAACTGGCTCAAGGTGGTGCTGACCTATCTGGTGCCGTACGGCGTATCCACCTATACCAGCGTGCGCAAGGATCTTGCCGAACCCGACTAACCCGTTTCGATCAACAATGCTGACCGGTTATCAAGAGTGAAAGGAGCTGAACATCATGATGATTTCTGGACTTTATGGTACAAAAACCGGGAACAGGATCTGGCCCCGCATCATCCAGATCACCCTGGTCGGCATTCTCACCGCCCCGGCATTGAACGCCACGGCCATGGACCCGAATCTCGTGCGTTCGGATGATCAGGATCTGCTGGTGCAACAGCTGGAAAACGATGCCTTTGCCGCCCAGGACGACGGTTACACCAATGGTTTCGGGGCACAGGTGATCCCCGGTTCCGCGCCTGCACCCGCCTGGCTGCGTCGGAGCGCGGGCTGGCTCACGCCCCTGTCAAAAACCGGCCCGGAATCACCCTGGAGCTGGAGTCTGAGCCAGGTGATGTTTACGCCGGAAGAGATCGCAGATCCGGCATTTCCGCCGGATGGCCGCGCCTATGCCGGCTGGCTTCAGGCCACCGCCAGTGTCTTCGCCCTGACCGAAACGGATCTGGAGCGCTTCCGGATATCGGTGGGCACGGTGGGCCCGGCCTCGGGCGCGGAACAAACACAGAAGGAAGTGCATCAGGCCATGGGCGCGACCCGCCCCGTGGGCTGGGATCGGCAGCTGCCCAATGAGCCCACCCTGCAGCTTTCCTACGACCGCCAGTGGCGCATGATCCGCCAGGGCAGTGATCTGGTGCTGGAGATGACGCCCACCTTCGGTACCACCGTCGGTAATGCACGGACCGGGGTGGAGGCCGGCGGCTTTGTGCGCATCGGCGACAATATTCCCGTGGATTTCGGCCCCCAGCGCATCAAGTCCCTCGCCGGGGGTTCCGGCTATTACAAACCGGTTCGCGGTTTCGGCTGGTATGTCTACGCCGGTGTCGCCGCGCACTACGCGCCGCACAACATCTTCCTGGACGGCAGCCTGACGCAGTCAACGCCGGACGTGGAAGTCGATCGTGATCCCTACTTCGGTCAGGCCTACGTCGGCTTTGCCTGCTATCACGGCCCCACCCGGATCGGCCTGGTGGCGTTGAGCGAAAGCGAGCGCTTCGACAGTCAGCCCCGGACGGGGCGGTTCGGCGCCCTGACGATTTCCTGGCGCATCTGATCGATGCGCCCGGCATGGAGCCAGCCACCGAAGACGGACCCTTGTCGGTTCGGCTTCTCCCGAAGAACGGTTTTTGGTTGACCCTGAAGCCACTACAGGCTTCAACGTGAACCCAACTGTTTTTCCGGAGCAATACCATGCGAGTCATTGCACTGATGATCAGCCTTACGCTGAGCCTGGCGGCCGCCGGCGCGGGTCCGCAATACGCACTCAAGGTCAAGGGGCTTGCTTGTCCTTTCTGCGCCTATGGCATTGAAAAGCAACTGCACAAGATATCCGGCGTCGAGCAGGTCCAGGTGAATTTGGCCAAAGGCCATGTACGGATCACGATGAAGGAAGGCTCCCAACTAACGCGGGCCCGGGCCGAGCAAGCGGTGGACAAGGCCGGCTTCACACCGGGTACCTTCAAGCCTTTGCCGGAAGAGCCGAATGGTCGCCATGAGTAAGGTCATACGCTACCGGCTGAGCACCGCCGCCATGGTAGCCATGGTGTTGACGACCGCCACGGCCCGGAGCGCCCCGAACACTTTCAATACCGCCCTGCCGGTGGCCGAAGGCAATTTTATCTGGCGCGAACAGCTGATACAGCGAGCACGTTCCGCGAACGGCTCCAGGAACACCGAGGTATCGGCGACCGCCCTGGTCAGCGTGCTCGGGTATGGGGTGAATGCAAGACTCGCCCTCTTTGGTGCCCTGCCCTGGTTCCTCGACAAGGAACTGACAACCACCACTGCAAACGGGCGTGTCACCCGCGATACCCGGGGGGCGGGCGATGCGCGCCTGTTCGGCCGCTATACCCTCTATCAGCGGGACTGGACGGGGCGCACCCTGCGTGTCGCCCCCATCGCCGGCATCAAGGCCCCCACCGGAGACGACAATGACCGGGATGCGCTGGGGCGACTGCCCCGGCCGCTGCAAACCAGCACCGGCGGCTGGGACGGCTTTGCCGGTGTGGTGGCCACCTACCAGCATCTCGATTATCAGTTCGACACCCAGCTGTTGTACCGGGTGAACGGCCGCCATGACGGGTTCGATCCCGGCGACCAGGCCCGCGTCGACCTGTCGCTGCAGTACCGGATCTGGCCCGGAGAATTGACCGGCGATCCCCGCGGCTTTGTCTACGCCCTGCTCGAATCCCGCCTGGAACACACCGGGCGGGACATCGACGACGAACGCGGTCTGGGCCGAAACCCGGATTCCGGCGGCACCCGATGGCTGCTCGCACCGGGGCTCCAGTATGTGACGCAACGCTGGATCCTGGAAGGCACGGTGCAGCTGCCGACCGTCACACGGGCCCATGGCGATGGTCTGGAAGATGATTACATTGCCCGTGCCGGCCTGCGTTATCAGTTCTGAATGTGTTCTGCGCGATAGCCCGGAAATAACCCATGAAAAATCGAATGATACGGATTACAGGGATCACGCTGACGGCAGGGGCACTGCTGGCTGTGTTCGCTCCTATCATTGGTGTTGTGCACTGGCCACAGGAACCACCCTACCGGCCCGAAAAAAGCTGGGGCGGGCCGGGCACCGAAGCTGGAAAATTCCGGGATCCCACAGGCATCGCCGTCTCCGACAAGCGCGTATTCGTGGCCGACGCCCGCAACAGTCGCATCCAGGTGTTCAACAAAGCGGGTGGATTCATACACGCCTTCGGCCAGGACAGCCTTGAGCGCCCCATGAACCTGGACATTCATGAAAACAGGCTCTATGTGCCCGACTATTTCCGGGACCGGATTCAGGTCTTTCGTCTGGACGGTCACCCCGTGGACAGCATTGCTCCGCCCGACGGACTGAACAGTCCCGGCGGCGTAGTTGTACGCCCGGACGGCTCCCTGTTGGTGGCGGACACCTATGCCCATCGGGTCCTTCACCTCACCCCGGATGGCAAAGTCCGGGCCATTTTCGGTACCGCCAACGCCCCGGGCTCCGGCGCGGGCGAGTTCCGCTACCCCACCGACGTGGCATTATCGGCGGACGGCGGCTTCTATGTGGCCGACGGGTACAATCACCGCATACAACAATTCGACGCCCGGGGCCGGCCGGTTTGCAGCTGGAGCGGCCCCCTGGCGCTGGGGCTTCCCGGTCCCCCGTGGGGCTGGTTCTCCACGGTTTCTTCGCTGGCGACAAGCCCCGATGGCGCGGTGCTCGCCGTCGATTTCCATAACCAGCGCATCCAGAAATTCACCGCCGACGGCAGCTTCCGAACGGCCTTTTCCGTAAAACGCGAGCGCCACAAGCGTTCCGTCATGGCACTGGCCGTAGACGCCCACGGCATCGTCTTTGCCACAGACATGGCCCGGCACCGCGTATTGACCTTCTCGCCCGGTTCCGGAGATTGACGCTATCGATCATGATCCGAACGCGGGCACGCCAGTCCTGTTATTCGTCAACGGGCAACGGCGTCGGCGGTATGGACGACGCCAGCGGCCGCCGCCGATCATTGCGGGTTTGTATACCCGCCTCCACCGAGTCTGCCGCGATACACGCCCCTCACTGCGTTGAATTCGAACGGAGTGCGGGCAGGGCGTACGGCCCGCCTTGCAAGCGACCTACCCCGCGCAGCAGGACAGTTGCTCCACGTCATGGGTAAAGGTCTGCGCGCACAGCTTGAGCCCTTCCACCATGGTAAGATAGGGAAAGAGTTCATCCCCGATCTCGTGCACGGTCATCTTGGCTCTGATGGCCATGACGGCCGTCTGGATCAGCTCACCGGCAGCGTCTGTCACGGCCTGCACACCCAGCAGGCGGCCGGAATCCCGCTCGGCCACCATCTTGATGAAACCGCCGGTATCGAAGTTCGCCAGCGCCCGGGGCACGTTCTCCAGTTCCAGTACCCGGGTATCCACATCATGGCCCTGTTCCCGCGCCCGGGCCTCGCTCAAACCCACCGTGGCCACCTGCGGATCGGTAAAGATCACTGCCGGCATGGCACCGAGATCAAGCGATGCCTCACCACCGGTCATGTTGACGGCGGCGCGGCTGCCCCCGGCGGCGGCCACATAGACGAACCGCGGCAGATGGGTGCAGTCACCGGCCGCATAAATACCGGGCACGCTGGTTTGCAGGTGAGCGTCGACCCGGATGGCGCCGTCTTCCGTGGCCACACCAATGGCTTCCAGATTCAGATTTTCCGTATTGGGTGCGCGGCCGCTGGCCACCAGCAACTGCTCCGCCTGGAGGGTGCCGGCGTTGGTCTTCAGGGTGAAAATCCGGCCGTCATGGCTCACTTCGCTGGCTTGGGTGTGTCTGAGCACTTCGATGCCCTCCAGACGAAAGGCCGCTCCCACGGCCTCGCACACCGCCGGGTCTTCCCGGGACAGTACCCGGCTGCGGGCCAGCAGGGTGACCCGGCTGCCCAGACGGGCGAAGGCCTGGGCCAGCTCCACGGCCACCACCGAAGCACCGATGATCATCAGCCGCTCAGGAATATGATCCAGCGCCAGCGCGCTGGTGGAGGTGAGATAAGGGGTATCCGCCAGTCCCGGAATCGGCGGTACAGCGGGGCGCGCACCGGTGCCGATCAGGGCCCGGTCAAAGTGAAGGGTCTGCTCGCCGCCGTCGTCGAGCGTAACCGTCAGCGTGCGCTCGTCAACAAACCGTGCTTCGCCCTTCAACACGGTAATCGCGGAATGGCCATCGAGAATGCCCTGGTACTTGGCCTGGCGCAGTTCTTCGACCCGGCCCTGCTGTTGTGCCAGCAACCGGGGCCGGTCCACCACGGGCGCGTGAGTACTGACGCCCTCATCGAAGGGACTTGCCCGGCGCAAGTGCGCGATATGGGCGGCCCGGATCAGGATCTTCGAAGGCACGCAGCCAGTAT
>CAYPKI010000014.1:0-4900 GCA_964411265.1 uncultured Alcanivorax sp. | reverse complement strand
AGGTGCCGCCGATGGTACTCCGCTCGATCAGCGTGACCCGGGCGCCACGCTCGGCCGCCTTCAGCGCGGCGGCCATGGCCGCGCCGCCACTGCCGATCACCGCCACACGGAAGCTGTCGCGGCCCGGCCTGGCCTGGGCGTCGGCCCCTGCTTGCGAGGCATCATCGGCACCGCTCATGGCCCCGGGTTGATAACCGGCTTCGGCAACGGCCGCCGAAAGCGCCTGCGCGGACACGTCGGACGCCACCTCCAGCTCCGCCCGGCCCGTGCGCCAGAACACCCGGGCCGATGCCACGCCCGGCACCCTCTCCAGCGCCGCCCGGACGTGATCCGCGCAGCCCGCACAGGTCATGCCCTCCACCCGCAGCTCAATCATGATGCACCCCCTCCACGGCCGTGTCACAGGAGTCCGTACCACCCGCACACCGGCGCGTGGCCGGAGATACCAGGTCCCAGAGCGAGACCGCCACCATCAGCGCCAGCGCGCCATAGGTAACCCAGGTGCTCCAGGCATACTGGAACCAGGGATACAGCGAAAGCAGCAGCAGCACCGGCCCGGCCATGCCCACGAGGCTGCGGTACCACTGCCGGTGCGCGAACCAGCCCAGCGCCTGTAACACCAGCACCACCCAGGCGAACAGCGGCAGCAAGGTGTTCACGAAGAGCCCCTCCCACTGGCTGAGAACCCCCAGCCCGATGGCCGCGCCCAACCCGGCGATGGCGGGAAAGCACATGGCACAGCCCATGGCCGCGGTGAGCGCGCCCAGGACGCCGATCTTGTCGCCGATCAGCTCCAGCCAGCCCAGAATCCGGTTCATTACGATTTCCTCCGCTACGGTTGATGGTGTCGAGCCTAAACCTTATAGTCACTACAAGGTAAAGCCTCCGGAGAACCTGATCATGCGCATCGGCGAACTGGCCGCCGCCACCGGCGTCCAGCCGGAAACCATCCGCTACTACGAGCACGAGGGCCTGCTGCCCGCGCCCGCCCGGGCGGCGAACAACTACCGCGTCTATGGCCGTGCCCATCAGCGCCGGCTCACTTTTCTCAAGCGCCTGCGCGAACTGGGCTTTCGTCTCGACGAGGCGCGCGAGTTGCTGGCCATGATCGACAACGACGAAACCAGCTGCGCTCGGGTACGGATGCTGGCCGGCGGTCACCTGGATGAGATTCGTGCCCGCCGGCGCGACCTCGAGCGTCTGGAAAGCGCCATGGCGGAGCTGGTGGGGCGTTGTCACGGCCGGGAAACACCCGACTGTTCCCTGCTGGAGGCACTTTTTGACGATGGATAGGCCGGCTGCCAGTAAAGAGAATGGCGCCGGGGCGACACCGATCTTGTAACAAACAAGGGATTGCGACATTCCTTACACGGGAACTTCTTTTCAGCGAACACGGATCCGCAGCCATGACGTTGACGACTACACTGCTGCTGGCATTGATGGCGGGGCTGAGTATTCCCGCAGGGGCTGCCGTGGCCAACTCCGACCGGCTGGCCCGGTTTTGCAAGAAGCGGGAACTGGACAGCTTCGTCGCCTATTTCGGTGGCGGCGCGCTCATGGCCGCCATTGCCCTGGTGCTGGTTCCCGACGGCATGACCGCCGCACCCATGACGGTTGCCGCAATCAGTTTTCTCGCCGGCGGGCTGCTGTTCTGGCAGATTCAGTACCGCCTGCGGCGCAGCGGCAGCAACGCGGCGAATTTGATGGGCATGCTGCTGGACTTCATGCCGGAAGCCATTGTGCTGGGCGCGGCCGCGGCCCAGGGCAGCAACGCCGCCCTGTTGCTGGCCCTGCTGATTGCGCTGCAGAACATGCCCGAAGGTTTCGCGTCCTTTTACGAAATTTCGGCATCCGGTACCCGCAAGCCCTGGCGGCTCTTCCTGCTGGCGCCGCTGGCCGGGCCGGCCGCCGCCTGGCTGGGCTACAGCTGCGTCGAGATGGGCAGTGTTTTCATGGCCTCGCTGATGCTGTTCTGCAGCGGCGGTATTCTTTATCTCATCTTTCAGAGCATCGCGCCCGAGGCCCATCTGCGCCACCGGGATTTTCCCGCCGTAGGGGCCGTAACCGGTTTTCTGCTCGGCATGATGGGCACCATGTTCATCCATTAGCGGATGCGCAAACCGGGCCGGCGGTTCATGCTTGACATTATGGACCGATCGGTCCTATATTAAGCCGATGCCATCTGGACGTCCTCTGGAATTTGATCCCGCAACCTCGCTGGAAGGAGCCATGGAAGCCTTCTGGTCGCAGGGTTATGAAGCCACGTCCCTGCAAGACCTGTTGGCGGCCACGGGTCTGTCCAAGAGCAGTCTGTATCGGGAATTCGGTGACAAGCATCAGCTGTTCGCGCATTGCCTGGAGCATTACTGCCGCCGACAGGCCGAGGCCATGCGGCAACGTCGGGAAGAATCCGATTCCGCGCTGGGTTTTATCGAGCAGCTTTTTTACGGCATTGCCGACACGCCCAAAAACAGCGCTCAGCGGCGGGGCTGTCTGCTCATGAACACCGCCAGTGAATTCGGTTTGACCGAGCCCGATATCGCCGACCGGGTAGCAGCGGGCAAAGCGGCCTTCGCGCAGGTTTTCCGCGCCGCGGTGGAACAGGCACAGGACGAAGGCGATATCCCGGCCGATCGGGACAGCCAGGCGCTGGCGGACTATCTGGTGTCGAACATGAGCGGGCTGCGCAACCTGCTCAAAACGGGCCTGGAGGGGCGCGATGCCCGCGGCATCGTGACCACCATGCTGCAGGCCTTGCGATAGTTTTTTTTGACGATTTCAGGACTTATCAGTCCCGAAATCAAACTGTTTTTCATCCAACCGAAGAAGGAGATTGTCATGCCGAGAATTCCCTACGCCGAAAAAGGCCACGAAGCAGAAGGCGCGACCGCCGTCTATCAGCAGCTCGAGAGCGGCATGGGCGTCGTGCCCAATGTGGTCAAGCTGCTGGGCCATTCCGGCCCCGCCACCCAGGCCATGGGGACCATGCTGGACGTCTATTTCAACCAGCTGGCCCTGGACGCCAGGACACGCGAGATCGCCTATCTCACGGTGGCGCGCTACAACGGTTGCGACTATTGCCAGGGGCACCATGTGCCCGCGGGCAAGCAGGCCGGACTCACGGACGCGCAGATCCAGCAGCTCGATGAGTCGGGCTTCGACAGCACGGATTTTTCCGAAGCGGAACGCGCCGTGATCCGTTTTGCCTATGAGACCACGCGTGATGTCAAAGCCTCGGACGCGGCCATGGATGCGCTCAAGGCGCAGTACGATCACCAGAAGATCGCGGAGATCACCTATGTCGTGGCGTGTGGCAACTTCATCCAGCGCGTGGGCAAGAACCTGGAGGTGGAACTGGAAGGCTGAAGCTATCCCGTAAGCAATGCGGTTACCCCCTGCCCGGCAAGTCCTCCCCTTACTTGCCGGGCTTTTTTTGTATGGCTAACAGGCTGCTAACGCATAGGTCGACGTTGCTCAACCGCACTCGCCGGCACAATACGCCCGCGTAACCGGGTGACGGGCCCGGGTGAAGATCTGTTCGCGCCCGCCCGTTTCGACGACACAGCCGCAGTCGTTGTCGACCCAGCAGACCGTAACCTGATCGGCGAGCCGCCGGGCCTGGGCCAGGTTATGGGTTACCATCAGAATGGTGTAGCGCCCGCGGAGCGAGTCGATGAGCTCTTCCACGGCGGCGCTGGCCATGGGATCGAGCGCGGAGCAGGGTTCATCCAGCAGCAACACCTCGGGCTCGAGCACCAGGGCTCGCGCCATGCACAGGCGCTGCTGCTGACCCCCCGACAGCGTCAACGCGGACTGGCCCAGGCGCGTGTGTACTTCTTCCCACAAGCCCACCGAACGCAATGCACGCTCGGCCCGCTCACCGCGTTCGCGTCTGGGAATACCGTGCTCGGCCAGTGGAAAAACCAGGTTATCCCGGACTGACAGCGGAAACGGATTGGGCTGCTGAAAGACCATGCCCACCGTGCGGCGCAACGAAGCGGCATCCGGCCATTGCTCCAGCGGCGACCCGTCCAGGGTTATGGTCCCGCGGGTGGTGCAGCCCGGGATGGTGTCGGTGAGTCGATTGATACCCGCGAGCAGGCTGCTCTTGCCGCAACCGGACGGCCCCACAAGCGCCATGATCTCGCCGCTTTCCACCCGGAACGAGGCATGGGCGATGGCGGCATGGTCGCCATAGCGGACATGGACATCATCCAGTTCCAGTGTCGGTGGTTGATTCATGCGGGTCCTCCGGCCCGGGGCTGACGAATCAGCCCGCGAATGGTGATATTGATCAGGATCAGTGCAGCAACCAGCACCACGGCCGTGGCCGCGGCCCGGTCAGCGCCGCCCGGTACATTCATGGCCATGTCATAGATGTGTACGCTCAGTGCACGCCCGGAATCCAGTACCGAATCCGGCCGGCGCAGTACATAACCGGCGGTGAACAACAACACGGCGGTTTCCGCCAGGGCCCGGCCCACACTGAGGATGACCCCGACGGCGATGCCGGGCGCGGCCGAAGGCACCAGGATGCGTGTGATCCAGCCCGTGCGGGTGACGCCCAGTGCCGCAGAGGCACGGCACGCAGCGCCTGCTCGGCACTGCGGATCATTAGCGGCAGCACCATGAACGACAGGGCGATGCCGCCGCTGAGTATGGAAAAACCGAAGCCCAGCGTAATGGCCAGAAACTGATAACCGAACAGACCGAAGACGATGGACGGCGTCGCGGCCAGCACATCGAGCACAAAGCCCAGGGCCCGCTCCTGGCGCGAGGCGGGTGGCACCTCCTCGCTGAGATAGAGCGCGCAGCCCAGACCCACCGGAACCGCCACGGCCAGACAAACGGCCAGGATCCAGCCGGTGCTGATGATCAGGGAAGCAATGCCGCCGGCCTG
>CAYPKI010000013.1:22023-22300 GCA_964411265.1 uncultured Alcanivorax sp. | reverse complement strand
CGGATTTCCAGTGCGATCCCGACCGCGACGGCACCAATTCGGAAGGCGCGGTGATCTTCCACTTTGCCCAACGCCGCGTGCTGATCGCCGGCATGCGCTATGCGGGCGAGCTCAAAAAGGCCATGTTCTCGGTGCAGAACTTCCTGCTGCCGGAAAAGGACGTGCTGCCCATGCACTGCTCCGCCAATGTGGGCGAAAACGGTGATGTGGCGCTCTTCTTCGGCCTGTCGGGCACGGGCAAGACCACGCTGTCCGCCGACCCGGAGCGATACCTCAT
>CAYPKI010000013.1:2289-22013 GCA_964411265.1 uncultured Alcanivorax sp. | reverse complement strand
AAGGCTCGGTATTTAACCTGGAGGGCGGTTGCTACGCGAAGTGCATCGACCTGTCCCGGAAAAACGAACCCATGATCTGGGATGCCATCCGTTTCGGCGCCACCCTGGAAAATGTGGTGCTCGATGAAAACCGCGAACCCGAGTTCACCGATGTGTCGCTGACGCAGAATACGCGCGCGGCCTATCCGCTGGAGAACATCGACAAGCGCATCGAGGAAAACCGCCACGGCGAGCCCAAGCATGTGATCTTTCTCACCTGTGACCTCACGGGCGTGCTGCCCCCGGTGTCCAAGCTCAACGACGAAGCAGCCGCCTATCACTTCCTGAGCGGCTATACCGCTTTGATGGGCTCGACGGAAATCGGCTCGGGCCCGGGCATCAAAAAGACCTTCTCCACCTGCTTCGGCGCACCCTTCTTTCCCCGTCCGGCGGGCGAATACGCGGAACTGCTGATCAAGCGGGTCGAGGATTTCGATGCCAGGGTCTTCCTGGTAAACACCGGCTGGACCGGCGGCCCCTATGGCGAAGGGGATCGTTTCAGCATTCCTACCACCCGGGGCGTAATTACCGCCATCCTCTCGGGTGAACTCGACAATGCGGAAACCGAGCATCTGGATATCATCAACCTGGACGTGCCCAAGTCCGTGCCGGGCGTTGATTCCAGCCTGCTCCGGCCACGCGAGACCTGGAAGGATCCGGAAGCCTATGACCGCGAGGCACGGCAACTGGCGCAGGAATTCCAGAACAACTTCGAGGAAAAGTACACGGATGTCTCCGACGCCATCCGCCAGGCCGGTCCTCAGCCTCATCAGTAAGCCAGCGCTCATGCGCCTCGAAACCCCCGCTCAGCTTTTCGGTTGAGCGGGGTTTTTTGATTCGGTGCCCCAAACCGTGCCGTCCGTCCGCACCATCGAGCGGCATAATCATTCGCCCATTACCTTCTTGTGTAATGCAGCAAGACTCGCCACCAAGCTCTTGCCTGAGGGATGTTACGTCAGAGGCCGTGTGCCCGGGATCTTCCCGTTATCGAGCACCCTCAGTGCGCCCGGGATCCATCGCATCCCGGAAACTGACCCCGGGCGTGCCGTTCATGGCAGGCTGCGCAGGTACGGACCATTTGCGTGAAGAGTTTCTCCTGGCGACCCTGATGATTTTGCCGTGCAGCCTCCGCCAGGCGGCCCGTGAGTTTATGGAACGCCTTGTCGCGTTTCACGAAGGCTTCGGCACCGCTTTTACCAGTGCCTTCTTATCCGCTGACGTCATCTCCTGGCTCGCCGCGGCTATGGCGTTCATCTACTGCACCAGTAAACGGCGCAACTTCGTCGGCGGTTCGGGACCGACGTTCCGCGGTTCACCCTGTTCGGCCAGTGCCGGCTGGCTCAAAACCAGCGCGAGTAGCGCCGGCATGAAGATGCATGCGCGCGTGAAATCTCTGCGTTCGCTTGAATACCCCGACAAAATAATGCATGCAAAATACATGACCAGACCTCATACAAATCAACCGCACAAACAAAGAAATTAAAGACGTCCGAGCCGTCCAGTCGTCCGGAAATCAAAACAAAACGACCGAATGCCTGTACTCAAACCCTGGCATCGGGCCTTCCCCGGCGGGCGGGGGATGTGTTTCAAACATGATTCCGTATACGGATCGTGCGGAGCCACACGGCCGGCTTGCGCCGGGCGCCACCCCGGGCGCAAGGCCGCGCCGAAATCACTCGGAGGCACGATTCCAACCGCCGCCCCTGAAAACTCCGCTTTAACGACATGATCACCGGAGCCAGCAACACAGATCCGGACGCGGTCGACTTCCCCCCGAAGCCGGGTCAATCACTACGACTTTGACCCGCGCTGGTTGCAGTGCCTGCGCGCGGGAAGCCCCGTCTGTAGCTAGCAGGCTGTTAATAAACCCCTTGCGCACTCAGCATGGCCTGAAGCGTACAGCTGGTGTGCTTTGCTGGACGGACAGGGTTGATCTCTCTCCGGACGGCAAAGTGGAGCAGACACGCGCTTCAGGCCGCGCCTTGTTGGACTTTCCGGCTGGCCCGCAGTCGTCATTGCCATTCCTCGACGAGGCGTACCCCGCCTTCAAAAGGGCGCCTCGATGGCGAACCAGCGGGAAAGTCTGAGTACGCAACGGGTTTTCCAACAGCTTGGTGAATGCGTCATTTATCGAGGCAGTCACATCCTCTCGTGCAAGCTGCTGCACGCTGCGCTGCATGACGAGACTCAGCGAACCTTTGCGTATCATCACAGGGGGTCGCTGGGGTTGCCAGGGTAACTCAGGCTCCATTCATGTCGGTCATCATGCGCCCCTCGTCCAACTCTTCTGACTTGACCGGGAACCCCTCAAACCTGTCAGATGTCTAGGATTTGGGTCCCTAACAAGGTTCGGGCCTGAGCTTTGATATCACGAACAGGAGAAGAGATCCGATGTCCATGCAGATTCTCAAGGTAGCCATCATCAGTATCGTCGCTGGCGCCACAACCCTGGCTTATGCCCAGCAAGATGCTCAGCAGGGCAGCGGCGAGGGCAACCCGCAGCAGTCCGCACCCCAGCAGGCCAGCAAGCAGAGCGGCCCGAAGCTGGACCTCTCCGATAGCGAAGTACAGAAATTCGCCAAGGCTCAGAACAAGGTCCAGTCCGTACGCGAGGACTATTCCGGCCAGCTGCGGAATGTCGAAGACACGGAGAAGGCCCGGGAGATCCAGGCCGAAATGCAGGAAAAAATGCTGCAGGCGGTCAAGGACGCGGGCATGAGCGCGCAGAGGTACAATGAGGTGTCTCAGGCCGCCATGCAGAACGAGAAACTGCGCAAGCGTGTTGAAGGCGCCATGAAGTAGGATTGCGGCGCAACGGGGCGGCCGCGAGGCCGTCCCGAGAGCGCTGCCCGAGCTCCAGCGCTACAACCTTATCGTACCCGCGAGGACAGGGCCTCCGGCTGAACGAAACGTCCGGTTACGGGCAGACGAATCTCCACGCGCAAACCGCCTTCCGCATGATTGTCCAAGTTCATGTGGCCGTGGTGCATATCCACGATCCGGCTGACAATGGCCAGGCCCAGGCCTGAACCCGAGAGCGTGCGCGCCGCATCGCCGCGGGAAAAGGGTTCGAGCAGCACGGGAATATCCTCGGCGCTTACGCCCGGGCCGTGGTCGCGAACGCGCAACACCACCTCGTTTTCGTCCAGTTCCGTGGCTACCTCCACCGGCGGCCGGCCGTATTTCAGGCCATTGGTGAGCAGGTTCGTCAGCAGTCGCTTCATGGTCAGGCGCTTGACCATCAGGCGCGGAATCTCGCCCGGGGTGAACCGGATCTGTTCAGCGTCCAGCTTGCCGCGCACTTCCTCGATCAGCTCATTGAGCTGGGCGTAGCCCGGCTCCTCGTCGGCGCCGTCGCGAATGAAGCCGATGAATTGATCCAGGATGGCGTCCATGTCCTCGATATCCTGAATGATGCCCCGTGATAGATCCGGGTCCTCCAGGAACTCAGCGGTCAGGCGCATGCGCGTCAGCGGCGTACGCAGGTCATGGCTCACGCCGGCGAGCAGCAGGGCACGATCGCGCTGGGCCTGGAGCATCTCCGAGGCCATGCGATTAAAAGCCCGGTTCACGGCATCGATTTCCGCGGGACCGGCGCTGTCATCCAGCCTGGGTACGGGCTCACCCCGACCCACGAAAGCGGCCGCCCGTTCCAGGCGCTTCAGCGGCCGATTCAGGCCGCGCGCGATCAGCAAGCCCGCGGCAATGGATAACAGCGGAATGGTCACGCCCCAGCCCAGTAGCAGATAACGATCATAGTCGCGGAAAAACGTCATGGGCACACGCGCCCAGCGCCCGTCCAGGGAATCCGTGGTAACCCAGAGCACCGGCTTGGTCTCGCCCGCCAGCCGGACCCGGGCCGGCTCCTCCAGGAGCTTTTCAACTTCGCGCCCGAAACGCGAAACCACGGGCCTGGAGAGCAGCGGCCAGGCGTCGTCGTCCGGTTCCCGGCCCGCATCCGCGATCTCGATGCCGGTAGCCTCGCTCAGCCGATTCGCGGCCGCACGCTGACCCGTTTCCGGCTCCACGGCCAGGTCAGCCTGCAGCACGGTCAGCCGGGCGTATTCGCGGATACCGGGCAAATAGGCGTTGCGGGCGAAAAACCAGAGCGTCAGCACCTGGCTAAGCCCCACGGCCAGGGCGACCACGAGCGCGGAACGGCCAAACGAAGTGGCGGGGAGGAAGCGCATGAATCAAAGGAGCAAGGAACAAGGAGCAAGGAGCAAGGAAACCGTGTCCCCTGTGCCCTGGGCCCCGCCCTTGATGTCTTGTGTCTTGCACCTTGCGCCTTGCGCCTGGCTCAAAGGAATCTCCATTCCGTTCATCATCCAGCGCTTCTCAGTCAGGGACGAATACATATCCAACCCCCCAAACCGTCTGAATATAGCGCGGGTTGCCCGGGTCTTCTTCCACCAGTCGGCGCAGGCGCGAGACCTGTACATCGATGGAACGTTCCGTGGCGGTCCATTCCCGGCCCCGGGCCAGGTTCATAAGCTTATCCCGCGTGAGCGGATCCCGTTCGTGCGCGACCAGGGCTTTGAGCACGGCAAATTCGCCCGTGGTAAGGTTCACGGCGCCCTCGCCCTCCCGGTGGAGCTCGCGCGTGGTGAGATCCAGTTCCCACGAGCCGAAGCGTACCCGGGAAGCATCCTCGCGAGCGGGCGCACCCGGCACCTCGCGCGTACGCCGCCGGAGCACGGCGCGGATACGCGCATCCAGCTCACTCGGATTGAATGGCTTGGGCAGATAATCATCAGCGCCGGCATCCAGCCCCTCGATGCGCTCACTGTCGTCACCCTTGGCGGTGAGCATGATGACCGGCAGGTCGTTATTCTGCTCGCGCAGACGCCGGCAAATGGACAGTCCGTCCTCGCCGGGCAGCATCAAATCGAGCACCATAAGCGAATACAGCTCCCGCCCCAGGGCCCGATCCATTTGTTCGGCATCGGGCACCGTCTTGACCTGATAGTCGCGCTCTTCCAGGAAACGCTGTAGCAGCGAACGCAGACGGCTGTCGTCGTCGACGACCAGAATTTTCTCCGGTGGTTCGTTGGTCATGGCGGCTCCTCTACCGGTTCGGCTGTGCGCCCGCGGTGATGATGCGTGCATTATGGCCCGTAAAGACCCGAAGGCAAGCGCCGGAAACAGGGTTTTACCACGGCGTCGGAGTGACACAAGACACAGAGAAGGCGCTGGACCGAATACCAGAGGTTACGCGGGCTGGATTCACTGCTATGATTCGACCAAACAGAAGTCATAATAAGCTGAAAAGCCTGCGGGCGCGGGACCAGGAGGTCGCAATGGCGAAAATCCTTGTGGTGGACGATTCCCCCACCCAATTGAAGAACCTGACAAAGCTGGTCGAGGGTCAGGGGCACGAGGCCATTACCGCCGAAGACGGCATGGCGGGCGTCAACGCGGCCCAGGAGCACAAGCCGGATCTCATTCTCATGGATGTGGTCATGCCTGAACTCAACGGCTTTCAGGCCACGCGCAAGATCACCCAGGAAGAGGACACCAGCCACATACCAGTTATCATCGTCACAACCAAGGACCAGCAAACCGACCAGGTCTGGGGCAAGCGTCAGGGCGCGTCGGACTATATGATCAAGCCGCCGGACGAAAAGGATCTGGTCGCCAAGATCAACGCCTACGTGAGCTGATCCCGGGGAGTGGCAACTGGTCACGGCCGACATCTTTGCTTATGATGCCGGTCGCTGGAAGTCCGTCCCACCCAACCAACGCATCCCGAATCATGGCCCAACTGCAAGAGACCATCGCCGGCGAACTCGGTGTCCAGCCGGCGCAGGTAAACGCCACCGTGGAACTGCTGGACAACGGCGCCACTGTTCCCTTCATCTCCCGCTACCGCAAGGAGGCCACGCAGGGACTGGACGATACCCAGCTGCGCCAGCTGGAAGAGCGTCTGCGCTACCTGCGCGAGCTGGAGGAGCGCCGCGCCACCATCCTGGACAGTATCGCCGGACAGGATCAGCTCACGCCCGAACTCGAAGAGACCATCAAGGCCGCGGAGACCAAGACCCGGCTGGAAGACCTCTACCTGCCCTACAAGCCGCGGCGCCGCACCAAGGCCCAGAAGGCGCGCGAAGCCGGCCTGGACCCGCTCGCGCAGCAACTGCTGCAGGACCCGCAGCGTGATCCGGACACGGAAGCGGCGCAGTATCTGAATCCGGACGAAGGCTTTAGCACCGCCGCGGAGGTGCTGGACGGGGCCAAACGCATTCTGGCCGAGGATTTCAGCGAAAACGCCGAGCTGCTGGCCCGTCTACGGGATCTGCTGTGGCAGCACGGGCTGATCCGATCGGCCGTGGCCTCCGGCAAGGAAGACGAAGGCGCCAAGTTCCGCGATTACTTCGATTATCAGGAAGCTCTGAGCCGGGTCGCCAGCCACCGCGCGCTGGCGCTGTTCCGCGGCCGCAAGGAAGGTGTCCTGAACCTGCAGCTGGCCCTGCCCGAGGACCAGGAAAACGCCGAGCCTCATCCCTGCATCGCCGAAATCACGCGTGCTGCTGACTGGCGTCACGCCGGTCGGGCGGCCGACGACTGGCTGGGCGAGGTCATGCGCTGGAGCTGGCGCGTCAAGCTCTACAGCCAGCTGGAAACGGAGCTACTGGGCCGGGTCCGGGAACAAGCGGAGGACGAGGCGATCAACGTCTTCGCCCGCAACCTGGCGAGCCTGCTGATGGCGTCCCCGGCCGGCGCGCGCGCCACCCTGGGTCTGGATCCGGGCCTGCGTACCGGCGTGAAGGCGGTAGTAGTCGACGGCACAGGCAAGCTCGTGGAGCACACCACCATCTATCCGCATCAGCCCAAAAACCAGTGGCGACAAGCCCTGGAAACCCTGGGGCGGCTCGTCAGGGATCATGGCGTGGACCTGATCGCCATTGGCAACGGCACCGCGACCCGCGAAACGGATCAGCTGGCCGGAGAATTGCTGCAACAAGTCGAAGCCGGCGACGGGCTCGCCAAGATCCGGGTAAGCGAGGCGGGCGCCTCGGTCTATTCCGCCTCCGAAACCGCCGCGAAGGAATTCCCCCGGCTGGATGTCTCCTTCCGCGGTGCGGTGAGCATTGCCCGGCGCCTCCAGGACCCGCTGGCGGAACTGGTCAAGATCGAACCCAAATCCATCGGCGTGGGCCAGTACCAGCATGACGTCAGCCAGACGAAACTGGCGCGGCGACTCGACGCCGTGGTGGAAGACTGCGTTAACGCCGTGGGCGTGGACGTAAACACGGCCTCGGCGCCCTTGCTGGCCCGTATTTCCGGACTCAACACCACCAGCGCGGGTAATATCGTGCGTTACCGGGACGAAAACGGCGCCTTTCCGGATCGCCAGACCCTGAAAAAAGTCCCGCGACTGGGCGAGCGCACCTTTGAGCTGGCCGCCGGCTTTCTGCGCGTGCCCCAGGGCGACAATCCGCTGGATGCTTCCAGCGTGCACCCGGAGGCCTATGCCCTGCTGAACCGCATGGCGGAGGCCCACGACCGACCCGTAGCGTCGCTGATCGGTGACGGCGATTTCCTGCGCAGCCTCCAGGCCGCAGACTACACGGACGAACACTTCGGGGTACCCACGATTACCGACATCCTTGCCGAACTGGAAAAACCCGGCCGGGACCCACGTCCCGAATTCCGCGCCGCTGTCTTCCGCGACG
This sequence comes from uncultured Alcanivorax sp., assembly GCA_964411265.1. Lineage (GTDB taxonomy): Bacteria > Pseudomonadota > Gammaproteobacteria > Pseudomonadales > Alcanivoracaceae > SLJS01. The sequence continues at coordinate 14,298 of CAYPKI010000013.1, read as the reverse complement.
ACGTGTCCGAACTCAAGGACCTGACGCCGGGCATGATCCTGGAAGGCTCGGTTACCAACGTGACCAACTTCGGTGCTTTTGTAGACATTGGCGTGCACCAGGACGGCCTGGTGCATGTGTCTGTACTGGCCAACCGCTTTGTGAAGGACCCGCACGAAGTCGTCGCACCGGGCGACATTGTCCGGGTCAAGGTCATGGAGGTGGACCAGGACCGCAAACGGATCAGCCTGTCCATGCGTCTCGACGAGCAACACGAAAACAACCAGGACGCATCGGACAAGCCCCACCCCAAGAAAGGCAACGACCCCAAGAAAAAGGGCCGGGGCAAGAACAAGAGCAAGGACCAGGGCTCGAGCAAACCGGCCGAGCCCCAGGGTGCACTGGCTCAGGCCTTTGCACGTGCGAAGGAAGAGAAGGACCAGTAGCAGGACAAACTCCATGGCGGCATTGTTACAACAACGCATTCGTGCCCTGCTCGATGCCGACGCCTCGGCGACGCTGGCAGGTATCCGGCGCGGCATTGAAAAGGAAAGCCTGCGCATTGCACCCGACGGTCATCTGGCAAAGACACCGCATCCGGCGGCGCTGGGGTCGGCGCTAACCCATCCCTATATCACCACCGATTATTCCGAGGCGCTGCTGGAATTCGTCACGCCGCCGACCACGGATCTGCAGCAGCCGCTGGCGTTTCTCGACGACTTGCACCGCTTCGTCTACAACAACATCGGCGAGGAGATTCTCTGGGTGAACTCCATGCCTTGTCTCATGAGCGCGGACAAGGATATACCCATCGCCGATTACGGCAGTTCCAATGTGGGGCTGATGAAAAACATCTACCGGCGGGGCCTGGGCCATCGCTATGGCCGGGCCATGCAGACCATTGCCGGCATTCATTACAACTTCTCGCTGCCGGTGGAGTTCTGGCAACTGCATCAGTTGCTGGAAAGGGATCAGCGTCCACTCCAAAGCTACATCTCGGATCGTTACTTCGATCTGCTACGCAACTTTCAGCGCTATTCCTGGCTGTTGCTCTATCTTTTCGGTGCCTCGCCGGCGATCTGTCCATCCTTTATGCAGGGGCGCAGCCATGACCGGCTCCGGCCGCTGGACAAGAGCCTGTATACGCCCTACGCCACCAGCCTGCGCATGAGTGATATCGGCTATCAGAACAAGGCCCAGTCAGCCGTGGAGCTCAACTACAATGATCTCGACAGCTATGTGGCATCGCTGATGCAGGCGATCGATACGCCGGACCCGGAATACGAGAAAATCGGCGTTAATGTAGACGGTGAATACCGACAGCTCAACACCAATCTGTTGCAGATCGAAAACGAATATTATTCCTCGGCCCGACCCAAGCGTTCCATCGAGCGCGGCGAGCGCCCCACACTGGCGTTGCAGCGCCGGGGCGTGGAATACATCGAGATGCGGGCGCTGGATCTCAATCCCTTCGAGCCGGTGGGCATCCGCGAGCGGGATCTGCGCTTTCTCGATCTCTTTGCCGTCTGTTGTCTTTTGCAGGATTCTCTCCCGCTGGATGAAACGGATCTTCAAGCTACAAGGGACAATCTTCGCCAGGTAGCCTATGACGGGCGCAATCCGGAACTGAAAATCAATCGCCGGGGCGAATCGGTGCGCCTGCACGACTGGGCGCAGCGGCAACTGGAGGAGATGCAGCCCATAGCCGAGCTCTTCGATGGCCTGCTCGGCGACAGCCAGTACCGTGATGTGCTGGAAGAGCAACGTTTACGTGTAGCCGAACCGGAACGCACGCCCTCCGCGCGCGTGCTCGCGGAGATGGAGCGACGCAACCAGAGCTTTTACGAATTCGCCATGGATCAGGCCCTGTTGCACCGGGACTACTTCCGGGGGCGGCCCCTGGACCCGAACAAGCGCAGCCAGTTCGAACATCTGGCCGCCTGCAGCCTGGACCAGCAACGCGCCCACGAAGCCGAACCCGAGCCACCTTTCGAGGCGTATCTCGCGGAGTATTTTCGGTAGAATCGCTTTCACAGGCCCGAGGACCGAGGCGCGAGCTAGATCACAGGGTGCGAGGCCCGCCATCCAAGGAGTTTGCTGATGAAACAGTTGCTACAGGGATTGCCACAATCTCGCTGGGTGAATCTGGCGGCCGTGGGGGTGTGCATTGTGGCCATGGTATCCGCGCTGGCGCTGGAATACGGCGCCGACTTGCCGCCTTGTCCGCTGTGCCTCTTCCAGCGGGCCGGGGTGATTCTTGCCGGGGCCTTCTTTCTGGCGGCTGCACTGCACGATCCGCGCGCTACGGGCCAGCGCATCTATGCCGCACTGGCCGGGCTGTCCGCACTGGCGGGCGGCGCCGTTTCCATTCGCCATCTCTGGCTGCAGCAATTGCCGGAAGATCAGGTACCCGCCTGCGGCCCGGACCTGTCCTACATGCTGGATGTCTTCCCGCTCTGGGAAGTCATCACCACCATCTTCCAGGGTTCCGGCTCCTGCGCGAATAACAGCTGGCAATTTCTGGGGCTGAGCATTCCCGGCTGGTCTCTGGTGGTGTTCGTCATCCTGCTCGGCATCGCCCTGGTGCAGCTCGTCCGACCCCATGCTTGACGGTCTGTTGCTCCTGTTGGTTTTCCAGCTCATGGGCGAAGCGCTCGTGCGATGGCTGGATCTCCCCCTGCCCGGGCCCGTGGCGGGCATGCTCTTGCTGCTTGCGGCCCTGCTCGCCCACGGTTTCTTCAGCGAACGCGTGGCTCCGGCGGCCGACATGCTCATCCGGCATCTTACCCTGTTGTTTTTTCCCATCGGCGTAGGCCTGGTGCTGCAATGGGACCAATACGCACCGCATGCCGATGCGCTGGTTCTGGCAATCGGCGTGGGCACACTGCTAACGCTGCCGCTCGTCGCCGGGCTCTTCCGGCTGTTGCTCGCGAAGGGGCCATGAACGCGCTGGTGGAAACCCCGCTGTTCGGACTGCTGCTCACTCTCGGCAGTTACCGCCTGGGCCAGGTTCTCTACGGCCGCAGCAACAGCTTTCCGCTATTGCATCCCTTTCTGCTCGCCATGATTCCGGTAGCCAGTCTGCTGCTCTGGCTGGATATTCCCTATGAGCGCTACCGCGAGCAGACCTTTGTGCTGGAATTCCTGCTGGGGCCGGCAACAGTGGCGCTGGCATGGCCGCTGTACCGCCAGCTCCACACTATCCGGCGCGTGTGGCAACCCGTACTGATCACCACCCTGGCGGGCGCCGGCCTGGCCGCGGGTATCAGCCTGGCCCTGGCCGCCTGGCTGGATGCGCCTGCGCTGGTACTGGGCTCAGTGGCGCCGAAATCGATCACCACACCCATCGCGTTGGAAGTCATCCCCTTCACGGGCGGCGATGCGCCCCTTACCGCGGGGCTGGTGGCGATCACCGGTATTCTGGGCGCGCTGCTGGGCCCGCCCGTATTTCGAATCATGCGCATCACCGACGACCGGGTGCGCGGCTTTACCCTGGGCTGGGCCACGGCATCGGAACCGCGCGGGCCTTTGAATACAGCGAGCGCGCCGGGGCCTTCGCCAGCCTGGCCCTGGGGCTCACCGGTGCCGTCACCGCCACGCTGTTGCCCTGGCTCTGGCCGGTGATCGCCGGCTGGCTACAGGCCTGACACCACGCCCATACCTGTTTCGCAGGCCAGCTATGTTGTTCTTCGTATATCCAGTGCAGCAACAACCAGGCCTGTCGTTATGACAAATCCGTCTTTCGCCAAGTCCCTGAAAAAACAGTTTTTTGAGGCCGTGGAGCAAAAAATGCGGTGCCAGTGAGGTCAGGTCCATTGCTCCCGCCCGACCCCGGGTCTATGTTGAATGGTCCAAGCGTTATGCCGGAAAAAAACCAAGGGAGGGAACGGCCATGACGGTAGAATCGAAAGAAGCAATAGATCAATGGCACCGCATCGAAGCCCTGGTGCAACATTGGCTGGAGGAACGCCGCCGCCTGCTCTACATGCTGTGCGCCGTGCGTGGCCTCAAAGGGCTTACCTTCGACGGTGTGCCGGTTCACCATCGGGTGCAGCAATTCTGTCAGGTGCTGATGGATTACACCAGCGCGGGTCATTTCGAAGTATACCGGGAACTGGTCCATGAGGCGCGCAGCTTGGATAGCGAAAACACCGAACAGGTGGGCGTAATCCTGCAGCAACTGGAAGAATCCACTGACGAAGCCCTGGCGTTCAACGAGGATTTCGGATCCCCGGAATCCTGCGATGCCCTGCTGGATTCACTGCCCCGACGTCTTTCGAATCTGCTGGAAAAGCTGGAGGATCGTTTCGCACTGGAGGATCAGTTGATTGTGAGCATTCACCAGCGCGGCTTGTCGCCCGGCATGCGGATGCATTGAGCACCGGACGACCCGTCTGTTACTGCTTTTCACAATACAGGAGCGCCACGTTTTTGGGCCGCGTTTCCTCGCCGCCGCTGCCCGACGTCTGTTGATTCTTCTCGGCGTCCGCACCGCCATGGGTGGCATGAGAACGCAAGGCGCCCTTGGTATAGAAACCATCGTACTTGGAGCGCACGTCGTGCTCGTGCCAGCCAAGGCGGTCCCCCTGGGTATTGCCTGCTTCGCGCTGACCGGCCGGATCTATATTCTCGCCACTTTTATCCATGCCCCGCACGAAGCGCCCATGGGCCGGCTCATATTCGGCCCAGCCTTCGGGGCAATCTTGCGCGTTGAATGCGGTCACGGCCCCGGCGGGCTGGCCCTCGGCACCACCGCCGCCACGAAAGTTCAGATAACCATTCTCGATGCGAACCTCGTCGGCGGGCATGAGTGACAGCGTGCCCCCGCTGACCGGGAACCCCACCATATAGGTTCGCCCGCGCTCATCCGCAAAAGAATACATGGGCTCAAGCTGATAGAGCACCCGATAGCGCTGCTTGTTGCGCTCGACATAAACCAGATCGTCATAGACATAGACCGGCTTGAACAAGCCCCGGTTGCCGCCGGCAGAACGTCGCACTACCAGCCCGTTCTGCACAGCCTTGCGCAGGTTCTCGGGCAAACCCGGCCGCGCCACATCTTCATCTTCCGAGCCTGAAGCTGCGCCACCCGAATTCGTCGCGCTCCGACCTTTGCCGGCCTCAACCTCCGGCAGGGTCTCGTGGAAAATCAGGGGCGCCAGGCCGCCACGACTATCCCCGGCCGGGAGTCCGAAACTCTCGTAGCCGCGTCCCCGGCTATCGCCTTCGCTGTTGATGGCGATGCCGTCGACCATTTCCAGATGACGCCAGTCCGCGCCGCCACGGACGAGCGGGATGTGCAATTCGCTCGCCCGGTAGATGCGCTGTTCCCCCGCTTCATTGCGCCGGGTCGTGAAATAGAGCGGATTATTGAAGTTGCGTTGGCGCGGCTGATAAACGGACACCGAATGGTAGTAGTTGACCATCTCGGGGTAGCCGGCTTCATTGAGCCGGCGAATTCGTACCCCGTTGAACATCAATGCACGCCGCTCGCTCGTGAGTTTGTCTCCGATCTGCGTTGATCCGCTATTATCTGCGTCCGCCGAAAAGGCCGTCACCGGAAGCAGCGGGAATACCGCAACAAGCAGGCAAAGTGTGCGCATGGTCATCATCCGTCCCTAGTGACTTGATTACCGAGCAAAGATCACCCAAACGGCCAGCTCGGTAGCACGACCCTATCATCACAACGACCAGGACCGAACGAACCAGATCACGAAACAACCTATAGCTGAAACCATCTTCTGCTCGGACTTCCCGGGCAGGCGCGGCACAGCGAACACCAGCGGCACCCCGGTAGCCGCGAGGCATGACCCCGTCACCTCGGCCATCGCCGGATGCCGTGCCGGGGTGAGCGTTCGTCTGGAGTCCGTCGCTCCGATGTATCCGGCGCCCATCGCATCTACCCGGAATACTGCGCGGCATACCACACAGCATAGGGCGTGTTTTCCACCCGGCACCGGCTATAATCCGGCGCACCATCTGTCCACCAGGCCGGTCCGCGCTTCCCCAGGGCCCGCTTGGCCTCATCCACGCGCGCCCGGGCTTCGCGCTGCGCTTGTTGATCCCCGGCACGCCGGGCCTGCCCCACCGCCCGCCGGGCGTCCATCAGTCGATTCACCCAGTATTGCCTTTCGTCCTCGGGCAATCGCGGATCCGAACAGCGCCAGAGGCGTCCCTTTACCACCATGTAGCGTCCGTCTGGCGTCCGGGTTGGGCTGGAGGGTGGGCTCATGGTTTCAGTTTGAACACGTCCAGCACATCGTATCTTTCGAACGGCCGGTTTACTTGACCACAGAGAGCACAAAGGACGCCGAGAGCACAGAAAATTCAATGTTTCATTGCTTGCGCGGTTCCATGCCGCCCGGGACGTCCGCGACTATCAGACTGTACCAGTGGATTTTCCCTCTTACGGCCTCTGTGCGCTCTTTGTTCTGTCTGTTCTCTGTATTATCCGTGGCAAATTGTGCGGATGCCCACGCGGACTCTCAAAGGAGTTCAGAACCGGTACCCTATCGCGACCTGCGCGTAATGCAGCCAGGCAAAACTGTAGACGTCATTGTTATCAGCGCCGCCCTCAAGGGTCCGGTATCCAGCCTCCAGGTACCAGTCGGAATCCAGACCATACCTGGCTGTGAGCGCGGCATCGACGGCGCGCCCCATGGGCGACCAGGCCCCCTCCACGTCCAGAATGACGGAAGTGCGATCGCTCAACCGGTATTCGCCGTACAGATGCAGAAGAGGAACCAGCCCCAGATCATCGCTGGATTCCCGCTTGCCTGGCTGCTGCAAGGTGATGTCGGCGTCGCGCACGAGCGCGGCACCCCCAAGACCCCAATGCCATGGCCCGCGATTATGGAACGACCACCGATACGTCAGCCGGTAGGTGTTGAACTTGTACATTCCCTCCGTCGGGACATCCGCGCTAAAGACATCATCCTTGAATCGAACATCCTTACTCAGCTTCTCTGTCCCCTCCACTTCCAGCGGCGCGAGCGTGAGGCGAAGCGCGTGTCGGTCGTTGAAGTCATAAGTCCCGTACAAGCGAAAATAGGGGTCGGGGCCCTTGCCGGTCAGATCCAGCAGATCAAACCGGGTCCCCTCATCGCCGGGAATGCGCACATCGTTCCTGCTGAAGGACACACTTCCGCCTTCGAGCCGAAGCTCGGCGTCGCCGCCCCGGGCGGGGGAGACGATCAACAGGGGTAAGAGAAAAACCGCGCCAAGACTAGCCGATAGCCTTTTCGCCGCACGTCGGTCATAAATCTTGCGGTTTGCGGCCTTACCTCTCATTCTTCTCGATCTCCTTGCCAAACGCAAAAAGGGAATTGGCATCCAAAGCGCGACTAGCAGGCTGTTGAAAGCCCCGGTAATGTTTTCCGCACTCCCGAGAAAGAAAAAGCCGGAGCCCCTTTCGGGACGCCGGCTTAATCGTCAGCTTGCGGTCGGTGATCAGCTTTGCTTGCTGCTGCCTTCTTTGCTGCTGTCGCCTTTACCGCCGGAATCGCCCATACCGGAACTTTCATCTTCGTCCGGGAGACCCAGAAGCTCGACTTCGAAGATCAGGGTTTGATTAGGACCGATATCCTGGCCCGCGCCCTGTTCACCATAGGCGAGCTCCGGCGGCACGAACAACTTCCACTTGTCGCCCACCTTCATCTCGGGCAGAGCGATCTGCCAGGCCTCGATTACCCGATCCAGCGGGAATGTGGCCGGCTCGCCGCGGTCAACGGAGCTGTCGAAGACGGTGCCGTCGAGCAGGGTGCCGTGATAGTGCGCCTTGACGGTGTCGCCCTCTTCAGGCGATTCCGCGCCTTCCTCACCCCGTTCCAGCACCTTGTACTGCAGGCCGCTGTCCATGGTTTTGACGCCGTCGTTCTGGGCGTTTTCTTTCAGGAATTTCTCCCCCTTCTCGGCGTTTTCTGAGGATTCCTGTTTACGATTTTCCTGACGTTCTTTCATCTTGCGTTTCTGGAACTCCTGGATGACCGTCTGCATCTTTTCGGGTTCCAGCTTGGGATTATCCGTGCCTCCGACGCCGTGGCGCATGCCGGTGATAAAGGATTCGAGCTCCAGATCCTTCATCTGGCTCTTCATCTGCTCGCCAGTCTTGTAGCCGATGGCGTAAGAGGCTTTCTTGTCCTCGTTGTCGAGCTTGACGTCATCCCCCCCGCCGCTACCACCGCAGGCGGTAACAAAGGCAGCGCTCAACGCCAGCACCCCAGCTTTCTTCATGATCCCTCCAGTCTATTGATGATCGTTCCGTTTACTCGGAATTCTTGCCCTTGTCCGGGGCAGGTTGTCCCCGGAGTTTTTCCGCGGGCCGGGTGGTCACCGGATCTGGTTCCACACTTTCATATTCCACCCCCGGCGGCGGATGGTCTCCATAGTGCCAGCTCCCGTCCTCGCCACGCCAGCGGTAATAGTTGCTTTCTCGCGAGGCCGAAGTTTCATCTTCGTCCGTCAGATCCTCGGGTAGCTTATCCGGGTCTGGCTGGATTGGCGCCTCCTTGTCTTCAAGGTCCTGGAACTGCTCGAGTTGCTGCATTTGCTGCTGCATGGCCTCCGGGAACAGGCCACCGCCCCGCATGGGCACAAAGCGCACCGCCAGGGCGACGGATACCGCCAGTGCTATGACCAGAAGCAGGTATTGCATGCCGGTTCCTCAAGAAAACAGGCACGCCGGACCCCGGCGTGGCCCAAGCATACCGCCCCACCGTGGGCGCTGTCATGGCGAAGATCACAAACTGCCCCTTGTTAGTGCGCGGCGGTGGGCTATAGTACGGTACAAGGATAGGCAAACAGGTGCGCGGGGCTATGGATGATGAAGGGGTAATCTCGCCCGCCCGGGTGCGCCAGGACACTTCGGGGCAGCGGTTCACGGTGCTCGTGGCCAACGCCAAGGGCGGCTGCGGCAAAACCACCCTGGCGACCAACCTGGCGAGCCTGTATGCCCGCCGGGGCAGAGCTGTGTCCCTGCTGGATCTCGACCCCCAGCAATCCGCTGATAGCTGGCTGAATCTGCGGCGCCAGAGCGGGCTGACCGGCATTGATTCGCTACGCCTGCCCCTGTCTGGGGAGCTCAGACGTACCGCGGTGTCGGAAAAATTGCGGGAGGCCGGCCCCCGGGTCATTATGGATTCGCCAGCCGGGCTGGATGCGGATAGGCTGGAGCCACTGCTGGCGGAGAGCCAGGTCGTGCTGGTGCCGGTGCTGCCCAGCCCGCTGGATATACGCGCAGCCACCCGGTTTCTCCAAACCCTGATGCTTACCCGAAGCTACCAGCAGCAGCCGCGCCGGCTGGCCGTGGTGGCCAACCGAACGCGATCAGGCACGGTCATGTTCAGCCAGCTCAAGCGTTTTCTGCAAAGCCTCAAGATCCCCTACCTCACCGCGCTACGCGATACTCAGCTGCTCGCCCATGCCGCCAGCGAGGGCAAGGGCCTGTTCGAACTGGACCAGAAGCGCACCCAGGGTCACCTCGAAGACTGGCAGCCCATCGTGGAATGGCTGGAGGTTCAGCGGCAGTTGATTCGTGCCTCTCAGGGGAGCGGCCGCAACCGCTAAAGCATTGCGGGCTACAACTCACTTCCCGGTCAGGACAGAAAAACGTCTGATTCTGTTTGCGCGCCCTGACGGGCGGAAACCGGGACGCGCCGCGGCCGGTGCCTTACGTTTTCCTGTTCGTGCCTTCGGCGCTCACCCGTCAGGCCTTTCGAACGCGCCCGCCTCGCTGCGCGAGGACCTGCTTGTCCAGAACGCTTTTTTGGATCTCACCCTCCAATCCGGCGGACATGAAGTCTACACTGCGCGCCTATGATTGAACTGCGCGACATTAGCCTGCGGCGGGGCCCGGAGCCACTGCTGAAACACACCGGCCTGCGCATCGGGCCCGGCTGGCATCTGGGCGTGACCGGCCGCAACGGCTCGGGAAAAAGTTCCCTGCTTGAGGTGATCAATGGGGAGCTGGAGGCCGAGGACGGCGTGGTGAGCGTGCCCTCGGACTGGCGCATCGCGGTCATGGAGCAGGAAGTGCCCGGCTCCGACCGGGGTGCGCGCGACTATATCCTGGACGGCCATGAACTGCTGCGTGCCGCCGAGCGCAAACTGGAAGAGGCCCAGGACGCCGACGACGGCCACGCCATTGCCGAGGCCCATGTCGAACTGGAGCAACAGGATGCCTGGAGCGCACCCGCGCGGGCTGCGTCCATGATGATCGGGCTGGGCTTTGCCACGGCGGATCTGGACCGGCCCCTGTCGGATTTCTCCGGGGGCTGGCGCATGCGGCTTAACATCGCGCGGATTCTCATGGCCGACGCCGACCTGCTGTTGCTGGACGAGCCCACCAACCACCTGGATCTGGATGCCGTGCTCTGGCTTCAGGACATGCTTGCGCGCAGCCCGGCCACGATCCTCCTGATCTCCCATGACCGGGGCTTTCTGGACGCGGTGGTAGGTCATATCGTGCATATCGAAGACCGCAAACTGCACTACTTCAAGGGCACCTTCTCCCAGTCCCAGGAACAGCGCGCCCGCGAACGCGCCCAGCAACAACAACAGCACGACAAACAGCAAGCGGAAATCGCTCGCGTGCAGGCCTTTATCGACCGTTTCCGCGCCAAGGCCAACAAGGCCCGTCAGGCCCAGAGCCGCATCAAGGCGCTGGAAAAGATGGAACGGGTCGCGCCTGTCCGCGTTGAAAGCGGCTTTCAGTTCCGCTTTGCCAGCCCGGCTCGCGTGCCCGATCCCATGATCCGCCTCGATGACGCTGCTACCGGCTACCACGGTCAGGCACTGCTGAGCGGTATCAATCTGAGCCTGCATCCGCACACCCGCCTGGGTCTGCTGGGGCCCAATGGCGCCGGCAAATCCACCCTGATCCGTTTCCTGTCCGGTCAGCTGGAATCTCTGGGCGGCGAGGAAGAGCGCCACCCGGATCTGGTGGTGGGCTATTTCGAACAGCACCAGGTGGATGCCCTGCCGGCCGAGGCTACGCCCCTGGGGTTGCTGCGCGAGCAGTGCCCGGATCTGCAAGAGCAGTTCATGCGCGATTTTCTGGGCGGTTTCGGTTTCCGCGGCGACGACGTCAACGCGCCCGTCCGCAATTTCTCCGGCGGCGAGAAAAGCCGGCTGGCGCTGGCGCTGCTGGTGCGGCGCAAGCCCGCCCTGCTGTTGCTGGATGAGCCCACCAACCACCTGGACATGGACATGCGCGAGGCCCTGGCCACGGCCCTGGGCGAGTTTGAAGGTGCCGTCGTGATCATCGCCCACGACCGGCATTTGCTGGACGCCACCGTGGACGAATTTCTGCTGGTCCACGACGGCGGCGTGGAACCCTGGGACGGCAACCTGGACGACTATGCCGGCTGGCTGCGTCGCCGTCCGGCCGAGGCCCTGCCCAAAGCCGAACCGACCCCGGCACCGGAACCGGAACAGAGCGGGCCCGGCCGCGAACGCCGCCGGGAGGCCGCGCAGAAACGCGCCGAAGTAAAACCGCTGCAGGACCGGGTCGCGCGCCTGGAGAAGGAAATGGCGGGGTGTCAGGCCGAACTGGAAGACATCGAACAGCAACTGTCCGATTCAGGCCTCTATGGCGACGACCGCAAGGACGAACTCACCGACCTGCTGGGCCGGCAGGCGGAACAACGGCAGCAATACGAACAACTGGAAGCGCAGTTGCTGGAAGCCATGGAAGCACTGGAGCACGCGCAGCAGGAAGCGGCGGGCTGACCAACCGGGGCCGGGCAGTTTCCGGGCTCGGGGAGACGGTCGCAACAGGCTGGTATGGGTGTGGGAGCGGCATCCGTGTGGCGCTGCGATTGTAAAGGCTCCGGAGAAAAATCACGGCAAGGATGCCGCTCCTACAATTCTCTGCGCCTTGCCCGTTTCAGGTTCGGCCTTGCTCCTTTCCTCTCTCGATTTCCGGCTTGCCGCTTTTTCCTTTCTCGATGTCTTCAAGGAACCGCTCGGAGCCGCCCACCGCGACCCCGAGGGCGCCTCGGTGCTGGAGCTCCTCGCCGACGCCGTGCGCAT
>CAYPKI010000013.1:0-2279 GCA_964411265.1 uncultured Alcanivorax sp. | reverse complement strand
GATAGGTAACGACCAGATCCGGCCCCACGTGATAGACAAAGCCGGAGGTGGGGTTGGGACCTGTGGGCGCGAATACCGTCACGCGGCCGTCGGCATGCCAGGCGGTGACCAGCGCCATCACGGAAACATCCACGTCACGGCCATAGAGCCAAACTCGGGCAACTTCCGTACGCCGGCTCAGAGTGGAGCCGCGCGTGCCGCCCAGCAGCTGAGCGACGATATCGCGCAGGGTCAGATAGCCCGGGAGACGCTCCATGAGCCCGCGCTCGAGGCCGGACCAGAGCCAGCTTCCGAGGCGCGTGCTCACGAGATGGCCCACGGCAAAGCAGATCAGGATCAGCAGGCCCAGAACCACAGCGTCGGCGGCCGGAGCGGGCAGCCCAAGGTTCTGGATGAGAATGTCGGTCAGTGGTGCAATAAAACCACTGAGCGCGGAATACAGCCATTGAAAAAACAACGCCAGGATAGCAATGGGTAGCAGTACTACCAGCCCGCCCAGTAGCGAACGGCGAATAAACTGGCCGGATTTGCTCGAAACCGAGTCCGTCATGCCTGCTCCCCGAGAGCCTGCTCATACGCAATACGGTTCACCAGATAATGCGCTTGGCCGGCAGGCGTTTCCACGTCCACTTCGTCGTCCACCTGTTTTTTCAATAGCGCCCGCGCCAGGGGCGAATCAATGCTGATCCAGCGCCGCTCCGAATCGGTTTCGTCCGGACCCACCAGGCGCACCACCATGATCGAGCCGTTGTCGTCCTCCAGCTCCACCCAGGCGCCGAAAAAGATCCGGGAGGCGTCGTCCGGCAACCGATCCACGACTGTCATGGCATCCAGGCGCTTGGTGAGATAGCGTATGCGGCGATCGATTTCGCCCAGCTGTTTTTTGCCATAGATGTATTCGGCGTTCTCGGAGCGATCCCCTTGAGCGGCGGCTTCCTGAACCCGCTGAGTGACCTCCGGGCGCTTTTCCTTCCACAAATACTGCAGTTCGTTCTCCATGCTGGTATAGCCCTCGCGGGTAATATAGCCGGAGCTGCGCTCTTGCGGCTCTCGCCAACGACCCATATAGCCTCCGGAATTGTGCGTATCAGACGGACGACAGCTTTGCGCGTTCAATCAAACAGGGCATGCGCGCGGCGCGGCGCCTTGAACTCCAACGCATTGCCGTCCGGATCGGCGATGAAAAAGGTGCCCTGCTCAGCGGGCTGACCGCCAAAGCGCGTCAAGGGCTCCACCAGGAAGGGTTGATCCCGCGCGCGCAGACGCTCGGTTAACGATGCCCATTCAGACCATTCGAGCACGAGCCCGAAATGGGGAATCGGCACCTCGCGGCCATCCACATAGCCTACGCCCACCGGAGCCGGCACCTGCTCCACGCGGTGGGCGGACAGCTGATGGCCATGGAGATCGAAATCCGCCCAGGCGTCGGTAGCCCGGCCGGGCCGCGCGCCCAGCCGTTCCACATAGAAGTCCCGGGCAGCGTCCAGGTCCGTGACCGGAAATGCCAGATGAAAGCTGGGCGTCATAACCGCTCCTGCTGCCGCGAAAGCATGTACCCATTATGCCACAGCCGCCGTCAGGCAACGCCCCGGCGCCGCTTACCTGGTCATGCAACATCCGGACCGGCGTTCGCTGCTATCATGGACATATATGTGAAAAATGAAGGAGCAGAACCTTGCCCCATCCGTTTCCGACACGCGGGCCCTGGCCCGGTACGCGCATGCGGCGCATGCGCCACGACGATTTTTCCCGGCGCCTGATGCGCGAGCATGAGCTCTCGGCGGCGGATCTGATCGCACCATTGTTCGTGCTCGACGGCGAACAACGTACCGAGGCAGTCGATACCATGCCGGGTGTCGAACGGTTGAGTATTGATCTGCTCTGCCATGAAGTGGAAACCCTGGCACGGTTGGGGATTCCGGCAGTTGCGCTGTTTCCCGTCATCCCGCCCGAGCACAAGAGCGCCGACGCCGCCGAGGCCTGGAATCCGCAGGGTCTGGTCCAGCGGGCCGTGCGCGCAGTTAAACAAGCCGTGCCGGAGATAGGCGTGGTCACGGATGTGGCTCTGGATCCGTTCACAAGCCATGGCCAGGACGGCATCATTGATGACGCTGGTATTGTGATGAACGACGAAACCATTGCCGCGCTGGTGCGCCAGGCGGAGAGCCTGGCCGAGGCCGGCACGGACGTGATCGCCCCCTCGGATATGATGGACGGCCGGGTGGGCGAGATCCGCCGGGCGCTGGAAAACGCCGGTCATACCAACACGCGCATTCTCT
>CAYPKI010000012.1:17857-22657 GCA_964411265.1 uncultured Alcanivorax sp. | reverse complement strand
GGGTTGATGCGCAATCAGGTCCTGCCAGTTGTCCCGTCCGGGCGCGTTCAGGCGGGCCATGGCAACGCGGAAATCCTCGGCGTTGCGGTCATTGGTGAGAATCAGCCAGTGCTCGCCCTGATCGGCGACATGATATTCCACATGGGGGGTGCGCGCGCTGAGCACGCGCGGGGCTTGGTCGGGTTGTGCCGCATCAATGACGCGAATTTCCGAGGTTACATGGTCATGACTGTCGATCAGCAGAAAGCGGTGGCTGTCGGTCTTGCCCACGCCGGTGAAAAAGCCCGGGTCCGTTTCCTCATACACCAGGGGCGCGCTCGCTGGCTCGTCACCCAGGGTGTGGCGGTGCACCCAGCGCGAACGGTGCTCGTCGTCGATCTTCGTGAAGAGCAGGGTGTGATTGTCCGCGGCCCAGACCAGATCGCCCCGGGCACCATCCAGCCTGTCCTCCAGATCGATCCCTGTCTCCAGATCCCGCACACGAATGGTGCAAACCTCGGCGCCCGTGGTGTCACTGGCCCAGGCCAGATAGCGGTGATCCGGGCTGTGCTCCGCGCCCATGAGCTGGAAATAGTCCGCGCCCTGGGCCTCGGCGTCACCGTCGAGCAGGACCTGCTCGCGCGCGTCACCGTCGTCATCGCGGGGCTTGCGGCAGAGCACGGGATGCTGGCCGCCGGTGCGAAAGCGGCTGTAATAGGCCCAGGGGCCGTCCGGTTCGGGAACGCTGCGGTCGTCTTCCTTGACCCGGCCCTTGAGTTCCTGGAACAGCTCCTGGCGGAAAGTCTCGGTGGGCTTCATGACGGTTTCGCAGTAGCTGTTTTCCGCTTCCAGGTAGGCGCGGATGTTGTCGGCCAGCTGGTCGGGATCACGCATGGCCTCACGCCAGTGGCTATCGCGCAGCCAGGCGTACTCGTCCGTGCGTTCGTGGCCGTGATAGCCAATCGTTTCGGGCCGCTGTTCCGCTCGGGGGGGTTGGGTATGCGCCATGAAGGAACCCTGCCGTAAAATGAGGTGCAAAGGTAGCAAATACGCGCCTTTCTGTCAGAAATCGCGGGATTGAATCGCCCGGCCGGCGGCGTTTGAATCGATAACGGCTCTCCCGGAGGTAAAAATGACAGTACGGATCTATACGCACCCGGTATGCGAACAGCACGACATGGGCGCAGGCCATCCCGAGCGCCCGGAACGGCTGGCGTCCGTGCGGGATGCACTAGAGGCGAGTGCTGTCGCCGGACAGCTGGACTGGCGCGAGGCGCCGCTCGTGGACCGAGACGCGCTGTTGCGGGTGCACCCGGACGATCATGTGGCTCGCCTGGAGCGTTCGGCGCCATCGGACGGCCGGGTGGCGTTGGACGCGGACACCGCCATGAATACCTCTACACTGGAAGCGTCGCGGCGCGCGGCGGGTGCTGCGGTGGCTGCAGTGGACGACGTGCTCGACGGCAATGGCGGGCGCGTGTTCTGTGCCGTCCGCCCGCCGGGTCATCATGCGGAATACCAGCGGCCCATGGGGTTTTGTTTTTTCAACAATGTCGCCTGTGCCGCGGCCCACGCGCTGGCGCGGGGCCTGACGCGGGTAGCGATCCTGGATTTCGATGTACATCACGGCAACGGCACCGAGGACATTTTTCGGGACACGCCCGAAGTGCTGTTCTGCTCCAGTTTCCAGCACCCCTTCTATCCCGGCACACCGCTCGCCGACCGTGGTCATGTCGTCCATACGCCCCTGTCCGCCGGTGCTGGCGGCACGGAATTTCGCGGGGCCGTGGAGGAATACTGGTGGCCCGCCTTGGATGCGTTCGCTCCCGAGCTGATACTGGTTTCGGCCGGTTTTGATGCCCACAGGGATGATCCGCTGGCAGGGCTCAGTTTTGACGAGGACGACTACCGCTGGGTGACTTCGGAACTCGTGGCCCGGGCGGAGCACCATGCTCGGGGACGAGTGGTGTCCATGCTTGAAGGCGGTTATGACCTGACCGCGTTGCGCCACTCCGCGGCCGCGCATGTCGACGCGCTGGTGAAATCGTGAATTTTTCATCAGAGCAGGGGTGGGTGGCCAAACGATCCGCGTAACGTTGGGTGTTTGCCGGTTCTGCTCACCTTCCTCGGGCAATAGATGCCCCGGATTGTGCCCGGCATCCAGCCGTTCAGTTGGCTCGTCTAACTTCGCTTTCACTGGCGAAGCTGTTTTGCGCTCCGCCCGCCGCCCTCCAGGAGGCTCGTGGGAAACCGCTCGTGGCGTTGCGCAGACTTGATGTGGCGACACCTCATCGGCGTCTGCGGCGCCTTGCGAGCCCCTTTTTACGCGGCTCAGAGAACGTACAACCGGACAAGGCAGGAGACCATTACAGGATCGCCTTCCGCCTCGCCTGGCCAATGGACGTTACTGTGTTAGCCAGATTCGCTGCATCGATGCGATGAGCCTATCCTCTTTCTGATTTTTTATTTTCAACGTTCGAGTTTCTACTTGCTAACCTTCTGCGCCTCACGCCAGCCCGCTTGGGCAAGCACACGCGCGCCCCGACCCATCTCCAATGCATTGGCGCTGGAGGCGTTGCCGTCCAGCCCGCGCTTGTAGACGCCCTGGAGAATGGCCGCCAGACGGAAGAGAGCAAAGGCGGTGTAGAAAGGCCAGTGAGGAATGGAATCCCGGCCGGTCTGCTGGCAATAGCGCTGCACCACGGCCTCTTCGTCCGGGATACCCAGTTGCGCCAGATCCTCGCCTTCCAGACCGCGCATGCCTGGATTGTCCGGAGGCAGGTGATAACTGATGCAGAAGTAGGCCAGATCGGTGAGTGGATGACCCAGGGTACAAAGCTCCCAGTCCAGCACCGCCACCACGCGCGACTCATCCGGATGCATCATGATGTTTCCGGGACGAAAGTCGCCGTGGGCGATGGTGGTTTCATCGCCTGGCGGAATATTGTCCGGCAGCCATTCAATGAGCTTGTCCATGGCAGGTATGTCGTCCGTGCGCGCGGCATTGTACTGCTTGGTCCACAAGTGAATCTGACGCGGGATGTATTCGCCCACCTTGCCGAATTCGCCCAGACCCACGGCTTCATAATCCACCCTGTGCAGCTCGGCCAGCGTGTCCACCATGGCGTTGTACAACGCCTTGCGCTCGCCGGGATCAGCGCCCTCCAGATCAGGCTGGTCGAAGACACGCCCGGCGACATAGCGCATGACATAGAAGGGCGTACCGATAACAGTGTCGTCCTCACACAGATGCAGCGCGTCCGGCACGGGTACGGGCGTATCACCCAGCGCCGCCATTACCTGGTATTCGCGTTCTACCAGATGCGCGGAGGGCAGCAACTTACCCGGCGGTTTCTTGCGTAAAACATAGCGGCCATTTTCGTTGTCCAGCAAAAAGGTCGGGTTGCTCTGTCCTCCCTGGAATTGGCGGACTTCAAAACCTCCCGGGAAGTCTTCGGGCAGCACACGGGCGAGGTAATCGGCTAGTTGGTGCTCATCAAAGCGGTGTTCTTCCCGAACCTGTACCAGCTGGGGATCGGTTTGTGTCATAGGGGCCTCACCTGGTTGATTTTGTCAGGACGCAAATCCCGGAAAAAGTTATGCTCCGACATAATGACCGGCGACTCATGTTGCGGTCAATTCAGGCCGCGCTCTCCCGGGGCTTTCAGGCTGGCCTTCACCCATCGTTGCCATTTTTTTACGGTTACACACGCTTCCAGAAAAAGTGCCTCGATTGCGAATGAGCCTGAGAGCCTGAGCACGCAACGGATTTATCAAGAGCCTGTTAGAAATCCACTCGGCCCTCGACGATGAGCTGGAAGCTGTCAACGCGGTCACGCTCCGCGAGGGGCCAGGCGATATCCACATGTAGCACTTCGTCTACATTGAATTTCGACGGTGTGACGCGCAGGCCCAGACCCAGGTTGCTTAACACGGGATTGTCGCGGGATGCCGGAGCCTCGGTGTCCCAGGTTCGTCCGGCATCGACATAGGCGGCCGCGCCCAGATAGACCAGATTGAAGAGATGAATGTCCGTGAACCGGCGCCGTTCGGCGGTGAACAACCATTGCCGGTTACCCCGCTGAACGTCATCCGGGTAGCCGCGAAGCGTACGCGCGCCGCCGGAACTAAAGGTGCTGTCGTTTTCAAGATTGCGCCCTACGGCATATCGAAAGCGCGCGAACCAGCGGTTCTCGGGGTCCGGGAAATGGTAATAACGCGCCTGGCCCGCATAGACCGTATCCTCCGGAAGCTCGGTACCCCGGTTATAGCGGCCCTGGGCAGACGCGCCCAGACGCAGTAGATGATGCGCGCCCAGACTGGCGGTGTACTCATGGGTCAGAGCGAAAATCCAGGCGTTTTGGGTGCTCCTCCAGCGTTCGCGCGCATAGCCCAGCCGCAAATTATTATAGAGCCCCAGCAAAATGTCTTCGTGCCGGTGACTATGGGTGATGTTGGACAGGGTTTTGAAGCGATCTTCAATGGATGTCCAGCTGAGCCAGGGGTAACGCAGGCGTTGATTGTCCGGCGGGGCCGAAATAACCCGAGTGACGCGCTCGAAGTTTTCCTGGTGATCCCTGATACCAACGCGCCAGCGATGAATCATGTCGTTTTGTCGGCCCGGCGACCAGCCCAGCTGGAGGTTCCGGAAGCGGCTGTTCCGGCGATATTGATTGGTCTCGATACCGTTTTTTTCAATGGTTTTCAGTGCAAGCCGCTCACGCACCGTCATGCTCGCTTCCCATCGGCTATCCAGTTCGAAAAAGGGACGCGTCAGGTTCAGGCTCTGCAGCTCACCGTCCGAGTTGTCTTCCAGTTCGA
>CAYPKI010000012.1:13821-17847 GCA_964411265.1 uncultured Alcanivorax sp. | reverse complement strand
GGGTATGTTCACCCAGAACATAGGGATGGGTATAGGAAAATGTACGCCCGCTACGGTCGGCGTTGTTGAAATAGCCCAAAGAGATTCTCTGGCCGGTCCCCGCCAGGTTACCTTCGGTGACGCGGGTGAAGGTGCTGTTTTCACCACCGGAACGTGAAGCGGATGCAACGGGGTTGAGCGTCCAGACATCGCGGACCACGACCAGTAAATGAATTCGGTCCTTGCAGATTCGGCCGGGGAGAATCATGGCGTCAATGAGATACTTTTTGTCCCGGAGGATGCGCTCGTTTTCGCGCACCATTTTGGGATCCAGACTTGCGCCCGACTCGACCACCATTTGCCGCTCAACGGTTCCCTCACGAGTGTCGATGTGAAGCTTGTTGGCGGTGCGGAAAAGCCAGTTGTTTTCTTCGGGATCGTCTTCGTTGAAGATTGGCAAGACCACATAATCAATGCCCGCGACTTCCATTCCGGCGTACCGCGTGTAATCGACCGTCTCGCGGGTATCCACGAATTCGAAAAGGGCTGGGTCGTCGCGGGTAAAAAGGGTTCGGCATTCGGCTTCGCTGGCAGCCCGGCCGTCCTGGCCCAGCGCTGCATCAACCAGACCGCACAGCAGTGCAATGAGAAAAAACCGCCAATGCACAGAAGTGCCAGACTTTGTAGGGCGCACCTGGACCATCCTGTTATGACAAAGTGAGCGCATCCGGATCGACGGCCCGGGGGTCATTTTTTACTGATCCCGGACTATTCGGTTCCGGCCCTTCTTTTTGGCCTTATACAAGGTATTGTCAGCGCGTTTCAACGTCTCAGCGGTGTCGTCATTGCCCATGGCCAGACCGGCGCTGAGGGTTATGGTGTGTTCCGGGCTGTCCTTTTTCTTGCCCCTTGCATCCGTACCCGTGCGTTGCCCCCGGATACGGAAGGGTGTGTCGGCGATCTCGGCGCGGACTGCCTCCAGCGCCGAGGCGGCGCGTTCGGCGTCGTCATGGGGGAACAGGACCGCGAATTCCTCGCCCCCATAGCGGAAAGCCCGTCCCCTTTCGCCGACCCGGGCCAGTGTAACCGCCACTCGGCGCAGCACCTGATCGCCCACGTCATGTCCCCAGTGGTCGTTGAACTTCTTGAAGTGATCCACGTCCAGCATGCCCAGGCTCCAGCGCGCGGGTCGGGACTGCAGAGCGTCCTCGAGTGCGCGCCGGTTGGGCAAATCGGTCAGTTCGTCCCGGTACGCCAGCCGCCACGCATGCAGGAGCAGGCCCGTCCAGACGGCCAGTACCGCCGCAGCCGTCGCGGCCACCCGGGGCAAAGGCCAGCTCTGGGGTAGCTGGCTTGTCAGGGCTACCAGGGCGCCCCCCAGAGCCAGATCCGCAGGCAGAGCACGGATCAGCAACCGCAGCAGGACAACCGCAGCAAGCGCGCCGGCGAGCAGCGTCGGCGGCGACCAGCTACGGCCGTGCCAGGTGAATTCATAACGCAACCACGCTTCCACGCGCAGTGCGGGCACGCCGTCGCGCCACCACAGGGCCAGCACCACCAGGATCAGGGCGATGACCCAGCCCCCGGCAGGTCCGTTCCAGCCGGCTTCCCGAAACCAGGGGAGTACCCCGAGTCCGATCACCGGCAACACCACGCCGGCATAGGGCAGTTGTGTGAAGTGGCTGCCCAGACCGGCCAGCACAATCAATAGAAGTGCATGGGTGAGTCGCCACTGAGCAAAGCCGGCAGCGAGGAAGGCACCCGTGGCGGCCAGGGCCAGGGTAGCCAGATCCAGGGTTGAAGCCCAGTTACCGAAAAAGCCGGGTCGAAGTTGATGTAGCGCCAGCAGGGCCATCGGCCAGACCAGCGCAATCAACAGCAGACGCAGACGTTGCGACACGGCCGCGAGATATTGCATGGAAATCCCTGTTACTGCCGGCGTCCGGTTGCTGACGCCAACGAAAGATGGCGCGTTTTCAACGCCGTCCGCCTGATTGCTGCTCTTTCGGGAGCTCGTAGACCGCCAGGGCGTCTCGCGTCAGGCTGCCGAGATAGAGCCGGTTGTCGTGCTGGGCCACCCCGGTGATGGGATGATAGCTGTCCCCTCCCTTGTACTGGAGGTTGTGGGTAATCTTGCCCTCCGGCGTCATGCCCAGGACGAACGCATGGGGCGCGGGCTGGGGCTGCAGAGCCCTGGGTAGACGGAAGGCCACCTTGCGCAGGAAGGGCCACGGGCCCAGCGCATCCAGCGCTGAATTGCGCGGCGCATAGAGCGCGATCCAGATGGTGTCCTCGCCGTTGCTGCGGATATTATCCGGTAGCCCGGGCAGATTTCCGAGCAGCACCGAATGCTCACCAGCGCGTGTGCCGGTGCGGTGATAGCGGAGAATGTTGTAGCTGCCCGTCTGAGCCACCAGAACCGCGTCCTGGTCCGGCGTCAGCGCCACACCATTGGCGAATTGCAGGTTTGTCAAAAGAACCTGCGTCTTGCCGGTTTCCGGATTGTGGCGTAGGAGCCGGCCGTGGCCACCGTGTTCGAGAATATCGTCACGAGCCTGGCGCTCGGGGCCGAATTTGCTGGACGCATCGGTGAAAAAGATCACGCCGTCGTTCGCTACGGCCACATTATTGGTAAAGCCGAAGGGTCGACCCTTCGCTCCGGTCGCCAGTGTAGTGACAGCCCCGCTTTCTTCGATGCGCAGCAGTCCCTGATAGCCATCGGCGACGATAAGGCGCCCCTGCGGATCGAAATCCAGTCCCAACGGACGTCCACCGGTGCGAGCCAGCAGATCCGGCTTGCTGCCATCCGGCTCCAGACGCACTACGCGGCCGTCCGCGTAACCCGTGTAGATATGGCCGTTGTCATCAACGAGCACATCCTCGCCCCCGGTGCCCAGGCCCTGGGCCAGCAAAGTGGCATTCTTGAGCCGCTCGTTCTCCGCATAATGGCCTGTCAGTTCGGGTGCGTCGGGCGGATCCCAGGCTACCGGATCAAGGGGCACGGGCCAGAACAAAAGCCAGCCCAAAAGGGCAAGTACTGCAACGGCGAGGATCTTCTTCATGGCAGACCTGCATCGTTGAAACAAGGCTATAGTTTAGGCAACAGCCATGCCCCCGGCAATGTGAGCCTGGCCCATCACGGACAAGCAGGCCGGCCTGATTGCTTCGGGGACCGGCAACGGAAGGGGGCGTCTTTACGCCGGCCCTTCCGTCCTCGGCGCGTGCTTCAGCGAGCCCAGACCACGCCGCCTTGCTTCTGCCACTGCGGCAGGTTGTCGTGGTAGTAGTCCTCGATCACATTGCGCTTCAGTTTCATGGTCGGCGTGAGCATGTCGTTTTCCACGCTCCAGGTTTCGGGGACCACCACCAGGGCATCCAGCTTCTCGTGGGGTTCGAGCTCATTGTTGACTCGCTCGAGCAATGTTCCGAGCCCATCCTTGTAGCGCTGAACTTCCTTGTCATCGTCCAGCAGGTGACCGACCTCTTCCTCGGAAAGACATACCAGCACAATGGGCTGGGTCAGGTTGGCCCCCGTGACACAGGCCTGCTCCAGCCCCGGATGTGACACCATTTTGTTCTCAATAGGCGCCGGTGCGACATACTTGCCTTTCTCGGTCTTGAAGATCTCTTTGACCCGGCCGGTGATCCGTAGTCGGCCCTTCGGATCGATTTCGCCCACATCACCAGTGTGCAGCCAGCCATCGTCGCTCAGGGTTTCCCGGGTCTTTTCCGGATCCTTGTAGTAACCATCCATATTGGCCGGACTACGCACCAGAATTTCGCCGCCGTCGCCAATTTTATGCTCCACACCGGCGTGGGGAGTCCCCACCCAGCCCACATGCTGATCGCCGGCGCCGGTAGCGTGGGACCAGGCCATGTTCTCGGTCATGCCGTAGACCTCGAGAATCTCCAGGCCCAGTTTACGAAACCAGTGGATGACTTCGGGCGACAGTGCGGAGGCCCCGGACAACGCAATACGGCACTGATCGAGGCCCATGGCACCCAGCGCTTTCTTCTTGATGAAGCGGTTGAGTAGCGGAATCTTGA
>CAYPKI010000012.1:11697-13811 GCA_964411265.1 uncultured Alcanivorax sp. | reverse complement strand
TGACCAGTCGGTCCAGTTTCTCCGGTGGCAGCTTGTCTGCGGCCTTTTGATAAAACTTGTTCCAGATGCGTGGCACGGCGAAGAAGAGCGTGGGCCGGGCGCGCTGGATATCCTCGCCAAAGGTCTCGAGAGATTCGGCGAAATAGACTTTCTGACCTACATAGAACATGGCCAGTTCTACCGCCGCGCGCTCGGCCACATGGGACAGGGGCAGATAAGAGATCATCCGGTCTTGCGAGCTCATGCCGTACACATCCGGCAGCTGGTTACCCATAATGTTC
Organism: uncultured Alcanivorax sp.; assembly: GCA_964411265.1. Taxonomy (GTDB): domain Bacteria; phylum Pseudomonadota; class Gammaproteobacteria; order Pseudomonadales; family Alcanivoracaceae; genus SLJS01. The sequence continues at coordinate 13,530 of CAYPKI010000012.1, read as the reverse complement.
AGACTGCCGAAGCTTTGCATTACGCCCTTGGGCATACCCGTCGTGCCGGACGTATAGATAATGGTGGCCAGCTGGTCATCCTCGGGCTGATGAATCTGATCAACCGGCAGCGGCTCATGCGCGCGCACGATCTGCGACCAGTCGGTGAATCGGTTGCGTGCATCGTCCGGTGCCAGCGCAAAAGCCGCTACCTCGACCTGCTCGGGGATGCCCTGCCGGGCTTCGTCCCAGTCATCCAGTTTGCCGGCAAAAAACAGGCGGGATTCGGAGTGTTCCACAATGTGCTGGACGGTCTCCGAGGTAACCGTGGGGTAGAGCGGAACACTGACATGCCCGGCCATCCAGATCGCCAGATCCGCCATGATCCACTCGGCGCAGTTCTTGGACATCAACGCGATTCTCGACCCCTGGGGAAGGTCCTTGCTCTTCAGCCAGCTGGCGACCCGGCGGGTTTCCTCATCCATTTCCCGCCAGCTGTATTCGCGGATCTCGCCGCCGCCCAGCGGCTGAACCATGGCCGTTTGACTGGACTGCGCGTCCACCCGATCGCGGAACGCCTCTAGCGGGGTTTTATTGGTCTTGGTGTTCATTCTGTGCTCCCGAGCAGTGCGCCAATTGAAACAGCCCAAATAGTGACCAAAGGATAGCTCTGGTGCAATCCCGTCCGCGTGGAGAGTGGCTGAGCAGCGACGATCCGGGCCATTCGGCCCGGATTAGCAGGTTGTTGAGAAACCCTTGCGTACTCTGCGTGGCCTGAAGCGTGCAGCTGGCGTGCTTTGTTGCGACGGTAAGGGTGGTTCCCTTTCCGAGCAACAAAGTGCAGCAGATGGGCGCTTCAAGCCTCGCACTGTCGGGCTTTCAGGCTGGCCCGTCGTCATCGTTGCCCTTTTTCAACGGGGGCAGGCGCCCGCCCTCAAAATGGCGCCTCGATTGCGAACCAGCCTTAAAGCCTCAGTGCGCAAAGGGTCTTTTTCAACAGCCTGTCCGGCGTGAGTGCACCGCCCGCCGCGCAAGCCCGGGGCCAGCTGCTATGCGATGCCCCACTGCGGGCCGCGAACCTATCCACACCGGTGGCCGAGCGCTGCTCAGAGGTTCGAAACCGGCACAATACCGGGTTTTTCGTTTTTGTACTTGGGCAACACCATGCCCGGCCCGGCGTTGATATACGTCGGATCGGTGACTACGAAGTCGGCCCCTTCATACTGAAGGCGGGATCCCCGCCCGAGATCAAGTTTGCCCACGGCTGCGGCCACATGACCGGGATAATCCAGGCCCACCACCCGAACGTCTGTCAATTTACGCACAAGCCAGGAAAAAAGAACGGCGCGATCCTCACAGTCGGAATAACTGTAAAAAAAAGTCTCATCGGGATAGAGGTAGTTTTCAGCGCCAAACTGTTCATCGTCCGTTTTATATTCAAATGCCGTCTGGGCGAATCGAAGCAGGAATGTCATCTTTGTCTCCAGGTCCATGTCTGACATCGCGGACTCAAGTTCCGGTAACAGGCTGTCATTGAGCTGGGAGCTGGGACGCGTAGCGAAATACTGGTCCAGGTCAAGCTGCGGAACCTGGTTCAAGTGCTCGATCAGATTCCGGTTAATCGTACCCTCAAAATTGTATGTATTGCCCTGGAAGTCGAAACTGAGTTCACGCTTCACTGTATTTTTTGCGGCCCGCGGCAGCTCAGTGAAGGCAAGGCTGATCTGACGGTCCACATCAGCGTGTGTCTTGCCGTGAACGTAGAATTTGCGGTCGGCCACCGAGGCGGAGTTCCCGGAATCGCCCGGCCGTGGCAGCAGATAATACCGGGCACCATCAATTTCGAAATAGGTC
>CAYPKI010000012.1:9501-11687 GCA_964411265.1 uncultured Alcanivorax sp. | reverse complement strand
GACTGGGCGGCGCGGTACATGAGATAAACGTCATCTTGGGTGTAGCCGGCGCGGACATCGTAACCCTGATCCATCAAAAGGGCCCAGGCCAGAAGCGCCGCCTCGTTCTTTTGGGTGTCCATCAATTGATGAGCAACCCGTCGAGTCAGGAGAACATGTCCCCAGTCGTTAAGATTGAGCGCTTGCCGGTGTTCCCGAAGCTTGCGCGCGACAGGCTTACTATCCCATTGCGCAAAGGTTTTCCAGAAGTCCGCGATCCCATCATTGTTTACACTGGATAGACGGGCGTCTTGCCATTGCTTCGGAACCTGGACAGCGATATTACGGCCCAGCATACCCACCGATACGGTCACAGTGTCCTTCGCCGACGGGCTGGGTTCGGGCGTGGGCTCGGGTTCGGGTTCGGGCACGGGTGACGGTGTCGTATCCGGCTCTGGCTGTGGTTCCGGCACAGCTTGTGGTTCCGGCTTGGGCTCGGCGTCCGGCTGCGGCCCGGGTTCCGGTTCGGGCGCGGGTTCCGGTTTGGGTTCGGCCCCGGGCTCGGGTTCTGGCTCGGGTGGCTCTTCCGGGGTAATCCGGGTTACATCCTTGGGCAAATCCTGCGACGCCGTCGGGATATTGTCAGGCTTGGGCGCGGGATCTTCCGGTTCGCCCTTGAACGACTGAAACGCTTCCCACTCTTCTTTCAAAAACGAGTGAAATTTCTTGTCCTGCTCAGTGCGGAAGCTGTCGAGATCTTGTTGGCGTTGTTTCTTGAAATCCTCGAAATCCGAAGCCAGGGCAGAGGGTAAGCCCGGACCCAGAACCATGCTGAAAACAAGGATGGCAAATCGCGGGTGATGTTTTCCTTTGTACATTTTTACTCCCATTTACGTTCGTGTGAGCTCAAGGGTGGCCGTTTTTCATTACGCCGTTATTTTGTTTCCAGTGAATAGGTGCCATCCCAATCCCCTGGTGGTGGATTCCGGCGCAGGGATTGGCACCGTTGAACATACAACGCCGCTTGTTCATCATCTCTGCTTGCCAATTGCTCGAACGATGACTCCGCCTCGTCAAAGCGTTGATGAAGGTACAGGTTATAAGCTTGCCTGAATTTTTCGACATTAACGCGGAGCTGTTCGCTGACCGTTTCACTGGATCCGAGCACCTGGTATACCGTGACCGGTTCGTCCTTGCCCTTGACCTTGAGGTTATCCAATGGCTTGAGGACGTAGTTGTCAGGCAGGCCCTCGGCCGTGTTTTCACCCACCATGAGCGTCGACGAATAATATTTGTTGGCCGCTTCCAACCGTGAGGCGAGATTCACTGCGTCTCCGGTAACGGTGTAATTGAACCGGCGCGTCGCCCCCATATTGCCGGCAACGGCTATCCCCGTGTTGATGCCAATCCGGATATGCACTTCATCGGTGTCGTCAAACCGCGCGAGGGCGTCCAGTGCAGCGTCTACGGCGTGGCAAGCCTGTTCATCGTCAGGAATGGGAGCGCCCCACACGGCCATTACGGCGTCGCCCATGAATTTATCCACATAGCCGTGGTGGGTTTCAATGCACTCCACTATACGGGAAAGGTATTCATTGGTCTGCTCCACGAGAACCTCGGGCTGATCCGCCAGGCGTTCGCTGAGAGTGGTGTAACCGGCAATGTCGGCAAAGAGCACGGTGACACGCTGTGCCTGACCGCCGAGGCGCAGCGCTCCGGGGTCCGAGGCCAGGCGGTCCACCAATGCCGGCGACAAATAATGCTGGAACGCGTGCCGGATGCGCCGCTTTTCCTTTTCTTCCAGCCCAAAGCGGAAGCTGTAGACACCGGCGTAAGTGATGGGCCAGCCCAACGCGAGCCCCGCCAGCGGCGGAACGAACCCATGCAGGAAAGCAGCAAAACCGCCCATGAGTTCCAGAGCGGCTACTGCAAGAAGAATAAGCACGCCCGGGGCAAGGTTGAACGCGAAAAGCACAAGGAACAGAGCGGTGGGGGCTGACCATTGCTCAAGCTCCGCATTGCGTAACCGGGTTTCAGCGGCAGCAGCGTGAATCATTACACCGGGCATGGAGCGCCGCTGGGCCTTGGAACCGAAACGCTCCCGATCTTGCTGATAAACGCAGCGGGGCTGGTCCTGTGCTGTTACCGGGATGTTGGTGAAGCGTTGTGAGGTCAAGTGCCGGTCTTCACCATCGAGACCGGTTCCA
>CAYPKI010000012.1:983-9491 GCA_964411265.1 uncultured Alcanivorax sp. | reverse complement strand
CAATGCCGACACAGTCGACTCCGAGGCCGACGGCCAGCTCGTCCACATGGTCGGCGAACTGACCGCCGAAGGCACCCGTCGAGACCCGGTCTTCAACATCGAGACCGGTTCCAATCAGCACCAGGCGGTCCTCGAAGTGTTCACGGAAGAAAGAAGAGCCGTCTTGTTGGCTGCACGCATAGAGGTCAGCCAGGGAGAAAACCTGCGCTTGCGCACCGCCGGCATTGAAATTGATGAGAAAGGGCGAGTCGGGCGCGGGTTGGCCCCCACGTTGCACCAGACCGGCGGCCAGGGTCGGGATGTAACCGCCGTCGACGTCCGAAAAGCCTGGTAAGTAGCGACGAACAACGTCATCAATATCGGGCTTTAAACGCAGGCTCGTGAGACTGTTCGCGCCTCCCCCCGCCAAGATTTGGCGTCGGGTGGGACGGATGGGCTGTTGCGACAGCTCCACCTGGCCGAGGAGCAGGTTTTGCTGCCGACTTTGTTTGCGCAGTGCTTTCAGAAACGGGCGGTCATAACCCGGCTTGAGTTCGGGTTGGTCCAATGTGGTGGGGAAGACAACGTCAAGGCCGACGCCGCTTGCGTCGGCCCGGCCAATGGCGTTCATCACCTCGGCAATGTACGGGGTCCAGGCAACCTTGGGTTTACTTCGAAACGGCTCGCGCTGATAGGTTTCTTCATCGAGCAGTACGACAGCCGTTTTGCTTTCGGAAGGCGAATAGGCCGGGCCGGCAATCGATGCTCGCAGAGGAAACAAAAAATCCAGGCCCACGCGAGTGAGGTAATTGGTTCCCCCCAGCGCGAACAACAGGGCCGTGATGCTCCCGAGACCCAGCGCGATCGCTGACCGGACGATCCAGCGTCGCTGCGGGCTAGCGTCCAAGAGGAACCAGTTTTGCCAGCGGGTCGTCACGGCTGGATTCCTTTCGTTCACTCACAAATGTAGCGTTAACGCGCTGTTGGTTGGCTCCCGTGACGTGCATTCGGTAGGGGGTGTCCACGGCCAACTCGGGTGCCTCGTCGGGATACTGTGCATGATTGTTTTCGGTCGTGGTGCGCCACAGGATTCGGGGAGGTTTGCCTGACAGGCTGATAACTTTGACACGGAAGGGTGGCTTCAAACCCTGCTCTTGCCATTTAAAGACGGGCTGCAGTCCTTGAATTCGCCAGCGCGTCTCGGTGTTGCTCTCGTTTTGATGCGGCGAATCATAGTCCTTGCTTTGAGCTTGCTGGCCTGTGACGGTCCCGGTTTCGTCGTCCGCCGCGGAATCGTTGCGCCCGCCCTCACGCACGACCGTGGCGCCAGCGCGTTGTGCCCTGGCGGTCGTAACCGTCTCCGCCTGACTGCAGGCCGTCGTTTCATGAGAGATGCTGCCATCGGTAACCCGGCTTTTCTTCAGGCCGATCACCACTGAGCCTCCGGTCAGTGTTTCGGCACGGCAGTTCGCAAGATATACAATGGTCAGCTGCAGGTTCTGGCCAAGGTCGAAACGCTGGTCCTCGTAGAGGTAATCCATGAAACTGATATTGATTTTCTCGGGATCGCCGACTTCCTTGACCACAGCCACGGGGTCGCCGCGATCGGTGGTGCTGGAGGAGCCGTCCCTGTTCCGGTCCTTTGTTTCGCCCGCCCCGGTTAAGGCTATGCTGGTCAAAACGCCCGCAAGGGCTGTGGTCGATCGCCACCAGCGCATCGTCCGTTCTCCCTGGGTTGGTGTGGCATGAATTGGGCTTCTCTCCGCACGGCATCCGTCGCCGGCGCGGCGAGATGACACACAAGCGCTCTGGAGAACGTGTATCTACACCAGGATCGCCGGTTTCGACGCGTCTATAATTGAAAGAGCCAGCCCATCACTGTAACACTTTGTCAAATATTCTCTGCTTGAAGCAGGACTACTGCATTATGTGGACGCTAACACTTCATCCGCCCGCCCCTGAGCAAGGGTCAGTTTGATGAATCGAACACTGCAAGTCACCACAGAGGCGCCCGGCCGTAGCTCCGGGCCTTGGTGGGCCCTGGCGACGCTGGGTCTGCTGATGGGCGCCTGTAGTTCCTCACCTGATGATGCGCCAACGGAAAACGCCGAGCAAGACAAGCGCATGGCCGAAGCCGCCTGCTGGCTCACCCATCCCGCTTCGGAGGAGCGCAAGGGCGCGATCGGCGTTACCGAAACCCCTTCACTGGGCGTGCCTGCGCATGAGCGGGCCCGGCGACGCGTCGTGCGGCAACTCGCCGGTGCGCTCGGGGCGCCGGAGGAGCTGAGCGAGTCCGTTAAGGAGTCGATCCGCGAACTGGGAAAAGACGCGGGGACAGTGAAGGTCCGGGGCGAACCGGTGTACTTGCGGGGCTTTTATGACGGTTTCGGACACCTCTATGCTTATGGTATAAGAAGCTCTGAAGCGGCTCCAGACGAGCTTTACAAGGCCTGTCCGGAGCGTACGCGTGTCCGGCCCGGCGAATGTGAGCCCGGCTGGATTTGCTCGCCGGTACGAGATGGGCTTGCCGGTTTTGTGGGGGTGAGTTATCGGGCCGCGACCACGGCCCGGCAATATAGCCTGGCTCTGGAAAACGCCGTAACAATGATCGAATACGCCTATGGCGTGAACGTCAAAGGCTCGGAGCGCTACATCCAGCGCGATAACGGGGTGGGAGTCCTTCGGTTCCGGACGCGCTCTTTCGATGTTGACCAGGGCGGCGAATTGCCGGCAGAAGTTGAGGCGTACGTTCGTGAACTGCGCTACCACAAGGGCCGACTGTATGTATGGCTTGTTTCTCCGGACTTGCCGGTCTATCCGGCTCCGGCAGATCGCAGCTGGATCCGTGAGCCGCAACAAAACGGTATTTCGGGTGCTGTCGGGACGGCCGGCCGCACGGCGGACACGCTATTGTCCAGTCAAATTCAGCGGGCAGTGGACAAAGGAGCTTACGAGCTCGCGAAAATCAAGGGAATTCAGGTGGACAGCGAGGAGCAGTTGAAACGGTCCGGTATCGGTAAGTACTATATCCAAGATGTAGAAACCGAAGTCCGTACGAGTATTAATCTGCGGGTGCTCGGTATTGACCTGGACAACGATGGGCTTGTTCATGTTTGGGTGGCTCCGGCAAATTAGGAGTCACGGGACATAATGTCAGAAATGAAACCAAAAGGACGGAAAGGAAACGAATGATGATGCATTTCAAACATGTCATTTTGCCGGTGGCGTTGAGCGCCATGGTATTGGGAGGTTGTTCATCTGCCCCGGAAAAAGATACGGAAACGCCGTCGATTCCGGATTGGGTACGCAAGCCGGTTGTTGAGGGCGGTCTCGCGGCGAGCGAATGTGTTAAGTGGAGCGGCAAGTGGAGTCTGGACAAGTCGGAAGCCGTGGCGAGCGCGCGCGCGGCGCTGGCGAAACAGATTGGTACCCAGGTCGAGGCCATGGACAAGACCTTCAATCGCCGCGTGAAGACTGAAGAAGGCACTGTAACCGGTGGCACCTTCGAGTCGGGCTCCAAACAGGTTGCGAATGAATACCTCCAGGGAACGCGCGCGACCAAGGTAGAGATGGTTACTATGCCGGGCGGCAAGAAAAATCTGTGCTCTATGGTCTCGCTGGATCCTAAAACGACCAAGAAGCTTTTCGAGGAGATCCTTAACCAGAGTGATCGCAAGGATCAGGTTTCGGCTCGCGACGAAGAAGCCCTCTACGAGGAATTCAAGGCGCAGCAGTTCCAGAAAGAGCTTGAATCGGAAACTGAATCCGAAGAGTAATGGCAGCTTACAGCCGGGGATGAACTCGGCAAGACGGCCCTGTCCTCTGGTGGGCAGGGCTATCTATGTGTGAAGATCAGCAAGCTTGGTGATCAGTCTGCGCACAACGGTGCATACAAAGGCGAACTGCAGGCGTCGGTTCGTGGTGACCCTAGACGAAACAATAATCCAGCAGGGATTGCGAGCTCAAGACCATGGTAAACCTGCCTCAACTGCTCAACCATCGCGTTCCCTCCTCTCGTCGGTTCATCGGTATCTCCCTCGCAACGCTCTCCCTGTGTACCAACGGGGTGGCCTGGTCGCGCGGTGAAAACCAGTCATTCGACGATTTCAAGAGTGAGCGCACGGAGCAGTACGAGGAGTACTCCGAGCAACAGGAAAGCAAGTTCAGGGAATACCGGAAAAAAATCAATGAAGCGTTCAGCGAATACAAGGCCAAGGCGGAGCAAGTTTGGGGTGACGATAAGGCCGTGATGCCCGACCAGCATCGCTGGGTGGAGTATCAGCGTCGGATGAGCGAAAAGCGGGTCGTCGATTTCAGTCGAGGGACCGGCGAGATCGCCGTTGCTGTTGATTCGGAAGATATGAACTGGTCAGACGTGAGGCAACGCCTGGCGGACGCTCTGACTGAAACCATAACGCAAGCGCCGGATGCGCGTTCGATCACGGATATCGCGGACAACCCGGATGCGAAGCAACGTCAAGGTGACCCCCTTCTCGATGGTCAGGTAAAGAATGACGACGGGGTCGCCGTTGGCGAGGAAAACGCCCGGGAGTTCGCGGAAAAGCGGGTCCGGCGCGCCGAAGTGAAAAAAGAAACTGTTAAAGGAAAGGATGGCAAGAAGCGCGTAGCCGTAAAAGTCAGCTTCGATCTTTTGCCGACCCATATGCGTAAACGAGCTCAGCGCTACAAGGATCTTGTGCTTGAGCGGGCTGAAAACCGTGGCATTAAGCCTGAGCTCGTTTTCGCTTTGATCGAAACGGAAAGTTCGTACAACCCCAAAGCCCAGTCTCCGATACCCGCCTTTGGATTGATGCAGCTTGTGCCGAGCACCGGTGCGCTTGATGCATATCGGTTTGTCCACAATGAAGACAAGCTCGTAACCGACACCTACCTGTACGACCCGGAAAATAATGTTGAGCTAGGTGTCGGATATATGGACAAGATTTTCCAGATCTATTTTGACGGAGTGAAAGACGAGCTTTCGCGGCAATGGTGCGCAGTCGCCGCTTATAATACCGGCGTGGGCAATGTCATTCGTACATTTGTGGGCCGGTTTTCCGAGTCGGGCTTCGAAAGCCGCTCCGCGTGGCGCGAGAAGGCTTTTCGTCGGATCAATAACCGCAAACCGGACGAGGTTTTCGACTACATGAAAGCGAACCTGCCCGCCGAGGAAACGCAGAACTATATTGTCAAAATTCGCAAACGAATGTCGAAATACGACTCGTTCTAGGGGCCAGCGCTACCCTACAGCCGGCCCAAACCGTCACAACGAAGCGTCAGGGTGCAACCCGGAATCGGGTCAGGAGTTTTAGCCCATTGGCCAGAGTGGAGAGACCGATAGAATGAATCAGAAAGCGGGCGGTCGCGGCCGAAGGTGAAATTTGGCCCTGGCCTGTTGCAATCCTGGCGCGTCGCTGTTAGAACAATCTGGTAACAATTCCGTAGTATTTCAGCTGGGGGTATCGAGGCGGGCAACGGCTCCGGAATGGAAATGCTCATTGATCAATTCCTCTTCGGACACCTCAAATAACAACAAGGGGTGGCCCAAGTCCCGATACGGGCGAAACCGACCCGACGACGCAGGAAAATCGAGTGTGACAGGCAAGTTTGGGATTCCCGAGGCGTCGGAGGGCATAGATACGAAAAAACCATTTGAGGAGGAGCGCGACAATGAAAGGAAACTTTGCCGGGGGTTTATTTATAGGATTGTTGTCCTGTGTAGTTATATCCGGATGTGCGACCTATGGGGACAGTCTGGGGAAGGCGAAGAAAAAGGTGGCACAAGAAGAGTATGACAGTGCAACTGCACCCATCAAGAAACCCTTGTCTCCGGAAGGCGACGATCGATTGCTTTATCACCTTGAGCTCGGGACGGTAAAACGGCTCGCCGGACAATATGAAGAAAGTAACAAGCATTTTAATACCGCAGACCGGATTGCTTCAGATCTGCAGACCAAGCGCGTAAGCCAGTTCCTTGAGTCGATGATGACCAGTCCCCGCTCGCGGCCCTATGGTGGTCGGGACTTCGAACGTGCTTATATCAACTATTACAAGGCGCTCAATTATCTCGATATGGCGCAGAACGCTGGCTCAGAAGACGAGCAAAAGGATTATATGGAGAAGTCGCGTATCGAGATTCGGCGCGTTAGCAATGTTCTTGACGCGATTGCCCAGCAAGAAGGTAACTATCAGAACGTCGAAGACAACGAAAAAAAGCTTTTTACCAAGCTCCTCGATATTTTCGACAAGCTCCGTGGCAATTACCTCGATGAGGATATGCTGGAGTTTCGTGATGATGCCAGTGCGCGCTACCTGGCCGGTATCCTCTATGAGAAGCTGGGCGAACTGGACAACGCACGTATCCAGTACGAAAACGCGGCCAAGCTTTATGAAAACGGCTATGCCGAGCAGTACGATCTGGGCAGTTCAATGACGGACCAGGCCTGGTTTGATGTCGTTCGGATCATGGAAAAGGTCGGCGGCTATGGTACGAGGGCACCGCGTCTGAAAAGCGAGAAGCTATCGAGCGAGGACCGGGACCGTCTTCAGCGCATTACGCAAAACAGCGATAACCTTGGGCGGCTTTTTGTGCTCAAGCATATCGGCTTTACCGCTGAGCCCCGGGAAATGAATCTCATGGTCCGGGCGGACGCGGGCCAGAAGGCACTGGAAATAAGTCCGGTTTTGACGGGCACGGCTGCGGAGCAGGCCGCGCAGCAGGATTGGTTTACCATGCTTTATGCCGACACCGGCCTGCTGGATATGGCGCACGCCTATTATCGTGAGGGGCTGAGTGAGGTCGTGGACAGCCTTGCCGAGAAAACCATTCCGTTGGGCCCCGCCTGGAGCACCGCGGTCGACGCCGGAATTATCGAGGCGATCAATGGTGCAGGTGGAATTCGTGTGACTGTGCCCTATTACATGCCCAAGAGCCGTTCGCTGGATTCCGTCAAGGTCCGGGTGGATGGCGAAACCCGGCGTACGCTGGATCGTTCCGATTCGCTGAAGACTTTGGCGGTGCAGGAGCAACTGCTGGAATCGGGCCGCGACCTGAAGATGGGCCTGGCCCGGGCGACGCTGAAAAACATGGGGGCGTCCGAAGCTGGGGAGGCTGCTGGTGGTCAAGCCGGCTTTTTCATTGAAATTCTGGGCCGGATTATGGGCGCAGCGTCGAGTCAGGCGGAAACGCGGTCATGGCTCACGCTGCCGGCCGAGGCTCAGGTGGGCAGTGTTGCCCTGAAGCCGGGCAAGCACACGGTCAGCGTTCATGGTTTCAAAGACGGTCGGGAAGTGGTCTCAACGCGGCGGGAGTTCGAGATTGGCGCCGGAGACGTGCGGGTCTGGAATGAACGGCTGGTGAGTCCGGAGATGCGCCAAAGTCTTTAACATGATCCGGGCGTGACTGCCTGATTCTGTTAGTCAAAAGGAGAAAAGTGATGACGAGTACAAGAACTGGATTGATCTGGGCAACTATGGTTGCCCTCCTGACGCTGAGCGTCGGTGGCTGTCAGGCGAACAAGGTCTCGCGAATGAGCGAGGACGAAAGCGAGGATCTCACGACAAACTGGAACGCTAAGGACTCCAAGAAAGTCTCTGAGACTGTGATCAAGGATATGCTTTCCTTCCCCTGGGTTCAGGAATTCAAGAAAAATAATAACGGTAAGAAGCCGCGGGTCATTGTGTTCGATATTCGCAATAAAGCGCACACACAGATCGCGGTCGATACCTTTATAAACGATATCCGGCGTGCTGTTCTGCGCTCGGGGAAGGCGAAGTTCGTAGCGGCGTCCGATCTGCGTGAAGAGATTCGCGACGAGCGGGAGTCCCAGGATCTCCATGCGTCGGCCGATACGCGTGCTGCTATGGGACAGGAGTACGGGGCGGACTATGCGCTGTCTGGCAAGATCAGTTCGATCGTGAATCAGTCCGGGAATACGAAGGTGGTCTCTTATCAAGTCGACCTGTCGCTGCTCGATATCGAGTCGAACGAGATCGTTTGGACCGGTCAGGAAAATATCAAGAAGAGAGGCGAGCGCTCAAGCTGGTCACTGTAGCATGTGCTTGTACCGGGCAGACGGGTGCGAATGATGACAAGAATGACTCTTCACAGTGGTTTGGTCGCGGCATTGCTCGCCTTGGGGGGCTGTGCCAGCGCCGGCTCGCCGAAACCCGAAAGCGGCGGCGGGCCATCTGACGCCGATGTAGCCGCCATGGACTCGGAAAGTGACGAGTTTCACTCTGAACTGTCGGGAGACTCCGAGGGGCAGGGTGGCGACAACACCGGTAGCAGCGCTGGCCAGTCTGGTGGCGATACGGCAAGCTCCGAGGGTTCGCGGCCGGTAGCCGGCTCTGGCTCGAAGGAGCAAAACGCTAGTACGCAGTCCACAAGTGGGCCGGGTCGCCCGGACTGGGTCACGCAACCGCCGTCCAGTCCGGATATGGCGTACGGCGTGGGATCGGCGGAGGTCTTCGCTGATCCGGCGTCGGCGCTCAACCGGGCGAGTGATAAAGCTCGGGCGGAGATGGCGA
>CAYPKI010000012.1:0-973 GCA_964411265.1 uncultured Alcanivorax sp. | reverse complement strand
GTTGCGCGTGCAAGTCACCGGTACGACGCAGACGTCGACCAAACGCACGGTCAAGGACGGCGAGAGCACGGTGACTCGGTCCCTGCTTCGTAATGTGAAGAACAAGATCCCTGAAGTGGAATTATCCAATGTTCGCATTCTGAAAACCCATGTGGATGAGTCGAACGACATGGCCTATGCACTCGCTGCCCTGAACCGTCAGGCGGAGGCAGAAAGTCTGTCCGAGCGTTTGGCCGGGCTCGATGAGCAACTCGAGGAGTTTGCTGACAAACCGCTTGAGGGGTCGCGGCTGGACAAACTTCGTGCGGTGCTGCCCGCGCTCGAGAGTGTTCAGCAACGACGCCAGGTCGCGGAAAAACTGCAGCTGGTCTCCCCGCAGAGCCGCTCTGGCGGTGTCGACGTTGATCGGTTCTCTTCGCTGGAAAAGAAGGTGACAGATCTGGTGGGCGATCTCCGGGTCGTTCTGGAACCCGCGAACGAGGATGATCGCCGCTTGGGATCAACATTGCGTGAGGCTCTGACCAAGGAAGGAGTGAAGATTTACACCGACCAATCCAGGGCTGATATCACACTGCGTTATGACGTCAGTCTGAATACAGAGAAAAAGGACAACTATTTCGTGTTCGCGGACGGGTCCGTGAGCGTAGTAGATTCGTCCGGACGGATTATCGACGAGTTTCGGGCGGACGTTAAAGGTGTGAGCACTCGGGAAAGTGTTGCCAGATCCCGGGCTGTTAAGGAACTCGCCTCCAGTTTGGGGGAGAAGATGGCGACCAGCCTGCTGGAATCTCTTTAACAGGCTGCTGAAAAACCCCTTGCGCACTCAGCGTGACCTGAAGCGTGCAGCTGTTGTACTTTGTTGCGACGGACAGGGTGGTTCCCTTTCCGAGCGACAAAGTGCATCAGGTACGCGCTTCAGGTCCCGCCCTGCGGGGCTTTCAGGCTGGCCCGCTATCTTCGTTGCCATTTTTCG
>CAYPKI010000011.1:14374-22826 GCA_964411265.1 uncultured Alcanivorax sp. | reverse complement strand
GGCGCGCAACTGTGTTCTGGTGGAACGCGAAGACCGGCAATGGCACCTGGCGCTGCGTCCGGACCATCAGGTGCTGCTCAATGACGCCCGTGTGGCTGAGCTGGAACAGGGGCTGCAGGAATATCTGGGCCACGCCGTACGGTTACGCGTTACCGTGGACCAGCAGGCCTGTGGCACGCCGGATGAGCGTGCTGCGGAAGAGCAACAGCAAAGGGCTGAGCAGGCCCGCCGGACCCTCCAGGATGATCCCGTGGTCCGGGAATTGATTCAGGAATTCGATGGTCGTCTGGATGAGGCCTCGATTCGGCCGACACAGCAATGAGGTTCCCCATGGATTTCGATATGAACAACATCATGCAGCAGGCCCAGGCCATGCAGGACAAGATGAAGAAGATGCAGGACGAAATGGCCGAGGCCGAGGTGACCGGCGAGGCCGGTGCGGGCATGGTCAAGGTGGTCATGAACGGGCGTCATGATGTGCGTTCCGTGCACATCGACCCGGACTTGATGGGTGATGATCGGGAAATGCTTGAGGATTTGGTAGCCGCTGCCACCAATGATGCCGTTGCGCGCGTAGAGCAGCAGCAAAAGGACAAGATGGCCTCGGTCACCGGCGGCATGGATATGCCCGCGGGCTTCAACCCCTTCTCCGGTTCATGAAGCACAGTCCGCGGGTCGAAAACCTGATCGAGGCCTTTACCTGCCTGCCGGGTGTGGGCCGGCGCTCGGCCCAGCGTATGACCTATGCCCTGCTCGAGCGCGACCGCGCCGGGGGCGAGCGTCTGGCGTCGGCGCTCAGTGAGGCCATGGAGGGGGTGGGGCAGTGCCGGCGCTGCCGCAACTTCGCCGAGGACGAGCTCTGCCCGGTCTGCGCCGATCCCCAACGCGACCAACAACTGGTCTGTGTCGTGGCGTCGCCGGCGGATGTGCTGGCTTTTGAGCAATCGGGCGAATACGAGGGTCGTTATTTCGTGCTCATGGGGCATCTCTCCCCCATTGATGGCCTGGGTCCCGCTGATGTGGGCCTGGATCAGCTGAAGCAGCAGCTGGAGGACGGCGACGTGGGCGAGATCATTCTGGCTCTGGGCACGACCGTGGAAGGCGAAGCCACCGCTCACTATATCCGTGAACTGAGCGGTGACCGTATTACCGTCACCCGCATTGCCCAGGGTGTGCCCATGGGCGGCGATCTGGAATTCGTTGACGGCGCCACCCTGGCGCAGGCGTTGCGGGCGCGGAGGACGTACGCCGATGAATAAGGCTCGGGAGACCGTCTTTCCGCCTCGGCTTTAGCAGGTTTCTTCAACAGCCTGTTGGGTCGGGCGTCTTTCTACTCGCTATTCTGCGTACACTCCGCCCGGCCCGGATCGTACTTACAGCGAATGCGGCGCTGCAGGCGTAGCATGTCCGGATCATAGTAATCTTCCTTGCGCAGCTGGGTCCGGGCTTCCTGCATCAGGGTCTCGTATTCAGCCTTGTCCTCGGGCGGGATCTGGACGAACCATTTGTCGGGTATCTTGCCCGCTTCTGCCCGGACGCGGCGGCGGATTTCATCAAAGCGGTTATAGAATTCCTCGCGCACGAACTGCGCGAACATGTTCGGGAATTTCTCGCGCCGGCCGACGAGCTGCATGGAGATCATGGCCAGTGGATAGTCGATAATGGCGCCATCGGGTTTGAGACCCTTGTAGAGTTCCATGGCCTCATAGGCAGCAAGCGGCGCGGCAAGAATATCCACGACGCCGTCGTTGAACATGCCCGGCGCCTTGACCATGCTGGTGCGCACGGGTGTGGCACCAATGCTGGCGACCATTTGTGCCTGCTGGTCATCGTAATCCAGCACCGCCACGCGCTTGCCGGCAGCCTTGGCCAGGGAATTGATCTCGCGGTCGTTGACGAAGACATAGGCGCCGCCGCCGGTGGCGATCCCCATGATGACGTACTGGCCCTGCACCATCTGCTCGTGGCTGGACGGATGAGCGAGAACCTTCATGAGCGTTTTCATGTGCTTCATGTCGGGGACAGCACCCACGGCGTCGATCGTGCCGGTAAAAGAATTGAAATTACGCGCGCGCAGACCGCTCATGAGCGCGGCGTCACACTGGCCGGACTTGAACGCATCCACCATGACGCCCTCGTTGGTGTAGGGAATCCTCTCGCGTTGGATACCGTATTTCATGGCCCGGGCGCGCTGATCCTGGGCTGCCTGGAAGATGGGCCCGGAACGTCCGGCAATGTCCCAGATGCAGATCTTGCGCTGCAGCGGTTTCCCCTTCCGGAAACTGTCAATTCCGGTCACCTCCTGCATGCGTTTGATGCGCTCTTCCAGGCTCAGATTCGGGTTATAGGCAATGGCCTCCAGCTGGGCCACCATTTTGTCGGTCAGTTCCAGATCGGGCGCCAGATCCTCCAGTTCAGCACGCTGGGCCTCGGTCAGCTCCACGGCGGGGGCCGACAGGGCAATCGCCAGCAACAGCGGGACGAACAAGATTCGTAATAAGGCCATAGTGATTTCCTGTTTGCGTTATTTTTTTGCTCACCGCGCGATGTGTCCAATAAGCGTTTTGTCCGCCCTTACACACCGAGCATGGTGTCGTAGTGATAAGCGGCCGGAGTTGGCTACGTTCCTGTTGCACGACTGAAGTAGCGCCGGGTCTTGCCCGGGCATGTCGATCCGTTATGTCTTCCGCATAAGCCTTTCCTGCTTGACGTTGCCATGGGCACAGGCTTCGAGGCGCTTCTCAAGAGCATGTGTCATGACGCGAGCGCTGCTTCTGTAACGTCTGGACAAGCAGTCATCGGACCGGCTGATAGCCCGCGTGCAAAGCCTCGCTGGCCCCCCGGCTTGAGCTCCACAGCCGTGTGTACCCGTCCCGGACTGGCTTCAGCTGTAACAACTATGGCCGGAATCATCAGTACGAGCAGCCAAGCGCGGTTTATTCACTTCCGCGGGCATCTGGACGCCCCTGGTCATTTTTCTTCATGCCATCCTGCCACGCTTGTCTCGGCGGCCGGGTGACCGCAGCGGCCCCGGGCTAAGCGTGCCGGTCAATCCGACTGCAGGCGATAAATCAGGTCTGCTCCCTGGGACTCGCCGGTCGAGCGGGTTTCCAGGCTCAGGTGCGGTGTAATGCCGTAGCGCAGCATGACCGTGGACAGAGACCCGAACAGGCCCATGCTGTACTGCACGTAAAGGCGCTCGGAGAGCTGCTTGCCCAGAGTCAGCGCTGTGCGGTCGAGTTCATTGGAACTGTCCACGCCCACCTCCACGCCCAGGGTCTCGCTCAGGGGACTGGTGAGAACATCGCCGCGTTCGAGACCGTAGCGCGTGATAGCTTCCAGGATGGCATTGCTTTGTGCGCGTGATGCCCCGTCCAGCGAACGTCCGGTGAGAAGCAGCGCCATCGCCTGGCTTTGTTCCCGCGGCGGATCGGAGAAGATGCGTGCATTGGGCTGTTGCAGGGTTCCACCTATTTTCAGGCCCACCCGGGTTTCGCGGCTGGGCAAGGGACGCACGGCAATGATGTCCAGTCCGGGGTTGTCCGGTGCTCCCTCGAACAGCAGACGGCCGCGTTCGATTTGCAGGCGCTGCCCGTAAGCATGGTAGCGGCCTTCCTGGACATGGACTTCGCCGGTCATGCGCGGCGCCTCGTCCTCAAGGTCACGGTAGCGTACTTCACCGTCGAAGCGCGCCCGCAGGCCGAAACCCTGAAAGCGCACCTGATCGCCCAGAGTGACGCCCACATCGATATCCGTTTGCCAGGGTGTTTGAACCTCTTCCTCCTGATGGACCAGCTCGACATCCGAAGAAACCTGGACGGCCTGGTTGCCCATCTGGCGCGGCTCGAAACTGGCTTCGGCCACACCAATATCGCCGCGCAGGCTCAAGTGGCGGCCTTCCAGAGTGAAGTCCAGTTCCGGGTTCAACGCTAACCGGGCGACCGGCCGATCCAGCGCCAGGAATTGTTGGCCTTGCACATGCAGCTCGAGGGGCCAGGGCCAGTCCTGGGCCGTCTTCAGGCGACCGTCCAATCGAACCTGACCGTCGCCCGAATGCGCGCCGCCTTCCAAGTGTAGCCGGCCCTGATCACTGGTGCTGGCGGTGATGTGCATCTCGCGCAGTATTAGCCCGGCTTCCGGAACGCGTACACGGGCATCACGCAGGGTCATGCCGCCGCCGAAGACCGGATTCTGGGTGGTACCGGACAGCTCCAGCGTGCCCTCCAGCGCTCCCGCCGGTTCGCGCAGTTGCGGCACCACCAGCTCCAGCCAGTTCAGGTCGGTGAGCCGGGTTTCCAGGTGCCCATCCAGGGGGGCCTCCGGCCTCGCGAGATGGCCTGACACCTGACCCTCAACAAAGTCCGTGTTCTTGCGTTGCAGACGCGTGCCCAGCCGCCACTGCCCATCCGCCAGACGGGCCCGGGCGCTGAACTGCTGCCAAGGCAGCCGGATGGGTTCGTCCCGCTGGGTTCCCAGCTGCAAGGCGCCCCCACCGGTGGTCAGTTCTGCTTTTGCCCGCGGCTGCCCGGCGCGCAGCACCAGTTCGGCGCTACCGTTCAAATCCCCCTCCAGTTCAGTGCCGGGCGGCAGGAAGACGGCGAAAGGCGTCAGCGGCACCGCCTTGAGGGACAGATCAAGGCGGCCCTGATCCGGCTTTTGCCATTCGCCACGGGCGCAAGCCCGCCCGGGATGGCTCCCGGCCCGGAGGCAGAGTTCGGTCAGCTGGACTTGGAAGGACGACGCGGTGAGATTGGCCGCCCGGGCTTGTTGCCAGGTTTGGCTCAGCGGACCGGACAGCTTCAGTTTTTCCAGCTGGCCTTGCCAGCGATCAGCCGTTACGCCGCCGTCCAGGGTCCCGGCCAACCTGTGGTCAGCCCGTTCAACCGCCCAGTTCAGCTGGTGAGCGGAGCGCCGCCCGCGGCCGGTCAGTTCCAAACCGCTGAACAGCGTCTCTTTACCTTGTTGTGCTTTCCCGATTTCAACGGCGAGCTGCTGTTGCCCCTGTTCGCCCGGTGCTCGGAGGCTCAGTTTCAGCCGGTTCAGGCGCCATGAGCTCCATTCCAGATCCCGGCCCCGGAGTTCGCCATCAAGCACCGGCTCCTCAAGGGTGCCCCGCAACCGCAGGCGGCCTTCGAAGCTTCCGGCCAGATCCGGCCACAGCGGCGCCAGTTCCGGTGCCTCTACCCGTACCGCCAGGTCATTGTTCTCACTGCGGTGACCCCGCAGGCTTGCCGAATTCGCACCCAGTGCCAGCTGCATTTGGCCCCGGACCCGGTTGAGGCCGCGCGCGTCAAACTTGCCGCTGCCGCTCAGGGCTTGTTCGCGCAGGGTGCCGCTCAGTTTGCGCAGATTCAGGTCGAACTCGGGCGGAGCCCGGGGCGGCAGCTCGCCTCCAAACCGGGCATTGACGCTGATCTTTCCCGGCAGCCTCTCATTCAGTACCGACGGATTCCAGTCCGAGCCTTTGATATCCAGGGACCAGTTGGCATGGGGAACCCAGCCCGCCGTGCCGCTGATGCGTGCCCGGCCATACCGGGTGTCCAGGCGCAGCGTCTCAATCCGGACTTCCTCCGTGCCGGTCATGCGCACTTGACCTGACGCGGACATTTTTTCCCCGCCTAGAGCGCCCTCCAGCCGTTCGAGATCCAGATTGAGCGCGAGCGAGCCATTAGCAGGCATCCGGCCGTTGAGTTGTGCTTGCAGTGCCAGCTGCCCGGGCACCCGGGCGTCGAGAAAGGCCGGGTTCAGTTCACGCCCGTCCAGCGTCAGGCTCCAGCGCGGATGCGGCTGCCAGCCCAGGGTGCCGCTTGCGGTGACTCGGCCGGGTTCGCCCTTGAGCCGTAGCTTGTGGATGCGCAACGATGCCCGGTCGCCTCGTGCCCGCATCCTTGTCGTCAGGGGCGGAAGTCCTTCGAGTTTCGTGGCCCCGGCTTCCGGCCCAATCTCGTAATCACCCGGCGAACCCCGTGTCTGAAGCTCACCCTCGCCTACGGCCAGGTTACGTCCATCCGGCAGCGTCAGCGCCAGCTCCGACCAGTCATGTTGTAGATCGAGGTGCAGCGGCCTGGCCAGGGGCTGGATCTTGCCCTGGCTGTGCAGGGAACGAGGTTGGTGGAGCTGGTGCTCCAGCGTCAGGTCCGTAACCCGGCCGCGCAGCTGGCCCTGGCCAAAGGCCAAGGGCTTGTCGAAATAGCCGTCCAGCTTGGCAGGCAGGGGAAGCCCCCAGGACACTTCGGTATCAATCCGCCAGGGATCCGCCAAGGTAAGCTTGCCCGCCAGGGTCAGATGGCGTTCGCGCTGTTGCAGGGCCAGATAGTCCAGTTCCAGTTGCCGGCCGCGCCAGTGGCCGGCCAGCGCCAGGCGGGTGATTGCATGGTCGTTTGCACCCTGCTGGATGCGGATATCCTTAAGCTCGACGCCTGAAAGCTCGAGGGATAAAGGCAGAGCCAGCACCGGCCAGTTCGTGGTGCCTGTGGATGCCGAGTCCGCCAGTTCTTGCGCGGATGCATGGCCTTGCCCCTGCAGCGTCAGTCCCTGTGCGGTGAGCGCCTGAATCCCGATCTCGCCGGACAGCAGGGCGGACCAGTCCGGATCCAGCGTGCCTTGGGCCAGGTCCAGTCGTAGCGCCTCGGCCTTGTAAAAGGCGTCATTGAGGTGCACAGCCGTCGCGAGCGTGCCCTCGACGCGCGCGATGCCGCCGTCTCCGGGGGCGTGTTCAAGGCCCTGGTGGAGCAGCCAGCGGGTGCCGGTTTCCGTACCCGCGAGCCAGGCCATCGAGGCCAGAGTCACCAGCACTGATCCGGCGAATAATAGCCCCAGTACCCGTGACCCCCGGCGGATCAAAGCACGGCCCCCATGCTGATATGCAAACGGTAATTGCCCGGCTCCTCGACCGGACGGGCCAGATCCACACGGACAGGACCGACGGGCGAGCGCCAGCGTACGCCCCCACCCACGCCCCGGAGCAACTCGTAATCGCTGAAGTTATTGAAGGCGTTACCCGCGTCGGTGAACAACGCCAGAGCCCAGCGGCCGACGATGGGGTAGTTGTATTCGACGCTGCCGGTGAGCAGATGACGTCCACCGACGACATCCCCGTTGTCATTGGTGGGGCCCAGGGATTCGAGGTCATAGCCACGCACACTATTGTCACCGCCGGCGAAAAAGCGTACCGAAACGGGCAGTTTCGCCAGTTCGTTCGCCGCTGTGGTGCCCAATTCCACCCGGCCCAGCAGGCGTCCGGAACCGGCCGGGATGACACCCCGCGCATGGCCGTGGAACTGGCCGAAAGAGACCGTGGAGCCCAGCTCGGCCGATGCCCCGCGAACCTCGCCATCCAGATGCCAGCCCAGCCGCGGCCTGGCCAGATCATCCACGCTGGTGTGCTGCAGGGCCAAGCCAGGCATGATCAGGTCCGCACGGTCGCGCTCGTCGGTAATGGTGTAGAACTCGCGCAGATATTCGATTGAGCGTGTCAGAAGCCAGTCCGACGCCAACTCGCTCACGCGCCCGACGCCCAGCCGGTAGCGCTCGCTCAGACTGGTATCGGTCTCGTCGCGCATATAGCTGGTGTATAGGTTCATGTATTCCCGGTTGGGGTCACTCAGCGGGATACGGTAATTGAAACCTGCCCCGGTGTTGACCCGGGAGGCTTCCACTTCCGCCTGATAGCTGTGGCCCCGGCGATTGACCCGCCGGTTTTCCAGGCCCAGCCGCATCCGGGGCCCGGTGTCGGTGGCATAGCCCACGCCGGCGAGAAACTCGTAGCGCGGACGCCGCTCGGCCTCGATGTCCACGGGCACGCGCAGGCTGGACGGGTCCGCCTGCTCCGGGCGCGCCTTGATTCGTACCCGGCTGAAATAGCCGCTACGGTTGAGCTCCTGGCGCAGGTCCAGCAGTTTGCGGTTATCGAAGGGCGCGCCCGGGTCAAAGGGGATAAAGCGCTGCATCAGTTGATCGCGTATGGCGTCCTGACGTGCACGAACGCGCCCAAATTGATAACGCCGGCCGCTGTCCAGAGTCAGCCGGACGGCGGCCGTGTTCGCCTGCGTATCGATCTCCAGGCGCGCGCGGGTGAGTTCACTGTCGAAATAGCCACGACGGCTGGCCAGGCGGGTCAGGCCCTTCTTTAGTTGTTTGTAGTGGTCATGGCGAGCGATCGCGCCCTCGCGCACGGGGGTGTTGGCCAACAGCTCCTGAAAAGCCCGGTCCCGGGCGGCTTCGCCCGGCAATCGGACGTCGCGCTCGCGGATCCGTACAGGCGGACCGGGCTTCAGCTTTACCGCGAGCGTCCAGCAGGCGTCGCCGGGCTCGATTCGCAATTCGACTTCGGCGCGGTAATGGCCCAGCGCCCGCATGGCCTTGTGTGCGCTCGCCCGAGCGCCATTGATGATGACGGATTGGCGCCAGGAGGCGGGCTCACAGGGTTCGTTGGTCAGCGACAGGTGGGAGC